>CAYZHH010000001.1:0-36520 GCA_964478275.1 uncultured Candidatus Kuenenia sp.
AGGCTTCCAGCCTGGCGATCAACTCAAGATTCCATTCACCACATGCCCATGCACGTCGGTGAGCCTGAAATCGCGGCCCTGGTAGCGATAGGTGAGCTGCTCGTGGTCGAGGCCGAGGCAGTGGAGGATCGTGGCCTGGAGGTCGTGGACATGCACTTCGTCCCGGGCGATGTGAAACCCGAGCTCGTCGGTTTCGCCATACGTGATGCCCCCTTTGATGCCGCCACCAGCCAGCCACATCGTGAACGCATTCGGATGATGATCACGGCCGAGTGAGCGACCAAGCACAGCGCTCGACTCCACCATCGGCGTGCGGCCAAACTCACCCCCCCAGACCACGAGCGTGCTGTCGAGCATCCCCCGCTGCTTCAGATCAGCCACGAGCGCTGCCGAGCCCTGGTCGGTGGCTCCGCTATTCTTCTTCACGTTGCCCGCCACGTCCGAGTGGGCGTCCCATCCTTCATGATAGATCGTCACGAACCGGACGCCCCGTTCCACGAGCCGCCTCGCGATCAAGCACGCCCTTGCGAAACTCGACTCCTCGGGCTTGCAACCGTAGAGGGCAAGCGTCTCGGGCGTCTCATCGGCCAGATTCATGAGATCGGGCGCGGAGGTCTGGAGCCGATGGGCCATCTCGTAGGACGCGATCCGTGTCGCAATCTCGGGGTCGCCGTCGGCAATGAGCCGACGTCGGTTCAGCGATGAGACGAGCGCAAGCGTGTCGGCTTCGAGCAACGCGTCGGCGCCCTCGGGTGAATCGACGTTGAGAATCGGCGGCCCGGCATTGCGGAACCGAGTGCCGGTGTAGACGCTCGGCAGAAAGCCGCTCGACCAGCATGCGCTTCCGCCACTGATTCCGCTCCCGGTACTCATCACGACGAAGGCAGGCAACTCGTCACTCTCGCTGCCAAGTCCGTAGGTAACCCACGACCCCATGCTTGGGCGGCCTGGCTGGGCGAAGCCGCAGTTCATGAAGATCTGGGCTGGCGCGTGATTGAACTGGTCGGTGCGGCAGCTCTTCACGATCGCGATGTCGTCGGTGACCTTCGCAAGCCAGGGCAGCATCTCCGACAGCTCGGCACCGCATTGGCCATGCTTCGCGAACGTGAATCGCGGCCCGAGCACCGCGGCATCGGGCCGGATGAAGGCGTACCGCTGGCCGCCGATCACCTCCGGTGGGAGCGGCTTCCCCTCGATCTCGGCCAGCTTTGGCTTGTGGTCAAAGAGCTCCAGCTGGCTCGGCGCCCCTGCCATGAAGAGCTGAATGACTGCCTTCGCTTTGCCGGGAGAGTGTGGTGGCCGCGGCGCCAGCGGCGAGACTGACTGCGTCCCGTTCGCCGACTGTCGAAGCGCCCCCGAGAGCAGGCCCGCCAGCGCGATTTTCCCTACACCGACGCCACACTCGGCAAAGAAATGCCGGCGTGTGACATCCATCGGGTCAGCATTTGAATTGTGCATCATCACCTCTTCACGATCGCTTCATCGAGGTTCATCATCGCCCGGGCCACGAGCGTCCAGGCCGCTCGTTCGACAACACCATGGTCTGCCTTGCCGCCGGCAAGTTTCAGGGCGTCGAGGTCACGGCTCGTCAGGCGTTTGTGCTGCTCGCCGAGATAGACCACGAGTACCTTCTGCTCGTCCGGTTCGAGATGCCGCGACAACAGACGCATTGAAAGCATGTCGAGCCGAGCAGCGTCGTCGGGGCCGGCGGCAGCCGCCAAGCGACCAAGGGCCTGGGCAATCTCGAGGAACATCGGGTCGTTCAGGAGCGTGAGCGCCTGGAGCGGCGAGTTGGAGACCTCACGCCGCGGGATGCACGCCTCGCCGGTGGGCCCGTCGAACGTCGTCGTAAATGCAAACGGCGCCGTTCGTTTCTGGAAGGTGTAGATGCTGCGACGGTAGCGGTCTTCCCCTTTGCTCACGTTCCATGTGGGTGATCCGTAGGCCACCTCCGTGACGCCGGCTGGCTGGGGGGGGCGCACGCCGGGCCCGTACATTTTGGTTGAGAGCATCCCTGATGCCGCGAGAAACCCGTCGCGGATGACCTCAGCATCGAGCCGCACCCGCGGGCCGCGAGCGAGGAGGGCGTTCACAGGGTCGTGATCCTTCAGCGTTCCAGTCACTCGGGAATCCTGGCGGTAGGTCGCGCTCGTCACGATGAGCCGATGAAGCTTTTTGAACGACCAGCCGAGGCCGCCAGACTCTGCCGGCTCACGGAACGATACGGCCAGCCAGTCGAGGAGCTCGGGGTGACTCGGGATCGCCCCCTGATAGCCAAAGTCAGCCACGGTCGCCACGATGCCGCGGCCAAAGAAGGGTTCCCACTGGCGATTGACGGTCACTCTCGCGGTCAGCGGATTCTCCGGTGCGACGAGCCACCGCGCCAGGGCGAGACGATCGGCCGGGGCGTCGGCAGGAAGCGACGGTAAGAACGCCGGGACGGCGGACGTCACTTCCTCCTCCGGCTGCGTGAACTCGCCGCGGTGATGGCGATGGGTCTTTCGCGGATTGTCGGCTGGCCTCTGCTCAAGCACGAGCGTCGCGAGGCCTTCGCGAAGGCTTGCTTCGAGCCGCTCGATTTCCTTGACGCGGTCGCTCACCTCTGGGGCCGTCGCCAGGAACGTCTGGAAGATCGCCTCCTGCTCCTCGCTCGAGCGAGCATCCGGTTCCTTCACGAGCGCCGCCTCGACGTCGGCTGGATGGCCGTGGGCTGGGGCGCCGCCGGCATCAGTGACCGAGAGCCGGAATCGACCGAGCGGGCATGCGAAATGCCGCTCAAACCGCATCGTCACGACGATGGGCTCGCCTGCGGCAACGGGCTGCGCAAGCTCGAACACAGCCGCTTCGGCATGGCCCTGACGGCCATTGGTGCTCCAGCCCGTCGACATCACGCCATCAATCGCAGCCGCGGCACCGCTCGCGCCGTGGCCATGCGCCGCCGTGCCGCCGAAGGATTCACTGGTCTTGGCGATCTCGATCCTCGCGGCTTTCGGCGGCACCCGCACCTCGAGCTCCGACAGGAAAAACTCACCCGGCGTTCCCTCGTAGCTGCACATGCCTGGCCCGCAATCCGGCAGCGACTCATGCGGCAACACTTCAAGACGAATGGCTCGCACTGGAGTATCCACCCGTGGAAGGGTGACCGTATAGACATCGCTCTTGGTCTGGTCGCCACTGGCGAGCACCGAGCTGTCATCCTGGATCTCGAGCCAGGGCATCGATGTTTCGAGTGAGTCGGGGCGGACGATCTTCCACGGAACGGCCTTGGCTGATTCCTCGCGGTTCCATGCATCGAACCGCGAGGTCAGGCCAGCCGCTCGTTCGCCCGTATCAGCGGCTGCTGCGCCGGGCTCAGCAGAGCCTGCCAGGTGCTCCTTCGACGGGGCCGACGAGGGCCAGTGGTCAGGCAACTCCTTCCAAAGCCGTTCGATTGTGGCTCTTGCGTCGGCAAGCCGCTGCGACCGATCCTCGCTCGGGATGATCCACTCGGGCTCGTCAGCGTTGTTCAAGAGCGCAAACAGTGAAAAGTAGTCGGTATGGGTGAGGGGATCGTATTTGTGCGTGTGGCACTGGGCGCAGGCGGTTGTTAGGCCGAGCCACGTCGCGCCCGTCGTGCCCACGCGGTCCACGATCGAGAGATATCGAAACTCGAGCGGGTCAATGCCACCCTCCTCGTTGATCATCGTGTTGCGATGAAAGCCCGTGGCCACGATGTCATCGACCGTCGCGTTCGGCAGCATGTCGCCGGCGACCTGCCGGATCGTGAATTGGTCGAACGGCATGTCGTCGTTGAGGGCTCGGATCACCCAGTCGCGCCAGGGCCAGATCGTGCGAGGACGGTCCTTCTCGTAGCCGTTGGTGTCGGCATAGCGTGCGAGGTCGAGCCAGCGACGGGCCCAACGCTCGCCGTACCGAGGGCTCGCGAGCAACCGATCGACAAGCGTCTCATAGGCATCGGGCGAGGTATCGGCGAAGAAGGCTGCGAGCTCATCGGGCGAAGGTGGGAGACCAATAAGGTCGAGATGCACGCGGCGGCAGAGCGCGGCCCGATCGGCCTCCGGGGAAGGGGAAACTTTCTCGGACTCGAGCCGAGCGAGCACAAAGGCATCGATCGGATTCCTGACCCAACCGTCGCGGGCGACCGGCGGGACTGCAGGCTTGGCTGGCTTCACAAAGGCCCAGTGCGGGGCATAGGGAGCACCTGCGTTGATCCACTCGGTGAGCACTCGCTTGTCGTTGTCGGAGAGGGTCACCTTCGTGTGTGGCGGAGGCATCACGAGATCGGGATCATCGCTCGTGATGCGGGCGACGAGCTCGCTCGAGTCAGCGTGGCCCGGCACGATTCCCCGCTCGCCGCTGTCGAGCTCCGCGAGTGCCGCCTCGCGAACGTCGAGCCGCAGGCCGGCCTCCTGGTGCTCTGAATCGGGCCCGTGGCACTTGAAGCAGCGGTTCGAGAGGATCGGCCGGACCTCGCGGTTGAAGTCAGGGCCAGCGGCGGCGACCGAAACGGACTGAAAAACGCTCGCGACCGTGAGCACGCAAGCGAGCCATCGGAGTGAGCTACGGAAGAACGTCATCAGCACCCTCAGAAAGGCTCGTGCGACCGATTGCATTAGTATGGTATCTCCATGCCCTGATCACCACTGCACCGATGAAGCCTTGTGGATCCGCTTGAAACCATTACGAGCCCCGCAAATCCCCGCGTGAAGCAGGCTGCGCAGCTGCGCGAGGCCGGTGAGCGACGGAAGTCGGGGCTCACGCTCGTGGACGGCATCCGAGAGCTGGCCCGCGCGGTGGCATCTGGCGTCGAGATTGTTGACGTGTTTGTGACGACCGACCGCGACGCGGCGGCATCGGCTCGGACATCTGATCGCAACGCGTGCCTGGAGGCATGCGCTGTCCGCGGTGCAGCCATCGTGCATGTGGGTCCGAGAGCCTTTGCGAAGCTGGCCTTTGGCGACCGCAACGAGGGGATCGTTGGTGTCGTGCGGTTCGAGGCTCGTGGGCTTGCCGATGTGAGCTTTGGAGTGGGACGGCCTGTCCTCGTTGCCGAGGGCGTCGAGAAGCCGGGCAATCTCGGCGCGATTGTGCGGACCGCCGATGCGGCCGGTCTCGCTGGCGTCATCGCCTCCGATCCAAAAACGGATGTCGCCAATCCTGCCACGATCCGGGCAAGTCTGGGCACCGTCTTCCGTGTGCCGCTCGCGGTGGCGACGGCCGCCGACACCATCCACTGGGCCGCTGCATCACGGCGGCGGGTCGTGCTCGCGACGCCAACAGGCACTCGGCGATGGCACGATGTGGATCTCACCGGCAACACGCTTTTGGTCGTGGGCAGCGAGGCCGATGGGGTCTCGCATGCCTGGCATGCGGCCGCGACGGCGGGCACGATTTCGCTCGAGACGATTCACCTGCCGATGCGGGGCATCGCCGATAGCCTCAATGTCTCGGTGACGGCGGCGGTCCTCGCGTACGAGGCACTCAGGCAGGAGGCGACATGATGAAGGTTCTCGGTCAGACCGACGCCCTCTTGGAAACGGCCGACTTCGAACGCCTCGAGCGGTGCTGTGCCGATCGCGGCCCATCGGCGATGTGTGACGAACTGGCTGCGTCGCTTGCTGCACGAGGCCGTTGGCATGCTGTTTTTGACCTGCGTCTGGTGCAGGCGCGGCTGTCGCTCGGTCTTCCGACGGTCGGTCCGATCAACATCGCTGACGAGGTGACTCAAGCGAGGCTCGACGACCTTACGCTTGCCGCCTGCCGTGAAGCGGGCTGGCCGCTTGTGGACGCAGGGCAGGTGGCGGCGGCGTGGATGTACCTGCGAGCCGCCGTGTCTCCGGAAGATGTGGCGGCTCGGCTCGGGCCGATCGCCGCGCAGGCAGTGCTGGCGGTGAAGGAACGCGCCGACGATAAGGATGCTGCGAGGCTTGTCGAAGAGATTCTCGGCGTGACGCTCTGGGAGTCGGCCGATCCGGCGATCGGCATCGGTCTCGTGCTCGAGACGCAAGGCACGTGCAACGCCATTACGGCCTACGAGCAGGCGGTGTCTCGCCTGACGGCCTCGCGCCAAGAACCCGCGGCTGCGAGGCTCGTCGCCCATCTTCACGACGAGCTCGTGCGGGCCGTAGCGAGTGACCTGGCGGCGCGCGGGATCGACACGAGTGGATCGCTCGTCGCCGATATGCCGCTCGTCGCGCTGCTCGAGTCGGCGGGTGGACTCGTGGGCGATGCGAGTATCCATGTCGATGTGTCGCACCTGCAATCGGTGCTGCGGATCGCGAGGGTGTGTGCCGACCCAGCGACACTTCGTCGCTGCTTCGAGCTCGCGACGTACGGCTGCCGGCTCCCGGAGGAGGTGACGTACCCCGGCGAGCCCCCCTTCGAGAATGTCGCCGAGGCCTCGCGACATTTTTTTGGAGCGCAGAGCGGCCGCGATGTTCGCGAAGCGGTGGCCTTCTTTCGACGCGAGGCGACGAATGCCGATTTCGACGTGGCCGGCTCACTGCCGCTCGACACGCTCGTGCTTTTGCTGACACGGCTGGGACGCTCAGCCGAAGCACTTCAGGAGGCGGTGAACCGTCCCCGTGAGGGTGGTCCGCCGAGCACGATGCAGGCGGCCGGCCTGCTGCCGTCGCTTGTGGATCTTGCCCGCGCAAGTGGCGAATGGGATCTGCTGCTCGACGCCTGCCGCCGTCACGGCGACGAAGTCACGTTCGCCGCGTCGCTCGCCGCCCGAGCTGCGAATAATCGCTAAGTTGCGTAACAAGACATAACATATTAGTTTTGTCTTGTTACGCAAAACGATGGCTCCCCCGTGGCGGATGAACGGCATCAGATCACCGAGCAGATTCAGGGGATGGTTGCGGCACTGGTGGCCACGCAACCGGCTGGGGTAGGGCTCTGCCTGGTTGGCGGTTTTCGTTACCGAAGGCTCGATCGGGGGCCCAGGCGGTCGGTCGTTGTCGACTATCACTGGCATGGCGACCTCGTAGCCAAGCAACGGGAGCTGATCGCCCTTTTTGAGCGGCGACTCCTGCCTGACGTTCGAAGGCAATGCAGCCTCGATGGGGCCGTGGCGGCCGGCGACGTTCGTAACGGATCGGATGCCGTGGCCGTGGTCGAGCTGGCGTTCTGGCGACTCGGCTCGTCGCTTGGACGCATCGAAATACCGGTCGATGTCACGCGAATCGCAATCATCGATCCGCCCGTGGCCAGAACAGTCGATGGCGTTGTCTACCGCACGCCGTCAAATGCCGACATGCTTGAATCCAAGGTGATCGCGATCATGTGTCGGCCCTTCATCGAGTACCGCGACATCCTCGACCTGCATCTCTTCGCGAACCATGCGGCCGCCGACGCGCCCAAACGGATCGCCGACAAACTTGCCCGCCTCGGCGTGGACGGGCATGCGGTCAAGCGGCGGCTCGACAACCTCGTCCACTCCGCAGGGCACCACGTGAGGGCGATCGATGCGCTGATTGGTGAGCAGGTCGATGCCACGCAGGCCTCCGTGCTTGCGTCGACCGGTGGGGGACAATCTGTCCTCGCGAGCGTCATCTGTCTTCTCGTCGAGCTTCTCGGCTTGCCAGGGGCGACAACCCCATGAAAGCGATCGAGTGGGTCCGTTTTTTTTCAGATCAGCGGGCACGGTTTAGAAAGAGCCTGTTTACCGTCACGGAACTTGCGAACGTGGCCGATGCGTCGCCGGCGGTGATGAATGTCGAGCTGGGCCGGCTTGTGAAGCAGGGCGTGATCTGCCGCTGGGTGCCCGGGCGGTATGGACTGCCAGACGGGGTGACTGCCGATGAGCTCGCGGCGTCGATCGACTCCGATGCGTATGTGACCGGCGCCCATGCCCTCGCCTACCACGGATACATCACCCAGATGCCTCGGGAGATTGACTGCTTCACGCGGCGGCGACACAACCGATCACGAAAGCGGCCAGGGCCGCTGGGAACGCTTGTCTTCGTGACCGTGAGCCCGCGTGTGTACGCGGCGCCTGCGGAAAGCCGTATGGCCGGCCCTGAGCAAGCCTTCTGTGACTTATTCTACGTCTCGCGCCGCCGTGGCCTTGATCCCCGAAGCCTCTACACGTTTCGCAAGCTCAACCAGCTTGCCTTCACGACCAATCTGCTTGCCCGCTACCCGCAGACCGTGCAGCAAGCAGTCGCGTCCCTCGCGACCTCAGAACCACCAGAGGGGACCAGGACGGAAGCCTAGGATGCTGCCCTTCGTGCAGGGGTGGCATGCGCCAGGATTGTCGCAGCCGCCCCGCGTCGGGCCATAGCCAAAGTATTGTGGCGGCACAAAGCCTCGCCCTGGCGGAAGTTGCCAGGGCGCCAGCATGTCTGGTCCTTGCGGCACCCCATGGCAATCAACCAGGCGGCCGTGGCAATCGCATGGATCGGTCCAGGGCAGCTCTTCGAACACGGCACCCCAGTAGCGTGGGCCGCAGCCGGAATCGCCGCAGGGGCTTTCCATGCCCGCGGCAGTGCCGCCGCACGGACGACACGGCCCTCCGGCAAGCGCAGCAGGCGCCGCCGCGAAAACGCATGTCATTCCAAGCATGGCAAGAACGATTGTGCGTCTCATGCCAACGGTATCGGTCATGACGGGGGCGACACGCCCGCCAGGTCGTCAGGGAGCCCTACGCTTTGCCTGCTTTACCTCGCCGCCCGCGATGCACGGCTTCGGACCTGCTCGAAGAGGCGGAGATACTCGCGGGCGCTCGAGTCCCATGACCAGTCCTGCCGCATGACATGACGGACGAGGCCAGACCACAGCTCGGCATGGGCGTGGGCGTCGAGGGCCCGCTCGACCGCGTGACGGAGCGCCCCGGTATCAAACGACTCGAACATGAAACCGCTGGCGCGGCCTTCGCGAAGCGCGTCGTGCGTGGCATTCACCACGGTGTCGGCGAGACCGCCGGTGGCCCGCACCACCGGGATCGCGCCGTACCGCTGGGCGTAGAGCTGCGTGAGCCCGCAGGGCTCGTAGAGGCTCGGCACGAGAACGATGTCGGCCGCGGCCTGGACGAGATGCGAGAGGGCTTCGTCGAAACCGATGACCACGTCCACCGCGCCAGGGAAGGCCGCGGCCGCGCGGCGAAGTGCCTCCTCGTATGCAGGATCACCGCTGCCGAGCACGATGAACTGCGCTCGGCCCGTACCAGCGAGACGGCCGATCAACTCGATGACAAGCTCCACGCCCTTTTGGACCGCCAGGCGACTCACGAAGGCGATGAGTGGCCGGCCCGTGGGAGCCGCATGGCCGAGCCGAGCAGCGAGCGCGACCCGCGCCGCGTACTTCCCGTCGGCTACGTCATGTTCGCTAAAGTGCCGCGGGATGTGCGGATCGGTCCCTGGGTTCCAGGACACCGTGTCGATGGCGTTGACGATCCCTGAGACCGTACCGCCGCGGGAGGCCAGCACGCCCTCCAGGCCACAGCCCCCCGGCGACTGCTGGATCTCACGGGCGTATGTCGGGCTGACTGTGCTGATGGCATCGGCGAACACGATGCCAGTCTTCAAGAGGTTGAGCTGCTGGTGGAACTCCATCTGATGGAGGTTGAAATACTTCCAGTCGAGTCCCGTCAGCAGCATGTCCCAGTGCCAGAAGAGGCCCTGGTAGGCCATGTTGTGGATCGTCATCACCGTGCTGGCTGCGCCCACTGCCGGCCAATCCCCGTAGAGCAGCTTCTGGTACGCCGGCACGAGGCCGGTCTGCCAGTCGTGGCAATGGATGATGTCGTAGGCCGTTGACTGCCTACCAGCCAGTTCCATCGCAGCACGCGAGAAGAAAACGAACCGCTCGGAGTTGTCGGGATAGTCCTCCGCGCCACCGTAGAGGGTAGGGCGGTCGAAGAAGTCGTCATTGGCCACGAGCAGGACGTTCGTTGCCGACCCAGGCAAGCTGCACCGCAGGATCCGCGCGAGTGGTCGCCGGGTGCCGATCGGCACCTCGAACTCGATCCCCGTCGGCTCGATCGGCAGCCCTTTGGCGAGGGCTTCACGGTGGGCCGGGATCACGAGCGTGACGTCGCAGCCCAGCCTCGCGAGCGCTTCTGGAAGCGCTCCAGCAACGTCGGCGAGCCCGCCGGTCTTGGCGAACGGAACGGCCTCGCTGGCCACCTCGAGAATGCGCATACGACGGGGAATCCTGGTGCCCCGCTACTATACGTTGCGGTTCAGGGCGAGGGATGGCTGCGGCCGGCTGCGACGAGGGCGTCATACACGGCCTTCATGGCCGTCACGCGATCGGGTTGCTCAAGGGCCAGATTTTCCCGCTCGCCGCGATCAGTCTCGAGGTTGTAGAGCTGGACATCTGGGCCGTCCTTGCTCGCTACGGCCCCTTTCGAGAAGCCCCCGGCGCCCTTCCCCAGGATGAGCTTCCACTGGCCGTCACGAATCGACGCCAGGCCGCTCATGGCACAGCTCACGGCGTGCTGACGCACGGGCTCGCTGCCGCCGCGCAGCAGTGGCATGAGGCTGAAGCTATCCTCGCCGGCGTCGGCGGGAAGCTCCACGCCAAGCACATCGGCGAACGTGGCCATGAGATCGGCCTGATGCACGAGGGCGTCGCACACGCTCCCAGGCTTTGCAACACCGGGGTAGCGGACGATACACGCTACGCGATGCCCGCCCTCCCAGGCATCTCCCTTGTAGCCACGAAGAGGACCGCTCGGAAAGTGGCCGCGTGCTTCGAGGTCTTTCGCGCCCACGTAGGGCGCGAAGCCGTTGTCGCTGGTGAACACGACGAGCGTGTTGTCGGCGATGCCCACCCGTTCGATGGCCGCGAGCACGTCGCCGACAACCGCGTCGGTCTCCATCACGAGATCGGCAAAGGCGTTGTCGAGGCCGCTCGCCCCACGCCAGGGCTCGTTCACTGCCAGCGGCGTGTGGGGCGAGGTGAGGGGGAGATAGAGGAGAAACGGTGTTTTGTCGCTGGACGATTTCTCGATCAAGGCCACCGCCCTGTCCCGAAGTGTTGGGAGCACGCTCTCAAGCTGCCAGCCTTCGAGCGCCGGCCCCTGCCGGCTTGCGCGGTAGTTCTTGAGGTCATCAAGAGGAAGAAGCGTGGTCGGGATACCGACCGTTCGATCGTTCTCGATGAAGCAGAAGGGGGGCCAGTTGGGCACGTCGGTGCCGAAATACGTATCGAAGCCGCACGCTGTCGGGCCGCCGCCGACGGGTTTGGAAAAGATCCGCTGCCAGGCCGCGCGGTGGGCGTCGGTCATGGCCCCGGGGCCGCGCAGTGGATTCCGTTTGTCCACATCTTTGAGCAGCCCCGCATCAGCTGGATCAGCGGGCCAGTCCCAACCGAGATGCCATTTCCCGATGGCTGCCGTGCGGTACCCATGGGCTGTGGCGAGATCGGCGATCGTGAGCCGGTCGGCATCGATAAGCGGCTTCTCCCAGAGGCCGACGATGCCGCTTTTCAGCCGTGTCCGCCAGTGATAGCGGCCGGTGAGGAGCGTGTAGCGGGACGGGGAGCAGACGCCGGACGATGAATGGGCATCGGTGAACCGCATTCCATCGGCTGCGAGACGATCGATATGAGGCGTCGGGATTTTGCTGCGGTCGGGGTTGTTGCACTGCACATCGCCATACCCGAGGTCGTCGGCATAGATCACCAGGATGTTGGGCCGTTCGGCCGCGTGCACCACCGCGGCCGCGAAGAAGGCAGCCGCTGCGAGGGCAACGGCGGCCGGCTGAGAGCACGTTGAACGCATGCAGTATCCTCCCGAGAACCAATGAGCCGCGGTGACCGTCCTGTTGTACTTCACCAGCGATGGCGCCGCCTCAGGGTCTCGCATGGTGATCCTCAGAAAAAGTGCCTGACCCCTTCGTGCCAGTGGGTACGATGGTGTCATGAGTCCACTGGTCAATCCTGCGGCGCTGTTTCGATTTCGGCTGGCCTGCCCGCGACGGGAAAAACTTTGGCCGCCGGCGTCGTGGGGGATCGACGAGGGCTGTCGGCTGCCGTCGCTTGCGAGCCTTGCTGGTGTGCCCGATGTGCTCGAGGTCTTTGCGGCGTGGAACGACGATGGGATCGCGTTCCGCGGCGTGGCCCGTGGCGTGGGAAACAAACGATGGTGCCACCCCACCAAGCCAGAAGACAGTGACGGCCTCCATCTTTGGATCGCCACGCGGCCAACCGGCGAGAGCCATCGCGCGGGGAGGTTTTGCCGGCGTCTTGCGATCCTGCCCACGGGTGGCGGCCTGCGGGCCGACAAGCCCGTGATCGTGCCAGCCGTGATTCCGCGGACGAGCGAAATGCCCGCCGACATTCCAGAAGGCTCAACGAAGGTCGAGGCGACGCTCCTTCCTGACGGCTGGGAGGTCCACGCGCTCATCACGGCTGCGGCGCTGCCGGGCTGGGAGCCTGCGGAGATTTCGAAGCTGGTTTTTTTTGCGGCGCTCGTGGATCGAAGACTCGGTCAGGTGCCGTGCTACGCCCCGCCTGAGTTTCCATGGGAGAGTGACCCGACGACGTGGGCCGAGCTCGAGCTCGTGTGATCGCGACCTGCCGAGGTGCACAAAGACCTTCGAGAATGTCGTGAGATCCTGTGCCCGGCCCGCATTCGCCCTCGAACGGCTCAACGTGGTGAACAACGCCGTCTGACGCGGCGCACGGCAACGGCGAGCCGCATCAGGTATCTTCAGCCCCCCACGAGCATCTTTCAGACGGTCGCGGAAAGGCCGTTGACCGCCCTGTCCCTTATTCTATGGATACAACGTCCCGCGGCGGACCCTCCGGGCCAATCACTGCGATGGCGGCGGAATGGTGCGGGTAGAGTCGGCCAGGGAAGCGTGCTGCATGGGAGGTGTGGAAATGGATGCGCGGTTCATACGCTCGCTCGACGAGGACGTCGCGCGGGAGGTGGCCTGTATCGACCCCCGGCAGTACCGGGCGAAGCTCGAGGAGTTGCTCTATTACGACGAGCGCGAACCATACGACGCCTCCATCGTGCCGCTGGTGATCTCGCTTGAGCAGCACCGGGTCTACGAGGAGGCAGTCCGGCGGATCTGTGGAGCGGCGATGCACGCATTCATCGAGCGCCGGGACGCGGCACGCTTCCGGGGCGATTCCTTTCAGCAGATCCTCCAGTCGTTGCCACTCGAACAGGATTCGATCTCGGGAACCGCGCGGTTCGACTTCCTCGAGGCGCGAGACGACCTCAAGCTCGTGGAGATGAACTTCCTTGGCGTCGGCACAGTGGGGCATTCCCTCCAGGCCACCGCAGCGCTGATGGATGTCGCCCCGGCCCTCCGGGACCGATACCATTGCCTCCATCCCACCGCCGGCCTCCGTGACCACCTCCTGCGGCTCGGCGTCCGGACGGCCGTCCTGCTCACGAAGGATGACGATCAGAGCTACTATGGTTCGTGGCTCGATCGGGTGATCATCGCCGCGGGCGTGGATCCGGTGCGGATGATCATCGTCCCGAAGCGGGAGTGGGGGGGGTTTGCGACCGATGGTCGGACGCTCACCTTTCGCGGGGAAACGATCGACGCCATCTATCCGCGCGAACTCACCTGGCGGCCTTCGATCGAGGAGGGGCAGGAATGGTGCCGGTTCTTCCTCACTTCCGGCGCCCGCTGCCTCGATCCCTGGCCCCTTGTTCTTCTCGAGGACAAGGATCTTCGCTTCCTGATTCGCCACGATCCTGGCGTGGAACGCTTTATCCCCAAGACCTGGTGTCTGGGCGAGCCAGGGCAGCCGGCCGATTGTGCGGAGCTGGTTCTCAAGCGACAGCACGAGCATGCCGGAGATGGGGTGTGGGTTGCACCCAGTGAACTGCCGACTGAGGATCGTTCCAGCTATGTTCTCCAAGAGCGGATCGCGATGAACCGGGTGGCGGTGAGGAGCGTCCTGGGATACGAGGGCATTGTCTCCTACGACATTGCTGCTCATGTCAGCTACGACTTCGATCTGCGCACCGGCACGCTGCTCGATTGTCGCGTGACCGGCTACCTCTCGCGGTACGCCCCGGTGGGCGACATCGTCAATATCAGCAAGGGGGGGGGCGTGATCCCGGTGCTCGTTGAGGGGAGCCAACTGTCGCGGGCAGAGAATCTTCGGGCCGAACAGAAGAGATCCGGGCGATAGCCACCAACACGTCGCGAACGTGCCGTTGGCCGTCCTATCCTTCGGCCATCACGTCAGGAATCGTCGTCGAGCCGCTCAATCTCCACCGTTGCCGGGGGAAGGCTCTCCAGAAATGTTCGGCCGTAGGGCTTTGTGAGCATGCGTGGATCGAGGATGACCACGGTGCCCGTGTCGCCGGCTGTGCGGATGAGCCGCCCAAAACCCTGTTTGAGTTTGAGGACCGCCTCGGGAAGCTGATACTCGAGGAACGCATTGCCACCAGCCTGGTTGATGGCCTCGATCCGCGCGGCGACGAGTGGCCGATCGGGTACGGCGAAGGGCAGCCGCGTGATGATCACCGTCACGAGCTGGTCGCCCGGTAGATCGATTCCCTGCCAGAACCCATCGGTGCCCAAAAGCACGCTGCTCGGCCCTTCACGAAACGCTTCGAGCATCCGCGAGCGGGGCAGGCCGTCGGCCTGGCTGACAAGGCGGTAGTTGTTTCGCACACACCAACCAGAGAGATCCGCCGACGCCTTGGCGAGCGCCTGATGGCTCGTGAAGAGCACCATCGCGCGGCCTTCGCTTCGGGCCACATAACGGCGAATCATTTTCACGACGGCCGCATCAAACGCAGCGCGGCTTGTGGGGTCGGGGAGCCGATCGACGAGCACGAGTCGCGCCTGCCGTGGGTAATCGAAGGGACTGCCAAGCTGGGCCGAGAGAGCTGTGTCGGGAACCCCGAGCCGGTCGCGGACAAAGACAAAAGCGTCTGCGGCGGCTGGCTGGTCGGTGGTATCGGCCGGCCGGCGGGCCGCGCGTGCGTGAACAGCCAGTGTGGCGCTCGCGAGCACGATCGTGCCGATACGCCCAAAGAGATCCTCTCGAAGCACGTGCCCCACATCCACCGGCGCGCTCGAGAGCGTCGTACGGGGACGACCGCGGCGGCTTCGGGCCGTCTCCACCCACCAGACATGCCCCGTTTCCTTCTGGTCGAGCCAGGTGTTGATCGCCGCCGCGTGGGTGTCGAGGCGATCAGCAAGCGACACGAGATCATGCCGCTCGGCCGGTTTCTCGATGCTGGTAGCCGCGCCACGGAGACGACGAGCCAGGTCGGAGAGCGGGCCTCCCAGTGAGTCGGTCACGAGACCACTGGTAGCGATGCGCTTCGGGCCGTCGCCGTGGGCGTGGCAGGCGTCGCGAATCGACGCAAAGAACTCTTCGGCGATCTTTCGGCAGTACCGCACGACGCTCTCGAGGTCGTCGAGGTGGTAGTGGGTGAGGAGACCACGACTCGACTTTTCGCTGGCGAGTCGCGAGAGCACCCGCTCGACGCCGCCGCTCGAGATACGCACGCCCAGGTGGTCGCCCGCAACGGCCTCGAGCGAATGGGCCTCGTCGAAGATGACGATGTCGTGCGGTGGCAGGAGGCTCGCACCGGCCCGTCGCATGGCGAGGTCGGCGAAATAGAGTGCGTGGTTCACGACGAGCACTTGCGCGTGCTGCATACGACGCCTCGCGGCATAGTAGAAACACTGGCCGTGCGTGGGGCAGGCGCGACCCATGCAGTTGCCCGAGTCGCTTTTCACTTCGTCCCAGACCGCGTCGGAGGGCAGGGCGGGCAGGTCGGAGAGCGAGCCGTCGGTGGTGCGTTTAGCCCATGAGGCGATCGCCAGCACCTCGGCCCGTGCGGCATCGTCTTCAAAAAGGCTGCCGGATCGCTCGAGGGCCAGCCGCAGCCGACGCAGACTCAGGTAGTTGCCGCGGCCCTTCACGAGGACTGCCGAGAACTCGCGAGGCATGACGGCCGCAACGAGGGGGATGTCTTTGTCGATGAGCTGTTCTTGAAGCGCGATCGTGTGGGTTGAGATGACGACCCGCCTCGGCCGTGCCGCCGGGGCGGTCGCAGTGTCGTCGTCATCCCAATCCGTGTCAGGATCAGCCGACTGACCACTCGACGGTTGCGACACCCGAACAGGCTCAACCTGATCCGAGGTCACGGCGAGGACTGCTGGCACGAGATACGCAAGGCTCTTGCCCGTGCCGGTGCCCGCCTCAACGATCGCATGCCGCCGCGCGTGGATGGCTTTGTCCACAAGGTGGGCCATCGCGAGCTGCTGCGGCCGCGACTCCCAGCCGGCCAGCCTGGCAGCGAGCCGGCCCTCGGGCCCCAGCAGATCATCGGGAGTGGTCATTCTCAGGGTCTGAAAAACCGTTGTGCCGAAGTCTGCCCAAACCCCCCGTCGCGGAGCGACGGGAACACGGGAGGAGGATTATCAAACGTCAATAAAGCCGAGTGTAGCGGAGGCCCGTGGGTGGATTCCCGCACGACGACGTGCGAAGTAGTCTTGCTTCGTCCACCGAACCCCATGAGGAGCGCATTGTGCCCCAGCCCACCACGTCATCAAAGGCCTGGGGCGGAGTCTTTCGTGAGCCGACCGACGCTCGCGTCGAGGCCTTCACCGAGAGCGTCTCCTTCGACCGGCGGCTGGCCGATGATGACATCGACGGGTCCATCGCCCACGCCCGGATGCTCGCCTCGGTCGGACTCATGACGGTGCATGAGGCCGACTCGGTCGCCCACTCGCTCGAGGAGATCCGGAGCGAAATCCACACGGGCCGCTTCGAGTTTTCAGTGTCGAAGGAGGACATCCATCTTCATGTCGAGGCGGCGCTCACCGCGCGGCTCGGCGATACCGGTCGCAAGCTCCATACCGCGCGGAGCCGCAACGACCAGGTGGCGACGGATCTCCGGCTCTATTGCCGGCGGGCCATCGACCGGCTCGATGCGGGCCTCGCCGAACTTCAGCGAGCGTTTCTCGGGATGGCCGAGCGGGAGCAGGATCTCGTCATTCCGGCGTACACACACCTGCGTCCGGCCCAGCCGGTGCTCGCCGCCCACCAGCTGCTCTCCTGGTGCGAGAAGTTCGCGCGTGACCGTGACCGCCTGGCCGACTGCCGGCGGCGAACGAACGTTCTCCCGCTCGGCTCCGGGGCCGTGGCCGGCACGAGCCTCCCGATCGATCGGGAGCATGTTCGCGAGGCGCTCGCCTTCGACACGGTCGCCGCGAACAGCCTCGATGCGGCGAGTGATCGCGACTTCGTCTGCGAGCTGGCGTTTGTCGTGGCCCTCACCGGTGTGCACCTCTCGCAGTGGGCCGAGGAGTGGGTGATCTACAGCACGCACGAGTTCGGGTTCCTCGCGCTCCCCGAGGGTTTCTGTACGGGGAGCTCGATCATGCCGCAGAAGATCAACCCCGACGTGCTCGAGCTCGTGCGGGGCAAGTCGGCCAGACTCGTCGGCAATCTCCAGAGCTTACTCGTGCTCCTGAAAGGTCTGCCCACGGCGTACAACCGTGATCTCCAGGAAGACAAGGAACGGATTTTTGACTCGATCGACACGCTCGAAGCAGTCCTGAGCGTGGCACCTCCGCTGGTAGCCGGCACCCGCTTTCACCGCGCGCGGATTGCCGCCGCTACCCACCACGGCCATCTCGATGCGACGAGCCTCATGGAGGCACTCATCGCCCAGGGAGTGCCGCAGCGAACTGCCCACGAGATCGTGGGCCACCTTGTCCGGCGGGCGATGACCCGCGGGGTCTCGTTGGGAGAGCTTTCCGACGAGGAGATCTCTCAGGAATATGCCGGCTGGAACGCCGCGCTGCGTGGGGCACTGGGCGCCTCTCGGGCAGTGGAGCGGATGCAGAGCTTCGGCTCGACCGCGCCGGCCGCGGTGGCCGACCAGATTGAGCAGTGGCGGCGACGGCTGGACGGCGCCGCATCCTGACCGGGGACTGGCTCGTTTTCCGAAGGAAAAGGTGCCTGTCCCCTTGCGCGGCTTGTCCCCGTGTTGTGCGGCTTGTTTGGCCAGAGGATGACGCGATGGCCCACGTGCGAACAGACCTGGTGGCTTTCGTGCGGGTGGCGGCCGTGGCGCTGTTTGCGACAGCGTCGGTCCAGGCACAGCCGCCCGTCGATCCGCCACTCGACCCGATCCAGCGTGCCGTGGTCGAGTCGCTCGACGCGTCGCTCGCGCTGCCCGGTGGCCGCACGCCATCAAACCTGCTCGATGCGGCGATCAAGGCATTTGATGTCGGCGTGCCTGCCGCCGCCGAGCGGTACCTCGCGATGCTCGCCAATGTCGTCGATGCTGCGAAGGAGGCAGGCCCCGACATCCTGGCCGACCTGGCCGATGCGACCGACGAGGCCGCGATTCGACGGCTCGAGCGGGCCATGCTCGCCAGGCAGCCGGGCGCGGCTGGGCTCGCGAGAGGCATCCTCGAGGCTGGCCGCATGCGGCGGCGGGACGCGGGCACGCTGGCGGAAGACGTGGCGGCACTCGAAAGCCCCGTGGCGACAACACGGCTGGCTGCCGCTGAGCGACTTGTGCGGACCGGTGTGGATGCGCTCCCGGCCCTGGTCCCTGTCCTTGGCCGCGGCCCGGGCGATAACCCACGGCAGTTTCAGTTGGCCCGAGGGATCGTCGCGCGGCTGGGCGAGTCGGCCCGACAGCCGCTGCTTGACTGGCTCGCCATCGGTGATCCCGCTGATTGGGCGGGCGTGATCGAAGCCCTCGACGCAAGCGGGTCTGACGACATCGAAGCCTTCCTTGCGGCGCCCGCGCTCGTGCCGCAAACGCCTCCGCCGACTCGGGACGCCGCCCTTCGCGTCTTGCGAAGCCGCGCCGCGGCCCGTGACAGCGACACCGCAAGCGTGCCGCCGACGCCCCGCGAGGCCGCAGCCCGCCTGGCAGCACGGCTCGATCGGCTCCTCTCGCCGGCTGGGCTGCCCCATGTCGATCATCTTTTGCTTGAGCCGATCAAAGACCCTGCGAATGCCAAAGCAGCCTTCGGAGGGAGTGTCACGGGAACGGTCGATCGACGGTTCTGGAATCCTCAGGCGCGGGTATTCGAAGCTGTTTCGGTGCCGCCGCAGGTCGCCAGGGCCCGCGAGGCGATGCACCTCGGCCGCGACCTTCAGGCGCTCGACGTGCGGGATGAAGCGACGGTTGATCTCGTGCTCTTGGCGGGCCTCGAAACGCTCCTGGCGACGGCGGGTGATCCTGTCACCGTGCTTGATCGGGTGCCCGCTGCCGCGATCCGCCAGGCGCTCACAGGTCCAGATGGCTACTCGATTGACACGGCGGGGCGGGTGTTTGAGCAGGCAGTTGAGCGGGGCATGTGGCTTGCGGCTCGTGCCGTAGCGACGACGCTCGCGCCCGATGGAAAAACCGTGACGGCCAAGGCGGGTGCAGCCGGCACGCTGCCACCGGCTGTCCGCGATGTGCTCGTGCGATCACTCGATGTGCCTGACGCGGCGCTCCAGTTCGCAGCGGCCCGGGCGCTCGTGCTCGCCGCCGGCATGCCACCCTACCGGGGCTCGAGCCGCGCGGTTGAAGTGCTTCTGCATGCGGCTACCAGTACGGGCGTGGATCGTGTCGTCGTCGCCCACCCCGATGCCGAGGTGGTCCATGCGCTGGCTGCTGGCGTGTCTCGCTTTGGCTACGACCCGGTGCGCGTATCGACCGGTCGCGAGGCTGTGTTCGCCGCGCGGTCGAGCGCCGACACGGTGCTTGTGTTCGTGGCGGCGCGGATCTCGCAACCGACGGCCATCGAGACGGTGCAGTTTGTGAAGCTGCCAGCGGTGGGTGACATCCCTCCGGTCCTCGTTGTGGTCGATCCGCTCGACGATGACGCGCGGGGCAAATACCTGACGCGGCTCCTCCTCTCCTTCTGCGACTTCGACGGCGTTGGCATCATCGACCGCCTCGACAGTCTCTTCCTGCCGAGCCTTGATCCTGAGACCGACAAGCCCAACGGGCCACCGCGATTCCCCGATCTGCTCGCGCAGACAGCGGGCCCGGCGGCGGTCGATCCGGCATCGCGGAATGCCGCAGCGGCCGCGCGACTGGCCCGTGCCCGAGAGGCTTTCTCCCTGCTTGGGCGGGTCTCCCGCCGTGGGCAAGACGCCTCGCCTGTCCTCGCGACAGCCACCCTGGCGCTTCTCCACGAGGAGCTCTATGCCCCCGCCGCGTCGCTCCTGGCGTCGCTTCCCATGCCCGAGGCCCAAGAAGCCCTCGAGCAGGAGGCCCGCCGCAGTGACCTACCGGAATCGCTGCGGCTCGTGGCCCGTTCCGCGTTTGAGACGAGCGTGGACCGCTTTGGGATCCTCCTCGACAGCCGGGAGCTCCTCACCGCCTACGCAAGGTACAATGAGGCCGCCGACGACACGACCCGCGGTGCGGCCGGTAGCATCCTGGATGTACTCGAGGCGGCGGGCACCACGTCCCGGGTTCGTCCATCGAATGCTCCGCCCCAGCGGCCACGCCAGTGAGCCCATCTCGGCCGCTCCGATTGCCGGCCTGATTGGGGCCAGCGCAGCGATGCTCGAGGTCTATGCCACCACCCGCCTGGTGGCGGCGTCGAATGCCTCGGTCCTCCTGCTCGGCGAGACGGGCACCGGCAAGGAGCTCATCGCCAAGGCGATCCACGAGCTCTCGCCGCGGGGTAGCGGGCCGTTTGTGCGGGTCAACTGCGGGGCCCTTTCCGAGAGCCTTCTCGAGAGCGAGCTGTTTGGCCATGTCCGCGGCGCGTTCACTGGCGCCGTCGCGAATCGCACGGGCCGATTCGAGGCGGCCCACACCGGCACGATTTTCCTCGACGAGATCAACTCCACCACGCACCACCTCCAGGTGAAGCTCTTGCGGGTGCTCCAGGAGCGGGAGTTTGAGCGAGTGGGCGACACCGAGACGATCCGGGTCGACACCCGCGTGATCGCGGCGAGCAATCGTGATCTCCTTGATGAGGTGGCCAAGGAGTCGTTTCGTGAAGACCTCTATTACCGGCTCAACGTCATCCCGATCCTGTTGCCGCCGCTGCGGTCGAGACGGGATGACATCCCGCTCCTCGTGACCCACTTCCTCGAGTTCTACAACGAGCAGAACGATCGCTACGTCGTTCACATCCAGAAGGAAGCCCTCGACGCACTCGTTCGCTACCACTGGCCGGGGAATGTTCGCGAGCTTCAAAACGTGGTCGAGCGGTGTATCGTGATGGCGCCCGGCGACGAGCTGACGCTCGGCCTCCTGCCGACGTCGATCCGTGGCGGAAGATCTGCGGCCTCGGTGCCAGGCCGCGGTGGCGACCTCGACAGCCTTGCCCGCGATCTCGTGGAACAGGGGCTGGCGACGGCCCCACCCGGCGACGACACCCTCTTCGACCGTGTGGTCAGCCGCGTGGAGCGGGAGCTCATCGCCCAGATGCTCGCGGCCTGCGGCGGCGTCCAGCTCAAGGCGGCGGCGCGTCTCGGCATCAATCGCAATACGCTCCGCAAGAAGCTCCTCGAGCACGGCCTCGAGGAAGGCGACACCTCATAACGCGGCAGTATGACGAGGCTCGCTGGTGCTCCCTTTTGCGCTCCAGCCACGGGGTTGTCGGGCCTTCAGGGGGGCGATGAGCCGGTCGGAATGCCGTCTTCGGCCATGTCGCGGGCATGGTAGCTCGAGCGCACAAGCGGTCCACTGGCCACCTTGCGGAAGCCAAGCGATCGGGCAAGATGGCCCAGGTCATCGAACTCCTCCGGCGGTACGTAGCGGTCGACCGGGAGCGACTCGAGTGTCGGCTGGAGGTACTGCCCGAGCGTGAGGTAGTCGACGCCGTGGTCGAGGAGATCGGCGAAGACGTCGAGCAGCTCCTCGCGGGTTTCGCCGAGGCCGAGCATGAGGCCGCTTTTGGTTTTGACATCAGGCATGATCCGCTTGGCCCGCGCCAAAAGCTCGAGAGTCCAGGGGTAGACGCTCTTGCGACCGCGGACGGTGCGATAGAGCCGCGGCACTGTTTCGGTGTTGTGATTGAAGACTTCGGGGCGGGATTCCATGAGCCGTTCGAGGGCGCCCTCCTTGCCGATGAAGTCAGGCACGAGTACTTCAATCGTCGCACCGGTTGCCGCACGCACTGCTTCCACGGTGAGTCGAAAATGCTCGGCGCCACCGTCGGGGAGATCGTCGCGGGTGACGCTCGTGATCACGACATAGGCCAGGCCCAGCCGCCGCGCCGCCTCGGCCACCCGCTCAGGCTCGTCGCCCTCGAGCTCCTCGGTCTTGCCGCGGGGAACCGAGCAAAAACCACACGGCCTCGTGCAGACATTGCCGAGGATCATGAACGTGGCCGTTCGCTGCGACCAGCACTCGAGCCGGTTGGGGCACTTGGCCGACGAGCAGACAGTTTCGAGGCCAAGCTCGGCGATGAGCGATGCGGTTTCACCGAGGCCGCCGCCCGGGGCGAGGTTCTGCCGCAGCCACGGAGGGAGGCGCCGCGACGGAGCCGGCGGCGCCGCGGGGGCGTCGAGCGAGATGACCGGGAGCGCGACGATCGAGGGATTATCCGACACGGCTCATGGGCTCCGTGGGGCGAGGGCGAAGGGCCGCAGGGGCAATCGGAAACCCTGCATGGATATGCGGTGCATCAAACCTAAAGGCATCGGCGATTGCTTCGACGAGGGCGGTGCGGGCATCCTGAAGACGAACCCGTCGCTGGATGTCGGCTTCGACAGAGCCCATCGTGACCGGCGCGATTCCGCCAGCTGCCGTTGGGACCCGCAGGCTCGTCACGCGATGGAAGAGCTCGAGCGCGGGCGAGACATTCACAAACGCCCCGTGGGCAACGCCACCGCGGCGCACGGCAACGCCGACCGCAGCCAAGAGTCCCGTCCGCCCAAAAATGCCCGGCGTGCCCGGATGGCGGATCGGTCCGGCCTTGAGCGTGCGTAAGACCGCGGCGAGGCCGCGCTCGAATCGCTCGAGGTACTCGCCGACGTCATGCTCGCCGAGGCCGAGGTCGGCCATCGACGCGAAGAGCGACGCGCAGACCGGGCCCGGGCCGTGGAGGCCCGCGCCGCCGCCGCGACCGGTGAACCGCAGGGGAAGCTGCCGTGAGGCGAGCTCGTCGTCACCGAGGGCGATGTCGACCCGCGAGCCGAGCCTTCCGATCGTGATGCAGGGTTCCAGCTCAAACACGATGAGCGTGGGATTGCGGCCGCCCGACGTGGTCTCGCCAGCGAGGCGTTCGGCGAGCGCGGCGTACCGCGGCCAGTCGATCCGCCCGGCGAGCCAGGCGGCAAGCGGCCGGGCGGGAACGCTGAGCGGTGACTGGGAACCAGAGAGGGGCATGTGGCTCGTGGAATTTGGTCGTGGCATCGTGCCGGTTGCCGGGGCGGCACCGTCACTATGATAGGGCTATCATAAAGCCTGGCCGACCACCCGTGCGGCCATGTCATCTGGAGGGCATGTGATGCCCAGCGGCTCCGATCGCTTTGATTTCGCTGGACGTCAAGACAGCATCGACCGCGAGATTGCCGCGACCAAGGGGCGGTTCTGGCAGTTGGCCACGATGCGGCTGGCCCGCGAGATCAATCTTGGCTGGTGGCTGGCCTCGTGGATGCCCATGGCCGTGGCCATCGGCCTGATCGGAATGGTCGCGATGCTGGTGGCACGCTGGCGCGGCGGGCACCCTGGTCTGGTCGCCACGGGAATCGCGGGGGCGCTCACCGTAGCCGCGGTGGTTGCCTGGTGGCAAGGCCGTGGTCGGTTTGAAACCGTGGCCTCGGCCCGCGTGCGACTGGAGGAGTCGCTTGGCCTCAAGGCGCGGCTCACAGCGGCGAGCGCCGGCGTGGGATCGTGGCCAGACCGGCCGTCGACAGAGTCGCTGGCGTGGCCGGTGCGGTGGCGATGGGAGCGCCCGCTCGGCTGGGCGACCGTCATCGCCGCGCTGGTGGTGCTTGCGGCGCGGGTTCCGATCGCTGATCCAGCAGCCGCGAAACCATTCCTCATCGAGAAGCCGCCAGACGCCCGCGTCGTCGAGCAATGGATGGATGCCCTCCGCCGTGAGGAGGCTGTGGACGAGCGGTCGGTCGAACGGGTTCGTGATCGCATCGCTGAACTGATGGAGAGGCCGACCGAGGCGTGGTATGAGCATGCGAGCCTCGAGGCGGCTGGCACGATCAAGGAGCAGACGGCCGCCGACCTGCGCCAGCTTGTTGAGAACCTCACGAAGGCTGAAGCGGCTGCGGCGAAGCTTCGAGAGATGACCGACGCGGTGCCCCATGAGCTCCGCGAGCAGCTCGCCAAAGACCTGAAGCTCGCGGCCCTCGCGCTCGAGCTGGGAGGCTTCCAGCCGCCCGCGGATCTGGCGGAGCTGCTGCGTGATTTTCAGGGCCGCGACCTCGGTGATCTCTCGCCCGCGGAGTGCCGTGGCCTCTGCGAGAAGCTCGCTGAGAACAGGGATCTCTTGAAGCGGGCGCTTGCGGAGTCGCCTGAGCTCAACCTGGATGGCATCCCGATGGCAGGCGTGCCGGCAGCGGGGGGCATTGACCGCGGCCGGGGCGACGCAGAGCTCACGCTCGGCGAGGAGCATGATCTGAAGACCACGCGGAAGGAGAAGGTCACGCAGCCACTCGACCCGGAGCGGGCGGCCCCCGACGAGCTTCTGGCGGTGATCGACGGGGAGCATGAGATTGACGAGACGGCGTACACCGGGCCCAAGGCTGGCGGGATGGCCAAGGAGGGTGACGGTGGCACGGCCGTCGCCGTCGATGCGCTCCTACCGGCCGAGCAGGCCGTTGTCCGCCGGTTCTTTGAGTGACACGATGGGCGACAACGGCCACGACACGACGGCTGTGAAGTGCCCGCGGCTGCGGTGGTGGCAAGATCCGAGGTGGATCGCTTCGGGCGTCATCGCCGCGACGATCGTTTTTCTGCTGTGGGGACTCTTTGGCCCCGAGGCGGCGATCCGAGTCTCGCGGGAGACGACCTACCTCACCGAGCCGCTCGCCGCCGACGGCTTGCCGCGACTACCGCGCGGCGCTGCTCGCGATGGCTGGCCCCGCACCGCCGCCGGAGGAGAACGCAGTGGCCGCGCTGCTCCAGGTGTGCTGGCCGATGCGGATTGATGAAGCCGACTTGCCGAATGTGCTGCGCCGCGCTCGGGATTCCAAGTGAACCGCCGGCCGATCCCCTGCGGGATGAATCACCGCGGGCGTGGCTCATTCTCTGGGCGACACAGCCGCTCATTCGCCAACGAGCGCTAGGCTTCTGTCGAGAACGTCGCGGCCGAGGTACATCCCGCCGCCGACGAGGTCTTCGAGGACGGGGCGAGCGGCGGCGATCAATCCTTGTCTTCGAGCGCGGAGCACGATTCCGAGCGTGCCGATGACGGGCACGCCCGAGGCAGAAGCACATTTTCGGCCGGCCAAGTCGTCAATGACGGCCACCAGCCCCGGGTTTTCAATCGCTACGGCAATGACACTCGTCTCTCCCGGCCCGAGTGCCCATCCGGCCACGTGTTCAGGCACTTTTGTTGATTCTACCACCGTAAGCCATACGTTGTTGGCGAGTGCCCTTACAGTTGGATCACTGTCGCCACGATGCGCTATCTCATCGGCCACCGGGCGTGGTATGAGCAGGGGACTCCCCATGATTCGCAGGAGGTCGAGGTGGCCGCCGCGTGCCAGAAAAATCAGCGGCGACGCGTTCACCACGCAGCCGTCAGTCATCGCCGATCTCCCGCCGGAGATCCGCGAGATCGACCTTAAACACATCCTCGCCGTGCCGGGCCAGCGCGAGGAGGAAGTCTGTACGATCGAGTCCCGCTACCTGAGCGGCCACTTCCTGCGACACGGTGCCCCTTCGATACCAATTCATCGCTGCGGCCAACCGCAGCTCGGCGCCGAAACGAACCGGCTCTTCACGGAGTACGGCGAGCACTTCGTCGGGCATCTGAAGTGTCACGGTGGTCAACGGAGCATCGCTTTCTTGGGGGACTCTCTTGAGGTGACGGCTTCCCACCGAAGAATAGGCCGGGCAGCCGCACATCCGCAACAGTGGGAGGACTGATCAGAACGGAAAGAGAGACAAGGCGAGCATTGCCGTGTGCATCTGGGTGCGAACGACAGGGAGAATGCGCTGGACAGACCCGCGCCCAGTATGTACAGTATCGCGTACATACTGGAGGCTGCGCTGATGGACGCCATTACCTACACCACCGCTCGCGCCAACCTGGCTCACACCATGAATCGGGTGTGCGATGACCACGAACCGCTGATCATTACCCGCAACGGTCAGCAATCCGTGGTGATGATGTCGCTCGAGGACTTCAAGGCCCTCGAGGAAACGGCGTACCTGCTCCGCGGCCCCAAAAATGCCAAGCGACTCCTCGAAGCCATTGCCAGCCTCGATGGCGGCCACGGGAAGGAGCGGAGACTCGCGGAATGAAGCTAATCTTTGCGGAGCACGCGTGGGAGGACTACCTCCGCTGGCAGGAAACCGACAAGAAATTACTCGCCCGCATCAACGCCCTGATCAAAGAAACCACACAGACCCCGTTTCAAGGAACCGGCAAGCCTGAAGCATTGAAGCACGCGATCGCTGGATACTGGTCCCGCCGAATGAATGACGAGCACCGCATGGTCTACATGGTCGATGGTGACTCGCTCCTGATCGCTCAACTTCGTTATCACTACTGAGCGCACCACACCTAAGCTTGAGGACGTGACACCATGAGCAACGACGCGGGACACCAATCGACGGTGCCCGTAGGCGACCACCGGTCGCGGCGCTGGTGGTGCGACATCCGATGGATCACGGCAGGCGTCATCGTTGGAACCGTCGTTTTTCTGCTGTGGGGACTCTTTGGCCCCGAGGCGGCGATCCGAGTCTCGCGGGAGACGACCTACCTCACCGAGCCGCTCGCCGCCGACGGCTTGCCTGACTACCGCGCGGCGCTGCTCGCGATGGCCGGCCCCGCACCGCCGCCGGAGGAGAACGCAGCGGCCGCGCTGCTCCAGGTGTGCTGGCCGCTTGGGATCGATGATGCCGACTTGCCGAAAGTCTGCGCCGCCCTCGGGATTCCGAATGAGCCACCGGCGGACCGGCTCCGCGCCCCGGATGACGACGCTGCTTCCAAGGTTACCCATGAGATGTACTTCGCTGCTGGAGAGCGACCGTGGACAGGGGCGGATCTTCCCGAGCTCGAAGCATGGCTCGTGAAGAACGAAGCAACGATTACTCAACTGGTGACGGCTTCAAAGCGGCCCCGATATTGGCTTCCGGAGCCATCGATGTTTCGCGCCGCAGAAAGCATGTTCGGATCATGGACGTTTGTGGATGTCGAATCGCGGCACGCGAGCACGATTCTGACGTGCCGGGCCATGTGGCACATCGGCGAGCGGCGATATGCCGACGCATGGCGGGATATTCACGCGATCTACCGGTTCGCTCGGCTGGTTGGGGATGCGAAGCGAGGCCCAACGACGCTCATCACCGAGCTCATGACGGTTAGGATCGAAGCTACGGCTTCCGACACACTCACGGAGCATCTGCTCGCTCAGTCCGACCTTCCCAGGGACCTCCTTACCGAAATCATTCATGACCTGGATGGGCTCGGAACGCCTTCGGCGGCCTCCAATGCAGTCATGACGCAGCGGCTCGAGGTAATCGACACGCTGGTCTTCGTCGCACGAGGGGCGGCTGGTGGACGCGCGGGGCGTTCGATCCTCGTCGAGGGTTGGGGCTCTCCCTCCCTTGGGATGCTGCTTCGCGTGAGCCTCGACTGGAACCGCGTGTTGAAGGAGATGAACGACGACTTTGACAGGATTCACGCCGCCTGGGAGCTCCCGACCTATGCGGATCGAAGGGTCAGAATGCGTCAGATCGCCAATGATGCCGAGAGCGAATTCATGGTATCGATTCAGGGGTCTCAACTCGCCATGGGGCTCCTGAGTTGCGGGCGGCGAAGCGGGATCGTGGCCGCGCGGCTGCGTGCGAGGATCATCCCGTCATGGGTGTCGATCCTCAGCACAGTGACTCGGCGACGGGCACTCTTCGACTTGAGTCGCACGACGGTGGCACTCGCGGCGTGGCGGGCGGATCATGCTGGAGACGCTCCTGCGGTCTACCCTGAGCGTCTCGATGACCTCGTGCCGCAGTATCTTTCCGCCGTGCCGACCGATCCGTTCTCCGACAAGCCATTCATCTATGAGCGGAGAGGAAGCGGCTATCTCCTGGCGAGCGTTGGCGAGAACGGTGTCTACGATGGTGGCACCGATGAGGACGGGGACATCGTCAACGGTGAGTGGCAAGCAGAAAAACAGGATGTGTCCTACGACGCATGCGACCTCGTCGTCCGGATGCCCGTTCCCGAACGGCCATTCGTACCATCGGAGTCGCCGTAGGTGGCAGGCGGTAGAGATGCTGGGTTCGTTGGTAGGCCCCTTACCGGCTGGTAGACTCCCGCGGCGGTCTTGGTCGCATTCCTTCATCACCCTCACGATTGCTGCATTCCGATGTCTGACCCCTCCGGCATGCAGCCGCTTTCTGAACAGCAGGCGGGGTTTGCCGCCGACACGATCGACAGTCTCAGGAAGGCACTCCAGAAAGTGCTCTTTGGCCAAGACGAATTGATCGCGATGGTGATCGTCGGCCTGCTCGCCAGCGGCCACATTCTGCTCGAAGGCCTGCCCGGCCTCGGGAAGACCGAGCTTGTGAAGGGGCTCTCGAAGGCGCTGGCCCTGTCGAGCAAGCGGGTGCAGTTCACGCCCGACCTCTTGCCGGGCGACATCACCGGCAACCCCGTGCTCGAAGAGGCAGACGGTCGGCGGAAGTTTGTGTTCCAGCCTGGGCCCGTCTTTGCCAACATCCTTCTGGCCGACGAGATCAACCGCGCGAGCCCCAAGACGCAGTCGGCGATGCTCGAGGCGATGCAGGAGCGGCGGGTGACGGTGATGGGCCAGACCCATCCGCTGCCCTCGCCGTTCTTTGTGCTCGCGACGCAAAATCCGATCGAGCTCGAGGGCACCTATCCGCTCCCCGAGGCGCAGCTCGACCGCTTCCTCTTCAAGCTCGACGTGAAGAGCAACGACGTGGCGACCCTCGAGAAGATCGTGCTCAACCGGGAGATCGGCGTGGAGCCGCAGGTGTCGGCGGTGATGGACGCCGGGGCGCTCGACAAGCTGCTCGACCAGGTCCGCCGCGTCTACATGCCCCCCACCGTGGCCAACTACATCGCCCGGCTCGTGCAGGCCACCTACCCCGGCGAACCACACGCGGGCGGCGTGAAGTTTGGCGCCTCGCCCCGCGCTGCCATCGCGCTTGCTTCCGCGGCCAAGGCCAGGGCCCTCTGTGATCGGCGGATCAACGCGGCCTATGAGGATGTGCGGGCGGTCGCGGCGCCGGTCCTCCGCCACCGGGTGATCCTCGACTACGGCGCGAAACTCGAAGGGCTCACGACCGATGCCCTCGTGGTGAGGCTGCTCGAGAAGGTGCCGGCCCAAGACAAACCCCTGCCATCGAGCCTCGCGGCCGCCAAGGTGTGAGATGGATCGCCTTGTCGCGTGTGTCGTTGTCGCGGGAATCTCGTTCGCGGCCGTCGGGCGTGCCGAGGTGGAAACAGTTTCCACGGACCCCGGCAGCGGGATCACGATCGAGGCCGAGGGCTGGGCGGGCCTCAACTCGCGGCCGACGGGGCGTGATGTCGGCCTGATTCCCGTCACCGTCACGATCAGCAATGCCAGCGGCGTTGATCGCGTCTGGACGGTCGCGACGGATGACCGGTTTGGCCGATGGACGGGTGTGGCACCCTCGGCGAGGATCGCCGTGCCCGCAGGGGCGACGGGCAAGACGACGCTTTTCGTCGGCATGGCTGATCGGTGGGGTGGCCACCATCAGTTACAGATCTCCGGGCATGGCGTTCAAGGGTCGATCTACCTCGACTGCCGCACGGAGGAACAGGGGCATGGCGGCGCCGCGAGCCCCGCGCTGCTGCGAGCGGGGGTCTCCACAGAAGTGCAGGCCATTCAGGGCTACCCATTTGAAGATCTGCAGCGCTCGGGCAATCCGCTCGACATGGCGCAAGCACCGGAGGATTGGCGGGGATGGTCTGTCTTCCGCAATGTCATGCTCTCGGAAGGGGAATGGCGGGCGCTCGCCGGCGGACGCCGCAAGGCCATGCTCGACTGGGTCGCAACCGGTGGGCAGGCCGCCGTGATTGTGGCCGACGCCGCGGCCGAGCGGCTCGATGGCATGGGACTGCCCGCCGCTGGACCGGATGGCCGCCGGCGGATCGGTGCCGGGGAAGTCGTGGTCATACGCTCTCAAGGCACGGGCCTCGATGCCAAGGGCTGGGGGCCGTTTCAGGCGAACGGTCGCGAGACGTTCGCGAGCCTTCTTGCGAGCTATCAGCCGGCGTCCTCGTCCAGCCGGGACTACGCGGGCGACGGCGGAAGCTGGGATCGTGGGTTTGGCCGGCTCGTCGAGGTGTTCGGCTCGCGGACGCTGCCGGTTGGCTGGATCCTCGGGTTCCTGACGCTCTTCGGGATCATCGCGGGGCCGCTCAACGTGATGGTCCTTGCTGGTGCGGGAAGGCGGTCACGCATGTTCTGGACGACGCCGCTCATCTCGCTTGCGGCCACCGCGTTTCTGCTCGCGCTCATGTTCCTGCGGGATGGTGTCGGCGGAGCCGGGGCCCGCCGCGTGCTCGCGCTGCTGGTGCCCGAACACAACGCGGTGGCGATCATCCAGGAGCAGTTCAGCCGGACGGGCGTCCTCCTCGGGTCGTCGTTTCCAATCGAGGAGCCGGCGTGGCTCCAGCCCATCGGCCGGAGCGATCAAAACGCGCAGCTCAGCGAGGTGGATGGCAGGATGCGGCAAGGGGATTGGTTCCGAAGCCGATCCGATCAGGCGTTTATCGCCACAGCCGTGCGGCCCTCGCGGGCCCGGATCGAGGTCGTGGGTGGGTCCGAAGCCGCGCCACCGGCGGTGATTTCGAGCATCGAGGTGCCACTCGAGCGGGTGTTTGTCATCGACGAGGAGGGCCGCTACTGGACCGCTGCCGACGTGGGCACCGGCGAAAAGAAGCAACTCGTGGCAAGCGATGCCGACGCCTATGCCCGCTGGTTTGAGTCGCTCGTGGTCGATGCTGGGCCGGTCCGTGCTCAGGCGCTTACCCGCGTCAGGAAGGTGCGTGGCTATGCCTACGCGACCAGCAAGGACGCATCCAAGCTCGCCGTGCGGACGTTGGGATCGATCCGCTGGGTGGACGAGCGGGCAGATTTTGCCGGCCCGTTCACAAGGAGCAAGCCATGACCGCTGTTGCTCCGGCCGCCGACACCGCTACTCCGCTTGTCGAGGTTCTCGGCCTCAACCGTGTGTTCGACGCGGTGCATGCAGTGCAGGATCTCTCGTTCGCAATCCGCCGTGGCGCGGTGGTCGGCTTCATCGGCGCCAACGGGGCCGGCAAGACAACGACGATGCGGATCATGGCGACACTCGACGAGCCGACGTCGGGCCGGATCGTTGTCGATGGGCTCGACGTCGTCGAAGAGCCGGCGCGGGTCCGCAGGCTTGTCGGCTGGATGCCCGACGCCTTCGGCACCTACCCCAACATGACCGTCTTTGAGTACCTCGACTTCTTCGCTCGCTCCTACGGCTTCACGCGATCGCAAAGGCGGGAACGGGTCGAAGAGGTCATGGACTTCGCCGACCTCACGCCGCTCGCCGACCGGCAGATGGCGAAGCTCAGCAAGGGCATGGGGCAGCGGCTCTGCTTCGGGCGGATGCTCATTCCCGACCCCGAGTTCATGATCCTGGACGAGCCCGCCGCAGGGCTCGATCCGAAGGCCAGGCTCGAGTTCAAAAACCTCGTGCGGCTCCTGGCCGCCCGCGGCAAGACGCTCTTCATCTCGAGCCACATCCTGAGTGAGCTGGGCGAGATGTGCGATTCGCTCCTCTTCATCGACGGCGGCCGTCTCGTATTTCACGGCGACGCCGAATCGCTCAGGCATGGCGTGCCTGGAAGCGGCGAGGCCGCCACGGTGATCGTCTCTGTGAACGTCGCGGGCGACCCTCGACCGCTCGTGGAGTGGGCCGAGACGAATCAGGGATGGAGCGTGCTCGAGGAGCGGCGAGACGGGGCGCGACTCGTCTGTGACTCAGGCGATCCGGCGCTCCTAGCCGACGGCCTGCGGAGGATGGTAGCCGCAGGCATCCCTGTGATCGAGTTCCGCCGCGAGCAGCGACGGCTCGAGGAGGCGTTTGTAGACATGGTGAAAGAGCGTCGCTAGTTCTGGGCAGGCGGCAGGCACATGAACATGGCGACGATCGCCTACTCGCGAACCAGGGCTCTGGCCAAGGGCTGGCCCGGCGACGATTTTCCAGCGTGGATCTCGCCGATGCTCGTCAAGGAGCTGCGGCAGGGGGTGCAGTCGGGCGTCTTCTTCTGGACGTTCCTAGTTTTCCAGGTCGTGCTCTCGTTGCTCTTTTCGATCCAGGTGCTCTCAGGGTCTGGCGGGTTCGACGCGTGGACCTGGCTTTTTTGGTTCGCTGCTGTTGTGGCTGTGTCGGTGATCGTGCCGCTACGCGGTCTCGGAGCGGTGAGTGGTGAACGGGTCGGCAATGGCCTCGATCTGCTGGCCCTCACGCGGCTCTCGGCCACGCGGATCGTGCTCGGCAAATGGACCGCGCTTGTCGCGCAGTCGGCGGTCGTGGCCGTCACGCTGCTGCCGTATTGCACGCTTCGCTACTTCTTCGGCGGTGTCGATGTGCTCACTGAACTGCGGGGACTCGGCTGGATCCTGGCTGCCGGAGCGGTTGTTGCGGCGGCGGCCGTGGCGCTGTCGACGCTCCACCTCGGTATTCGGATCGGGATCATCGTCGCGGCCGTCCCAGCGGCGTACATCGGGTTTGTCGGCATCATCATGGAGAGCCGCTCGGGGATGATGGCCCGGTGGTGGGCATGGTCACCCGGGCAGGGGTGGATCGTTGCGATCCTGGCCATCTACACATTCGCCCTGCTCGAGTTTGCGGCGGCGAGAATTGCACCGCCGGCAGAGAACCATGCGGCCCGCAAGCGGATCTTCGCGCTGATCCTCGCGGCAGCGTGGCCGATCGTGGGATGGCTTGCCCCCTTGCCGGCAGCACTGCCCACGTTTCTCGCAACGGGACCGCTGCTCTTTTGCTACGCCGTGGGCGCGATGCTCGATCGGCCGAGCCGTGTCCGGACGGTGTTCCTGCCGTTTCGGAGAGCAGGGATAGCCGGTCGCGTCGCGGCCGCTGTATTCACGCCCGGCTGGGCATCGGGCCTCGTGTTTCTCGCGCTCGTGGCTGGCGCGTGCGGCGCGGGATTGGTCGGCGCCTTCGAGCGGTTTGCCCCGCAGAGTGAGCAGAGTGTGCCGCTGGCATTTGCGACGCTGCTGCTGGCAGCGATCGTGTTTCCGCTGCCAGTGACGTCGCGGCTCGCGCCGTTGCGAAACCCGCTCCTTGTGTACTTCCTCTTGCAACTCATCTGTTTCATGACGTTCGTCTTCGCGAATGGGTTCAAGCCCTTTCACGAGCCGTGGGCGGAATACGAGACGGGCCGCATGGTGACACTTCCATTTCCACTCGGCGCAGCGTGCTGCCTGCTCGCGATGGGGCGGACCATGACGACATCGGCCCTGGAGGCCGCGGCGCTCGCCTCTACCGTTGCCGGCCTGATCGTGATCGGCGTCGTACTGATGGCGGTCGCGCGGTCCTGGCTTCGGGAATTCGCCGCCGTCGGCAGGCTCATCCGCGGCGATGAGCGTGAGAGCAGCCTGTGGAGATCGGCTGTTCGCGTCGCCCCTGTTGGTCGTGTCGCGGTCACTCAACCATGGGCCTGGCGGGGCGACGATTTTCCGGCGTGGCTGCCGCCGATGCTCGTGCGTGAGTCGCGTCAGGGGGTGCAGTCGGGCGTCTTCGCCTGGACATTCATCGGGATTCAGGGGGCCATGTTCGCGCTCATGACCTGGGCCGTGGGCACGTTCGGCGGTTCCATGGAAGGCTCCTATGCCCGCGACTTTTCCGCCTTCTTCTGGCTGGTGATTGCCGCGGCGATCGTCGTTGTGGTGCCGCTGCGTGGGCTCACGGCCGTGAGCGGCGAACGGGTGGGCAACAACCTCGACCTCGTCCGGCTCTCCCGGCTTTCGGCCACGCGGATCATCGTCGGCAAGTGGCTGGCAATCGCAGGGCAGGGGCTGCTCGTCACGGCGGCGCTGTTGCCCTATCTCGTGCTCCGGTATTTCCTCGGCGGTGTGAACGTCGTCGACGATCTCGAGGCCTTTGGCTGGCTCGCCGTGGCCTCGTTGGCGGTGGCCGCCGCGGCAATCGCGCTTTCGACGCTGCCCCTGTGGATGCGGATTGCCACCGGCTTGGTGGCGGTAGTGGTTGGGTTCGTGCCGGCGGCTGAGCTCATGTCGGAAGTGATGTACGGCCGGCTCAGTTTCACAAGCCTCAGCGGTGTCGAGCGGCTTTGGATCGTGGCTGGGATCATCGTCTATACCGTGGCCTTCCTCGAGTACGCCAGCGCACGGATCGCCCCGCCGGCTGAAAACCACGCGGCCCGCAAGCGGCTCCTGGCCGTGGGCCTCGCGGCCACGTGGGCGATCGTGGGGATCTTTGGGTCGCAGGTCGCGGCGGGGACCACGTTCCTCGTGACGGCGCCGCTTGTGCTCTGCTACGCGATCGAGTCGCTCCTCGAGAAGCCGATGCCGATCGCGTCGCTCTATCGGCCGTTCAGGCGATGGGGCTTCATGGGCCGGATCGCGGCGGGCGTGTTCACACCGGGATGGGCCACGGCCGTGCCCTTCGTCGCGATCGTGGCCGGCCTCTGCATGGCCGGATGGCTGGGATGGTTTTCGGCGATGGTCGTGAGCGGCAGCGAACGATGGAACAGTTTCTGGATTGCCTCGGCCGTCGGTTGCCTCATTGCCGCCGCGGTGATCTATCCCCTGCCTGCACTTGTGTGGCTTCCGCGGAAGTGGCCACGACTTCGCGTCTACGCCCTCGTCCACATCGCCTGCTTTCTTGTGTTTGTCTACCTCGCCGCGATGGCCCCATCCGGCTCGTCTCAATCCTGGCGTGACTGGGGCGGTTGGGTGATCACGCTTCCGTTTCCGCTGGCGGCACTCCCCGCCTATCTGCAGTTTGGCTTTTTGGTTGACCTCGAGGCCTACGCGCTGACTTTCATCATCGCGGCCGCCGGCACGACGCTTGTCGTCCTCGCGACCGTGGCTGACCCCTGGCTCCGCGAGATCCGTGTGGTCATGCGGCTGATTGATAGCGAGCAGCGCGCGACCGGGACGGCCCTCTCACGACTGGGGCAGACGCGATGACAACAGCAGCCGCCATGAAAACCGCAACGGCCGACAATCGACCCTGGCGAGGCGATGATTTTCCAGACTGGCTGCAACCGATGCTGGTCCGCGAGCTCCGACAGGGCATCCAGTCGGGGGCATTTGTCTGGACGTTTCTCATCTTACAGTTGGCGCTGTTCATCCTCGCCGTCATCACACTTCTCGCAGCGTCTGAGCATGCCAATGCCAACATGACTCGCTGGATCGGCGGGTTCTACTGGGCGATCCTCGGGATCACCGTGGGCCTCGTGATCCCGCTTCGCGGCATGACGGCGATCGCAGCCGAGCGAGTGGGCAACAACCTCGATCTCGTGCGGCTGACGAGGCTTTCCGCCACACGGATTGTCGTCGGCAAATGGCTGGCGAACGTCGCCCAGGCGATTCTGGTGGCGGTGGCGACCCTTCCGTACCTCGTGCTCCAGTATTTTGTTGGTGGCGTGAACGTCGTCGGCGACCTCATGCGGTTCAGTTGGCTGCTGCTCGGTTCGGCCTTCATGGCGGCGATTGCCGTCTACGCCTCGACACGGCCCCAGCGCGAGCGGGCGGGCGTCATGGGGATCGTTGGCGTGGTGGCCTGGGCCTGGGTGACCCTGAGCGTCAGGAGCTCTCCCATGATCGCGATATTCGCGATATTCTCGCGCAGCAGTGGCTGGTTGTGGATGCTGATCCCGATTCTTTACATCGCCCTGGTCCTCGAAGCGGCGGCCGCGAGCATCGCGCCGCTGGCCGAGAATCACGCCCTGCGAAAGCGGCTCATCGGGCTTGTCTGCGCGGGAGTCATCACGGCGATGGGCCTTTGTGGCTCTGAGTCCAGCTTCGCGTTTACGCTCATCATCTTCGGTCTCCCGCTGCTCGTGATCGGCGTAGAAGCCCTCCTCGAACGCCCCGTGCGAATCCGTCGGATGCATACCGTCTTCGCTCGCGGTGGGATCGCAGGTCGCGTTGCCGCGGCGGTCTTCACGCCCGGATGGGCCACCGGCTTTGTGTTCGTCGCCCTGGTGGGCGGATTGATGGCTGGAGCGGTTCTTGTTCAGGCGGAAGCGGCAGGAAGGCTTCAGGCAGTCCTCCCATTCGTGACGCTTTCCGTTGCCGCGATCATCTTTCCGTTGCCGCTGCTGCTCCTCTTTCCGAGGCTCGAGGCCAGAGGCACATTTTATGTGATAGTGCAGGTGCTCAGTCTCGTGCCCTTATTGATCGAAACGGTGCTCATGGATCTGCCGGGCTCATGGGGCTC
>CAYZHH010000001.1:36620-44122 GCA_964478275.1 uncultured Candidatus Kuenenia sp.
GGGCTCATGGGGCTCTGGCTCAGTGGGCATTGTCGCGGCGTTCCCACTCGCGGGGCTGTTGCGACTGTTGGGGGACACAAGCGCCGGCGGGCAGCAGACGCTCTTCATTTCGGGATTTCTCATCACCGCGGTGGTGATCGCCATGATCGGCAGGCCCTGGCGGCGGGAGATGCGGGAGACACAGCGGCTTGTCGGCGGAGGGCTCACGGAATGAATCTCACCGAGATCCACGCGCGGGCGAAGGCGGCGGCTGCTGCCGCGCGGCTGCCCCTGCGGAGCGGGCAGTGGGCGGGCACGGCGGGCAACGTGCTCGGCCGCGGCAGTGGCAGCTCGATCGACTTCCAGGACCACCGGCAGTATGTCCCCGGCGACGACCCCAGGCACATGAATTGGCAGGCCTACGCGCGGACAGGTCACTACACGATGAAGCTCTACCGCGAGGAGGTCACGCCCCGAATCGATCTCATCTACGACGTGAGCGGCTCGATGTTCCTCGGCCCCGCCAAGGCCACGCGGGTCTGGGAGCTTTTTTTCTTTTGCCTCGAGAGCGGCCTGCGGCTCGGAGGTCACCTGAAACTCACGGTCCTCGGCCGCGCGAGTGGCGAGGTACCCGAGGAGGTGCCAGTCGAGCGGGCGCTCGCCAATGGCTGGCCGGCGACGGTCGCCGCCTCGGCACACGGCGGCACCGCAACTGCCGTCGCAGAGCCTGCAACCCTGGCCGATCAGCTCGACCGTGTGCCGCTGCGGGCCGGTTCGCTGCGGGTGCTCGTGAGCGACCTGCTTGATGAGTCACCACCGGATCGCGTGGCGGCGCGGCTAAGCGAGTCGCGCAGCCGCGGCATCGTGCTCGCTCCCTTTGCCGCACGCGAGCGGGAGCCCGACTGGGATGGCAACATCGAGTTTGAAGACGCCGAACGGGGAGCGCGATCGCGGCAGCGGGTCGATCCAGGCATGCTTGACCGCTATCGTCAGGCGTACGGGCGGCACTTCGCGGCCTGGCGGGAGGCATGTGCGCGGCGAGGCCTCGGATTCGCTCGTGTGGGCGATGCCGGTGATGTACTCACGGCCTTCCGCGGCGAAGCGGTGCCGGCCGGTGTGATCGATATGTGATTCGGGGAGCCGAGGCAATCCATGATCCCGGGACTATTCTTGGCGAATCCGTGGGGCCTCCTCGCGCTTTTGGCTGCGCCGGCGCTCGTGGCGATCCATTTCCTCCAGGAGCGGTCACGGCGCGAACGGGCGAGCACGCTCTTCCTGCTCGAGCGGGCGGCGCCGATGCCAAGCGGCGGCATTCGTCTGGAAAAATTTCGCAACTCGCTTCCCTTCTGGATGCAGCTCCTGGCAGTCATGGCCTTGGCGTGGCTTTTTTCAGATCCGCGATGGGTGCGGAGCGACTCACGCCAGACGGTGGTGGTGGTGCTCGATAGCTCAGCCTCGATGGAGGCTGCCAGTCGCAGCACGCAGGACATGCTGGCTCAGCGCCTTTTGGCCTGGGATGCCCTCGCATCCCGCACCGACTGGCATCTCCTCGAGACCGGGCCCGGACGGCCCCCGCGTTACGCCGGAAGAAATCTTGCGGGCCTGCTCGCCGCGGCTGCGGAGTGGCGGCCCACGCTCGGCACCCATGATCCGTCGTCGTCGCTCGCTCTTGCCGAGGCGATCGTGCCGGGGGATGCAGGCGTTGTGATTCTCGTGACCGATCGACCCACGGCCGTGCCTGGAGGCGTGGCGGTGCTTTCGGCCGGCGAGCCCTTTGACAATGTCGGCTTCTCAGGGGGCGACGTCGATCATGGCGGCGACAGGATCGCGTGGCGGGCGCTTGTGACCAATCATGGTGACGCTCCGCAGGAGCGAGCGGTGTCTGCGCGAGTCGTCAGCGACGATGGGACATCCGCGCCGATCGGGGCATCCGCAGCCATTCACCTCGAGCCGGGAGAGAATCGCACGCTCGAGGGGCCGTGGCCGGAGGGTGCCGAGCGGGTTGTGCTCGCGCTCTCGGGCGACCGTTTTGGAGTCGACGACGCGATGCCGCTCGTTCGGCCTGTGCCGCGGATCGTGAAGGTGGCCATCGCGATGAGCGGGCCGACTGCGGAACTGCTTGCGCGGATGGTGCGCGCCACCGATGGTGTGGAGATCGTCGCGGACGCGGCCACCGCCGACCTTGTCGTGGGCCAAGTCGATCCCACGGTCACGACCAATGCCATCCAGGTCATGGTGCTCGACGAGCAGCCCGCTGGCGATACGGAAGTCTCGAAAGAACCTGATCCCAAGCGGACGCCTGTGGCGTTCGACCCGGCCTGGGTGGCGGCCGAGGATCATCCGCTCACGCGCGATCTTGGCTGGGGCGGCCTCATGTCGGGCCCCGCGGGCAATGTTGGGCTCACCAATGCCGATGAGCCGCTGCTCTGGAAAGGCGGGCGGCCGCTGGCGTTGGTGCGGTCTCACATGCTGCCAGGGGGCCGTCGCGTGCAGTGCCTGGTGCTCAATTTCGACGTGGCCGGATCGACAGCAGCCCGTACGCCGGCCGTCGTCGTACTCATTCAGCGATTCATCGATCGCATCCGCGTGGGAATCGATCGGCCGTGGGCCGACAACTTCGAGACAGGCCAGGCAATCGACCTGCCAGATCGAGTCGTGAGCGGGCCGGCGGGGCGAGCGACCGTCCTCATCACAGGCCTCGACGGTGGGCCGCCCACGGCGCCGATTCCCTTTCGCGGCCGGGCTCCGGCGGACCCTCGCTTCTTCACGGTCACGGCGGCCACGAATCCACCGGTCACCGCTCCCTTCGTGCGCGGCGCGGCGGAGTTTGCCGATTCACGCGAGAGTGATTTTCGCGACGCAGCGCCCGTCGATACGCTCGAGGCGATCCGGGTCGAGCAGGCAATCAAACAGTCGGTCGAAGATCCGTGGGGGCCGCTCTGGCTCGGCATCGCGATCGGAGGCCTGCTTGTGGCGTGGGGCTGGCGTGGGGCCAGGGGCCGCTCTGGCAGCGATGATCCGTTGAATCCATTGGGCGTGTGACCAGAGGAAGTGCTCGATGCTGTCTCTTTCGTGGATTCGCTTCCTCGCCCCGCAGTGGTTCCTGCTCCTGCCCGCCTTGGCAGTTGCCGGATGGTACTGGCGGCGTCTCCACCTGGAACGACCGCTTCGCGTCGTGTGCCTCGGCCTGGCCGTCCTTCTCCTTGCAGAGCCGCGGGTGCGGCAGCAGGGCGACGGGCTCGATCTCTGGGTGCTCGTCGATCAGTCGGATTCGGGCTGGGACGATCTCGCGCCGAGGCTCGCGGAGATGGAGACGATCCTCGAGAAGTCGCGGGCCGCAGATGACCGCATCTTCTTCATCGACTTCGCCGACGAAGCAGTGATGCGCGGGGCGCTGCTTCGTAGCGGGGCGTCGGCGACGCAGTACGCCGGCAGGCGAACGGCCACGCGGCTGGCGTCGGCCATCTCCCACGCACTGGCCCAGATGCCCGCCGACCGCGCGGCGCGGATTCTGGCGCTGACCGACGGCTACGCGACCGAGCCCCTCGACCGGGTCGCCGACAAGCTCGTTGAGAAAGGGGTCGCCCTCGATCTGCGGCTGCCCCCACGGCAAGAAATGGAAGACTATGCCGTGGCGGCCTTGCGCCTGCCTCGCCGGGTGCAGGCCCGCGAGGGCCTCTTGGCCGAGGTGGTTGTGCGGGGCGGCAGCGATGCCACGGTGCCGCTCGAAATCCTGCGTGACGGGAAGCCCATCGGCACGCGCGAGGTGGAGGTGCGCGGGGGCACAGGCCGCCTCCGGTTTACGGATCGGCTCGCAGGAGCCGGGGCCCACCGCTACGCCGTGCGCATCCTGCCCGACCGCGATGCAATTGCTGGGAACAACATGGCCGAGCAGTGGGTGGAGGTGCAGGGGAGTGGGCGGATCGTCCTCGTGACATCCTCCACCGATCCGCCGCTGGCCACGGCGCTGCGGGCTCAAGGGCTCGAAGTCGACGTGGTCGACGTGGTCGACGACCTCGCCGCGGCACACGTGGGGCTCTTGTCGGGAGCCAAGGCAGTGATCCTCGACAATGTGCCGGCCTACAAACTCGACCCAGGGTTCGTGAAGGGCCTCGACTTTTTCGTGACGGCTCAGGGGGGTGGGCTCGCGATGATCGGAGGGAAGTTCTCGTTTGCCTCCGGCGGCTGGTTTGGCTCGTCACTCGAAACGCTCCTGCCGGTGAGCATGGAGCTCAAGCAGGAACACCGGAAGCTCGCCGTCGCGATGGCTATCGTGATGGACCGTTCAGGCAGCATGGCGATGACCGCGCCGGGAACAAACGAAACAAAAATGGCGCTTGCCGATGAAGGGGCGGCGAGGGCCATTGAGCTGCTCGGTGACAACGACATGGTCGCGCTCATTCCGGTCGATAGCGAGGCCCATCCGCTCTCCGACTCGCCGGTGGCCGTTGGGCCCAACCGGGCCAAGCTCGTGGCCGCGGCCCGCAGCGTGGAGAGCACCGGTGGCGGCATTTTTGTGTACACGGGGCTCGCGAAGGCCTGGGAGCTGCTCGAGAAGACCCGCGTCGGCCAGCGGCATGTGATCCTGTTTGCCGACGCGGCCGATGCGGAGGAGCCCGGAGACTACGAGGCCTTACTCGCGAAGATGGCGAAGGAGAAATGCACGGTGAGCGTGATTGGCCTGGGCAGCGACACCGATCCAGATGCCGACTTTCTCAAGGACGTCGCGAAGCGGGGCGGCGGGAGGATCTTTTTCAATGCCGATGCCAACGAGCTGCCGGCGCTCTTTGAGATGGAGACGGCTACGATCGCCCGGTCGGCCTTTCTCGACGAGCCCGTGGTAGTGAAGGGCACGCCTGGCTGGCTCGAGATCGCTGCCGCACCCATCGAGTGGCTGCCTCAGGTTGATGGCTACAACCTCACCTACCTCAAGCCAAACGCAGCGCAGGCGGCGGTCTCAGGCGATGACTACGCGGCACCTTTGGTGGCGTTCTGGCGGCGTGGCACGGGACGGGTTGCGGCCGTGATGTTCCCGCTCGGTGGCGACTTCTCGGCCCTCACGCGGGAGTGGGATGGCTACGGCGGCATGGTGCAGAGCCTTGCCCGGTGGCTTGCCGGCCCACCGCTCCCGCCGGGCGTGGGCGTGCAGACCCGCGTGAACGGCACGCAGGTGCGGCTCGATCTCTTCTACGACTCGTCATGGGCAGACCGCGTGGCCAGCAGCGCGCCTGAGCTGACCGTCTCGCGAGGGCCTGGCGGTGCGACGACGATGATCCCATGGGAACGGCTGGCGCCTGGTCACTTCTCAGCGGCGGTCGATGCCGCGGATGTCGAGTATGTCCGCGGGGCGATCCGGCTTGGCGATGGGGCGCTCGCGGTTGGGCCGGTGAACGTGGCATCGAATCCGGAATGGGCGTTTGACCGTGGCCGTGTGGAAGAGCTGCTTGCCGTGAGTGGCCGCTCGGGCGGCGTTGAGCGGGTCGATCTGTCGGATGTCTGGAAGGCTCCGCGGCCGACCGCGTGGCGAAGTATCCGTCGCTGGCTTCTGCCGGCGCTGCTCGTGGCGATCCTCCTCGAAGCCCTCACGACGCAGGTGGGGTGGACCTGGTCTGGAGTGGCTTCACGCCGTCACGCCGGCGACAGGGCGTAGTCGTCGAGGAGTGTTTCGATCCGACTGCACACGTCGGCCATTTCGTCGGCGTCGGGCAGGAGCGTAACCCGAAAATGGTCGCGGTAGGGCACGTTGAAGCTCGACCCTGGCGCGACGAGAACATGCTTCCGCTCGAGCAGATCGATCGCAAAGGCCTGATCGTCGAACGCGGCGACGCCGCCTGGTAGCCGCTCCGCATGGACGCGAACAAAGCCGTACATCGAGCCCATGGGCGGCGGCTCGAGCGAGAGCCAGTGGCTCTTCTGCGTCGCGTCGAGGAGCGCGGCTCGCGTGGCATGGAGACGGCCGCCGGGCCGGGTGAGCTCAAAAATTGACTGATGGCCACCGAGCGCTGTCTGGACTGCGAACTGCCCAGGCACGTTCGAGCAGAGCCGCAGCGACGCGAGCAGGTCGAGGGCATGGATGTAGTCGCGGGCGTGTTCGCGTTCGCCGGAGAAGACGAGCCAGCCCACACGGAGGCCACACGCTCGGTACACCTTGCTAAGCCCGGAGAACGTCAGGCACAACGCCTGCGGCGCGAGTGTCGCCATCGGTACAAACTCGGCGTCGTCATAGAGCATCTCGTCGTAGATCTCATCGGCGCAGAGCACGAGGTGCCGTCGCTCGGCGATGTCGGCGAGCGCCGCGAGCACCTCTCGCGGGTAGACGGCCCCTGTGGGATTGTTGGGATTGATGACGACGATGGCCCGCGTCTTGTCGGTGATGAGCTGCTCGATCTCGTCGGGGTCGGGCAGATAGCCACGCTCGGGCCGACAGGGATAGTGCACGGCCTTCGCGCCGTGGATCACCACGCTTGCCGTCCAGAGTGGGTAATCGGGACTGGGCACGAGCACCTCGTCGCCCGGATTGAGCAGCGCCCGCATGGCGAGCATGATCAGCTCCGACACGCCGTTGCCGATGAAGACATCGTCGGCGGTGACATCCATGATGCCGCGGTTCTGCTGCTGCATCACCACCGCCTCGCGAGCCTGAAAGATCCCCTTTTGATGGGAATAGGGGTCGGCCTGATGGAGGTTCTCGACGATGGCTACCCGCATCGACGAGGGCATGCGGAACCCGAAGGCACCAGGGTTTCCGATATTGAGCTTGATGATGTCATGCCCTTCGCGCTCGAGTTGCTCGGCGCGGCGGGCGAGCGCTCCACGGATCTCGTATTTGACATCGTGGAGATGCTCGGAGGCGCGAAGGAGAGGGAGGCTCATGGGTCGTGCTCGTGGACGGGCTGGAACCTTCAAGTGTAGGTCGAGACGCTCGCCTTCGTCGTCCGGCTTCTCCGGAACCGTTTCCCGCCAGCTTTCGGCTTCTGCTGCTTATTCCGATTTCGACGGTGCTTCCTTGAGAAGCGACACGATGGCGGCGGCCATGTCGGCTTCGTCACGTGGGCGGTAGCCGATCCAGGCGCGGCGGACGGTGGCGTCGGGGCCCACGAGGAAGGTGGCGGGTATGCCCTGAAGATGAAGCGTCGTGACGAGGAGATCAGTTCCTGGCGGGTCGGTAAAGATGGAGGCCGAGATCGGAAGCCGCTGCGAGAGGAGGAATTCTCCTGTCTCGGCAGCGAGGTCGGCCGGGTCTTCCCCGCCGCCGCTTCCGCACGACACGGCCACCAGCTGGAACCGTGGGTCGTCACTGAGCGAGGTGGCGATGCGGGCGAGGCCTGGCAGCTCGCGGCGGCATGGGCCACACCAGGTGCCCCAGAAGTTGAGAAGCGTCACGCGACCTGCGAGCGGCGGCGGGGCTGCGGAAAGGTCGGCGATGGGCGCGATCGGCAGCGAGCCAAGTTTTGTCCCAATGGCTGGGTGGGGCGGTGAGCTGCATCCGCTTGCCAGCACAGCCAGCAACGCGGAAAGGAGGC
>CAYZHH010000002.1:0-43078 GCA_964478275.1 uncultured Candidatus Kuenenia sp.
ATCCACATCGAACCGGCCCGGCGGGATGTCTCGTGATGGCTCGCCATCAACTGCAGCATCGTCTGCCCCAGCGCATCGCCGAGCACGTCTTTTACCCCATCGACCAATTCCAGGTATTCCTGCCCGTTGAGCAGGTGACGCTTCAGGTCCAGCCACTGGTCGATCTTCTCGAGGCCGTTCCACGTGTCCTCCGCGTTGCCTGGGTTCTTGAACACGGCCGCCTGACCGTCCAGATCGCTCATCACCTGCTGGTGGTAGCTGCCGGTAATCGAGTCGCCGATCAGCAGCACCCGCGGCAAGGGCCGGGTCAGCGTCTTGCGGTCGGCCAGCGCCAGGCGGATCGTCTCGGTCACCTTCGGCGCCAGGTTGCCGACGCTGTGCACGTTGTTGCTCTTGGGAAAGCCCTGCCGGCGGACGTCAGCGTTCAAATCATTGATGATCACCCCATACTCCCGCATCACCTTCGCCGCCGCCGCTGGACGGCAGACAGTAGTCGTGGCTGAGGTCGAAGCGAGCCGCGATTGAACCAGATCGGATGCCGTGTCCCGTAACGCAGGATCATCACCGGCTGCTCCAGGGCGTCGTACAGCACCGCATCGTCTAAGCCCAACCCACTCACTGGCCATTCCTGTCTTTCAGAAACGCGTACTCGGGCTCGGTCGCGATCACCGCCGGCAGTGTCCCCGGCCCCGCCTCGGCCGTCTCCTGCTTGAGCGGCACCACCACGCCCTGCTCCAGGACACACTCGTCCCCGGCGAGGATGAACACCTTGATCGGCGCGGTCGTGCAGCCAGACCGCATGCGCTGTGACCGTCGGTGGCCGCCCCCTGAGACCACCGAAAAGCACCCTGCCAAAAACGTTTTTGGAGGCTGGGCGCAGACTGGATTCGATGCCGAGCGTTCCTGGCGATTACCGCTTAGTGAATGTCAATCACGGGCAGTTCGTCGGGCTGGCCCGGGATGAGGCCGAGCTTCTTGAGAAACTTGTCGGCGGCGATGAAGGTGCGGGGCTTCCACGGCTCGCTGTTGAAGAAGCCGTGGGGCTGACCCTCGGCCGACCAGAACTCGACGTGCTTGACGCCGGCGTCTTGGAGCTTCTTCTCGGCGGCTTTCCACCCTGGAAGCCACTTATCCTTGGTGCCGAAGAAGACAATGGCGGGGGGAAACTCGCCGGTGACATGCTCCAAGAAATCCACCTCGGGATCGGTCTGGTCTCCCGGGGCAAGCGCCGGATTGAAAAGCAGATAGGCCACAACAGACGTGCCGAACCCTTCCGGATCGCGTGGGTCGTCGAGGCCGGGATTCGTGGTGGCAAGCAGACTCACATGGCCGCCTGCCGAGCCTCCGCCCGCAATGAGCCTCGCGGGATCGACGCCCAGCTCACCGGCGTGCTGCTTGAACCAGCGAATCGCGCTCTTGGCGTCGGTGATACACACACGCTTGGGGCTGACGCCTTCTTGGGCGTCTTGCCCACCGCCCTTCGTGTCCTCGCGACGGGCAAGCGTGTAGTCGGCCGTGGCAGCAACAAGCCCACGGCTCGCGAAGTACGCACAGAGATCTTGGAACTGCGATCGGTTGCCGCCCGACCAGCCGCCCCCATGAAACATGATGATGCCCGGCACCGGCGGGCTCTTCGGGCCATGCCCCTTCGGAACGTGAACCTCAATCTCGCGGGCGTTCTCGCCGTCGCCCTTGTACGTGAAGATTTTGATTTCGGGTGCGTCGGGCCTCTCCTGGGCGGCCGCATCATTCTGCTGCGGCAAAGTTTCTCGAGCGTCTGCGTCCAGCTCGGGATAACGAGACTCGCGGACCTGCGTGAGCAGCGCCGTCATGGCCTTCACGCGATCCGGGTGTTTGCTCGCGAGGTTGTTTCGTTGGCCGATGTCGTCCTTGAGGTTGTAGAGTTCGACCGGGCCGTCGTCATCGGCCGGATACCCATGCTTCGTGTCCCAGGCCTTCGGCGCCGGGCGGCCGTAGCCGGTTTTGGCATCCACGAGCAGCCAGTCGCCGTCGCGAAACGCGTAGCGGCCTGCAAACGTATTGTGAACCATGTGAGAGCGTGGCGGCTCGGCCTCGCCTCTGAGATACGGAAGAAAATTGAAGGAATCGATGGCCTGGCCAGCGGGGATCTCGAGATCGAGCGCCGCGGCCAGCGTGGCCATGAGATCGACCTGAGACACGAGTGCCTCAGAGACGCAGCCGGGCTCCGTGACCCCCGGCCAGCGGACGAGAAACGGCACATGATGGCCGCCCTCATACATGTCTCGCTTGAGTCCCCGGAGCGGTGCCGCCGACCAGTGACCGTACCTCTCGTCGCGGGCATAGGCATAAAATTCCGGGCCGTTGTCGGCAGTGAAGATGACGATCGTGTTGTCGGCGTGGCCACTCTCCTCGAGGGCCTCAAGGATTCGTCCTACGGCCGCGTCGGTCTGAAACACAAAGTCGCCGTAGGGGCCGGCCTGGGATTTTCCGTCGAACTCGTCGTTGGGGATGATCGGCGCATGCGGCGATGAGAAGGGCACATAGAGAAAGAAGGGCTCCTTCTTCCCCCTGCGACCGCGGACCCACTCAACACTTCTTTCAGTCAGCGTCGGGAGCACTCGATAAAAATCCCAGTCCGCAAGGGCCGGGCCAGGCCGGGCTTCCCACTGGCCCTCCTTCGGGGGTTCCTTAAAGGTGCCGTTGATGACGGCGTTGGGGGCCTGCGGGAAGCGGTCGTCCACGATCCAGGCGTACGGCGGGAAGTTGATGACGTCGTCGCCGAAGTAGTGGTCGAAGCCGTGCGCGAGCGGCCCATTGGGAACAGGCTTCGTCCAGTCGAAGTCGCCAGGCTGGATCGATTTCTTCGGCGTACCAGGCTTGCGGATGGCGTCCCAGTCCCAGCCGAGGTGCCACTTGCCGATGCAGGCAGTTGCGTACCCCTTCTCCTTCAGCATCTCAGGGAGCGTGAGCTGCTCCTGCTTGAACACGGACGCACCAAAGGAATTGACGATGTCGTGAAAATCCCGCCAATGGTGGCGGCCGGTGAGCATGGCATAGCGAGACGGGGTGCAGATGCCCGAGGAGGAATGGCCGTCGGTACACCGCATGCCCGAGGCGGCGAGCCGGTCGAGATTCGGCGTGGGGATTTTTGAGTTGGGGTTTGAGCAGCCGAGATCGCCGTACCCGAGGTCGTCGGCGTAGAGGAGGATGATGTTGGGCGGGGCAGCGGCCGGCTCCGTCGCCATCGACATGGCAGCGTGGCCGAGCAAAAGCGAAAACACAACGGTGCGTAGAGGCATGCCACGACCTTGGGGAACGGCGTTCAGGGAAGCCCGACGACCACCCAGGTTGACGGGGAGCCCGACGGCCATCCACACTTTTTGATCGAAATCGCCTGAAATAGCCAGAGACCCGATCACGACTCAGTCACGCAAGATGCCATCGTACCAGCGCATCAAAGCCGCCCTCGCGGCCCAGCGGGCGCGTGAGCGCGAGTCATCCGGCCCGCTCGATTCGTCGCTGGCGACATGGCGCAGCGAACTCGACGAACTGGTCGATGCTCACGGCAGCGAGCTTGCGAATCGAGGCATGGAGTATGTCACCAGTATCACGGGCATGCACTATGTCCCGTCCAAGCGACATATCGCTTGCGTGTGCCAGGGCAGCCGACAGAAACCGTACTTTGTCTCTATCTGCATCGACGACCCGTCCGACGACATGGATTATTGGCTCGACGCGTCCTGCTCCTGCCCATACTCCGATGGTGAGATTCTCTGTAAGCACACGTACGCGGCAGCCACCGTTCTCAAACGGGAGTTTTTTGGCCGTGGCCTCGAGTCGCCGCTCGTGCGATCCATCCTGGGCGAGGCAGAAGCGGATTGGAAGGCAGCGCTTCGGCAGCTTGACGAGTTTCTGAAGCGTCCTGCCAAGGACAGGGACGACTCGCCCGCGAAATCGCAGGCGCGACTCGTCTGGCGGATCATCACGCGCCCCAGCTCGTCCCCATACAGTTCTCCAATCACCGTCGATCCGGTCGAGCAAACACCGAAGACAACCAGCGGTGGCGGCTGGAACCGGGGCCGCGTCATGCGGTGGAACGACCTGGCACGCCGGAAAGACGGGCTTGCAACGCCCGCCGACCTCACGGTGATTCGCGCGACGCCGATCTCCATGTACCAATATGAGCCATTGAGCGACCAATGGTCAACGATTCTCGACGCGCTGGTCGGCCATCCGCTCGTGTTCTACGAAAACCGGCCGATCACGATCCGCCGCGGCATGCTCGGGATGTGCCTTCGAGACCAGCAAGCGGCGTGGCAGTTGACCTCGTCGCTCGACGGCCGATCGCTCATGGAGTTTTCGTTCGTCGCGATTCTCGACGACAACCATCTGGCCGCTATCGACGGCGACGCGAGCGTGTTGGTTCTCGCCACGGCGAAGTCAGACCTCTTGCAGTTTGTGGCGTCGCTCATGAACAACACACCACGCATTCCGAAAGAGGGGCAGGCAGAGTTCTTGAGCCGACTCCCCGCGCTCGAGGAGCTGGTGCCGGTCACGCTGCCAGAGTCGCTCAAGGGCGAGCTCGTCGAAGCGATCACCGATCTCACACTGCGCATCCATCCCGGCGAACTGACCGGGGCTCACCTCGAGCTGCGAATCACGCCCGCCCCCGCAGGCACTGCGTTCGTGCCTGGCCAGGGGCCTATGGAAGTATCTGGCAAGCAGGGCGGCGAGCGAGTGCGGGTTGAACGTGACCTCGACGACGAACGCCGCCGAGGTACGACCCTTGCGAACGAGCTCCTGCTGGCCCGGTTCGACTCGCCCGAACCCTTCGCGTGGCAGCTCGCCACGGACGACGACGTGCTCGACGTGCTCGATTCGATTCGCCAGCGGCCCGAGAATGACCCGCTGGTGGTCTGGCCCGAGGACCAGAAGGTGCGCCGCATGAGCGTGCTCGGCGAGATTGCACCGGCTTCACTGAAAGTCGAAATCAAGGACCAGCATGACTGGTTCGGCCTGTCGGGGGCGATCGAGCTCGGGGGCGAGACGATCCCGCTGGCGACGCTCCTGGCAGCGCTGCGGGAAGGACGACGCTACATCCCGCTCGGCAAGGGGCACTTTGCATCGATCACAAAGGCTTTCCGCGATCGCCTTGCATCGGTTGCGGACATGCTGCACTCCAACCGTGGCAAGCTCGAGTTCAACACGACTGCGGCCCCAGTCATCGCCGACCTTCTCGACGAACAGATCACACTTAAGTCGTCAAAGAAGTGGAAAGAGTCGCTCACGCGCTTGAATCGATCCATCGATCTCGATCCACCGGTGCCGACGACGCTCACCGCAGACCTGCGTGACTATCAGGTTGACGGGTTCAAATGGCTGCGACGGCTCGCCGAGTGGGGCGTCGGTGGTATCCTCGCTGACGACATGGGCCTCGGGAAAACAGTGCAAGCCCTGGCTGTGCTCTTGGACCGACGCGAGGCTGGCCCGATTCTCGTCGTCGCACCGGTGTCGGTCGGGTTCAACTGGGTTCGTGAGGCGGAGCGGTTCGCGCCGACCCTCGCGCCGATGCTCTACCGTGACACGGATCGCAAGGAGTTTCTCGCGTCGCTCGGCCACGGTGACATGCTCATCACGAGTTATCACCTTCTCCTCCAGCATGTTGATGACCTCGCCGGTGTTCGATGGGGGACACTGGTGCTCGATGAGGCCCAGGCCATCAAGAACAGCCAAACAAAGACCGCGCAGGCCGTGCGGAAGCTCGATGCCGACTGGCGGTTTGCCCTCACCGGCACGCCGTGCGAGAACCACCTCGGCGATCTCTGGAGTATCTTTCGTGCCGTTTCGCCCGGACTTTTCGGGAGTTGGGAGCGGTTTCGCGAGGTCTTTGCCAACCCGATCGAGAAGGGAAAGAGTACGGAACGCAAAGGGGCGCTGGCGCGGGTTCTCCGGCCGTTTGTCTTGCGCCGCTCGAAGAGCGAGGTGCTGACCGAACTGCCGCCGCGGACTGAAGTGCAACTCACAGCCGAGCTCTCCGACGCCGAACGGCGCCGCTATGAAGATGCCCGCCTGTCGGCCATCGCCCAGCTTGCCGACGTGGCCAGTGAGACCGGGAAAGACAAGCGTTTTCAAGTCCTGGCCGCGCTCACGAAGCTTCGCCAACTCTCATGCCATCCGAGGCTCGTCGATGCGGGATGGAAACATTCCTCGGCCAAGCTCGATCTGTTCCTGGAAACCGTGGACGAGCTTCGCGACGGCAACCACCGCGCCCTCGTCTTCAGCCAGTTCACATCGCACCTCGCCCTTGTTCGCGAGGCGCTCGACGCCCGGCAGATCACATACCAGTACCTCGACGGTCACACGCCACCCGCCAAGCGCCACGAGCGCGTCGATGCCTTCCAGCGAGGCGAGGGGGAGCTCTTTCTGATCTCACTCAAGGCGGGAGGCACCGGCCTCAACCTCACCGGCGCCGACTATGTGATTCACCTCGACCCATGGTGGAACCCGGCCGTCGAGGACCAGGCCAGCGACCGAGCCCACCGGATCGGCCAGACCCGACCGGTCACGGTCTATCGGCTCGTCGCGAAGGACACGATCGAGGAACAGATCCTCAAGCTTCACGCCGACAAGCGAGACCTGGTCGCTAGCATCCTCGACGGCACTGACCAGGCCGCCAAACTCTCGACCCGCGAACTGATCGACCTCATCGCGCTGGGAAGCCGTCGGACGTAGCCTCCTGTTTTGGACGCCTGGTGTCCCACTCGGCCTTCACTCGTAGCGACAGCTCCGATCGGGGGGCGGCAGATGATCACGGGCCCGTGATCTCACGGAGCTTCTCGAAGAACGCGCGCTTGCGAGGGCTGCTGATGCCCCAGTTCACGGGCACGCTCTGGAAGCCGTCGTCGAAGCCCTCGCCCCGCATTCGGAAGTCGAAGAAGCCCCACGAGGCGTACTCCTCGACGGCAGCCACCAGATTCGACCGAGGCTTGTCGAAGTCGAAGTGATCGTCTTCATTGAAAACGATCAGCAGCTCCCGATCGGGAAGCACCGCCTTCGTCTTGCGGATCTGCTCGATGATCTGGTTTGGATCGTTCGCCCCATTGCCGTGGAGCAGCAGAAAATCAGCAACGTCGACGACGTTCTTCTTCGGCACGGTCCTGCCACCGTAGCTGGTGCTGACCAGCAGCCCGTGACCGTCACTAATCCTCGCCTGCACGCGGGCGATCAGCTCATGCACTCGTTCGGGCTCGAGGATCGGATGGTCGTAGCGGACGTTGCATTCGTTATTGATCTCGACCAACACGTTGCGGTAGCCGCGATCAAGGAGCCAGTCAGTGGCGTTATCGACGCCGCGGATCACAGCGGCCTCGTCGGCAAGCCGCTCGTCTTGACCAAAGTAGAAGTAGCCCAGGATCACGGCCATGCCGAGCTCATCGGCTCGATCGAGAATCGTCTCGCAGCGGGCCATGAATGGTCACCACGGTGCGTCGCGGCGGCGGGTCGACACTTCCGGCCGGTGCCATGCTACCCAGCGTGAGGACAACGCCGATGATCCAGCGGAACGCCATGGGCCTGATCTCCGGAGGCTTTGATGCTGCGAGGCGTGATCGAAACTGCTACGCGGGCTCGCACACGCCCCGCTGGTTGCCGAGGCCGTCGATGGCAAGGGTCACGACGTCGCCGGCTCGGAGATAGACCGGTGGCTTCATCCCCATGCCGACGCCAGGCGGCGTGCCGGTGATCACCACGTCACCGGCCTCGAGCGTGAGGAACTGCGAGAGATAGTGAACGAGGTACCACACGTCAAAAATCATCGTCGAGGTATGACCGGTCTGACGCCGCTCGCCGTTGACCTCGAGCGTCATACCGAGCGACTGGGGATCGGGCACCTCGTCGGGCGTCACAAGCCACGGCCCAAGCGGCAGAAAATTGTCGCTGCTTTTGCCCTTCACCCACTGCCCACCGTGCTCGAGCTGAAAGCCCCGCTCCGACACATCGTTGGCCGCGCAGAATCCGGCCACATGGTCACGGGCAGACTCCTTCGACGGGAGGTAACGGGCGTCGCGAGCGATCACGAAGGCCAGCTCCACCTCCCAGTCGAGCTTTTCACTTCCGCGCGGAACCAGAATCGGATCGTACGGGCCGCAGACGCAGCCGGTCGCCTTCGTGAAGAGGATCGGCTCGGTGGGGATCGCAGCCCCGGTCTCCTTGGCGTGGTCGGCGTAGTTGAGACCGATCGCCCACACGTTTCGTGGGCGGGCCACCGGAGCACCGATGCGCACGCCCGCCGGCACGTCGGGCACGCCATCGAGATCGGCAGCCACGCTCCGCAGCGCGGTCAGCCCGCCCCTTGAAAAAAAAGCGTGGTCGTAGTCGGCGACATGGGCCGACACATCCTTGATCCGGCCGTCGGCAGCGACGAGTCCAGGCTTCTCTTGGCCACGCGCGCCAAAACGAACGAGTTTCATGGCGTCAGTATCGTATCGATTGGCAACGTTGCAATCGTGTGGAAGCCTGCCCGGGCCCGAACGGTAGACTCATTGGTCTTCAATCCTTCCGGAGCCTGCCCGCGCGATGGCTTTCCTCGACGCCGACTTTCTTCTTTCGAATGCGTGCGCGGCCGACCTCTACCACCGCGTGGCGGCGGACCAGCCGATCGTCGACTACCACTGCCACCTGTCGCCCAAGGACATCGCCGAAGATCGCCAGTTTGCAAATCTCCACGAGGCCTGGCTCGAAGGAGATCATTACAAGTGGCGGGCCATGCGGGCTGATGGCGTCTTGGAAGAATTGATCACAGGCGCTGCCTCGCCCCATGAAAAGTTTCGGGCGTGGGCCAAGACGGTGCCGCACACACTTCGAAACCCGCTCTTCCACTGGACTCACCTCGAGCTGCGGCGCACCTTCGGCATTGACGCGCTTCTTGATGCCACGACTGGTGACACGATCTGGCACGAAGCCAACCGCCAACTCGCCTTGCCCGATCTCTCGGCGCGAGGGATCCTTCAGCGGTTCAACGTGGCGCTTGTCGGCACGACCGACGACCCGGCCGATCCGCTCGACTGGCACGCAACGATTGCCGCCTCGGGGCTTGCCACAAAAGTCGTGCCTACGTTCCGGCCCGACGCAGCGCTCAAGGTCATGCAGCCGGCCCGACTCGTCCCCTGGGCCCGACGACTCGCCGACATGTCGGGGGTCGCGACCGAAACCCTTCACGGCCTCCTCGCCGCGCTCGCCACACGGCATGCGGATTTTGCCGCTGCTGGCTGCCGTGCCACGGACCACGGCCTCGAATACCTCCCCGATGTGGAATGCACCGACGCCGAAGCCGCACGTATCTGGGAGCGTGCGATGCAGGGCACGCCTGCAACAAAGCCTGAGGCCGATGCCTTCGCTGTGCGAATCATGCTCCATGTGGCCAGGCTCAACCACGCCGCAGACTTCGTGACCCAGCTCCACCTCGGCCCCTTTCGCGACCCGAACCCGCTGCTTGGGCAACGGCTCGGCGCCGACGCCGGGTGCGACACAATTGGCGACGCGCGGCAGGGCCCAGGCCTCGTCCGCTTCCTTGCCACGCTCGCCGGCGAGGACTCGCTCGCACGGACGATCCTCTACAACATCAACCCCGCCGACAACGCCCTCTTCGCCACTCTTCCAGGGTCATTTCAGGACGGACGTCCAGCAGGAAAGATTCAGTGGGGGAGTGGCTGGTGGTTCCTCGACCAAGAGCGGGGCATGCGGGAGCAGATGAACATGCTTTCCGACATGGGGCTGCTGTTCCGATTCGTAGGCATGGTGACCGACTCACGATCGTTCCTCTCGTTCCCGCGCCACGAATACTTCCGACGTATTCTCTGTGATCTCGTCGGAGGCGATGTCGCCTCGGGCCGACTCCCCGACCGTCGCGACTGGCTCGACCCACTCATCGCAGCTGTCTGTTCTGGCAACGCCTACGACGTTTTTTTGAGGTGAACGTGTTCCGTGTGCTCGATACGTGACGTCCTTGAGCCACCCCATGCTCGAGCCCACCCCAGGCCGTTCGCTCTTCCGGCTGCTCGTCATGCCGGTGGTCGGGCTCGTGCTCGCGGCCGTCATCGCCAACGTGGGCTTCGCGGCCTTCCTGGCCGCTCGACGCGCTCAAGATGCCGCACGAGCCCAGCAGGAACAGGTGGCGCGCGCCCTCGAGACGTCGAAGGTCGCTCTCTCCCGGCCGGTGCTCGAGACGCTCCGGCTGCTCACGGGCAGTGATTTTCTGATGTGGAACGCCACCGAGAGGACTGCTGGACTCTCGACGCTTTCTCCTGCAACCCTCGCGCGGCATGCGCCTTCCACGATCGCCGCAGCTGAGAGAACGAGCATCGTCCTCGACGCAAAGCGCTACCACGTGGGCACGGCTCGTTCCGGGAGCGTTCGGTCGGAGACGGTGCTCGTGCTCACGCCGGTCCGCAGCGTCGCCCTCATGACCCTCGAGGCCATCTGGCCGGTGCTCGCCGTGGCAGCGGCGACGCTCGCGGTCCTCGTGCCGGTAGGTCTCGTCGCCACGGCTCGGCTGGCCCGGAGAATCGTTGCCGTCGAGAAGCATGTTGCCCGCATCGCCGCAGGACAGTTCGGTGAGCAGCTCATCGACGCTGCCCCCGGCGATCGTTCCTCCCGCGACGACATCGGCAGGCTCGTCGCCGGTGTGAACCATTTGAGCGGTGCCCTTTCGGAGCTCCGGACAAACCTCGTGGCAGGCGAACGCCAACGACTCCTCGGCCAGCTCGCAGCCGGCTTCGCCCATGAACTGCGAAACGCGGTGACTGGCGCGAGGCTCGCGATCGACCTTCACCGTCGCCGCTGCGTCGCGGAGTCGCAAAGTGACTCGAGCCTTGACGTTGCCACACGTCAGCTCGACATCCTCGCGGAGGAAGTCCGCGGACTCTTGGAGCTCGGACGGCCCGGCGAGCTGGCAACAGGACCGGTCGATATTTTCTCGCTGGTGAGTGAAGTCCGCGACCTCACAGGGCCGCGTGCGGAGCACGCCGGCGTCGTCGTCGCGACTGACATCGCGGAAAAGCTGCCGCCACTCGTCGGCCGACGTGAGGCGATCAGGGCGGCGCTTGTGAACCTCACGCTCAATGCGATCGACGCGGCGGGCCGCGAGGGCCATGTGCGAGTTCAAGCAGCCTTCGCCGATGGATTCCTCGATCTGGCAGTTGAGGACGACGGCCCGGGGCCACCCGCGGCGCTGGCGGATTCGCTCGCCGAACCCTTTGTCACGGGAAAGCGCGAGGGCATCGGACTCGGCCTAGCCGTCGCGCGAGCCGTCGCTGAGGATCATGGTGGGACGTTGTCGTGGCGCCGCCACGATGCCCGCACGCGGTTTACGATTGCCCTGCCTGCGTCGCCGCCGAACTCTCCAAACAACGAGCGTGAGCCATGAGCCGCATCCTGATCGTCGATGACGAGCCTGCCATCGGCTGGAGCCTGCGGGAGATCCTCTCTGACGACGGGCATGAAGTCGCACTCGCGGCCGACATCCCCACGGCGATCTCGGCCGCCAGGGACCACGGGCCCGATGCGATCCTGCTTGATGTTCGCCTCGGTGGCCACGACGGCATTGATGCCCTGCCCGAACTTCGCGCCGCGGCCGGCCCCGTGCCCGTCGTCGTGATGACCGCCTTCGGTGACCTCGACACAGCCGTGCGGGCCGTGCAAGCGGGCGCCTTCGATTACCTCATCAAGCCCTTTGATCTCGAGCGTGTCACGCAGGTGGTGGCCCGCGCGGTGGCGGATGGCGCGATCACGCCGTCGCCCGCCGAGCCCATGCCACAGGCCGACCTCGTCGGCTCATCACCGGCTATGCAGGAAGTGTTCAAGCAGGTCGCGCTCGTCGCGGCAAGCAACCTCCCGGTGCTCGTGACGGGGCCCACGGGGAGCGGCAAAGAGGTCGTCGCTCGCGCCATCCACGCCCACTCCGCACGCCGCGACAAGCCGCTCGTGACGACGAATCTCGCGGCGCTAGCCCCCGGGGTGATCGAAAGCGAGCTTTTTGGGCATGCCTCAGGCGCCTACACCGGCGCCACGTCGCCACGGCCCGGCCTCTTCGAGCTGGCCGACGGCGGCACGATTTTTCTGGATGAGATCGGCGAGGCACCGTCCGACGTCCAGGTGAAGCTCCTGCGGGTCCTCGAGGCCGGCGAGGTTACGCGAGTCGGCGAGGCGGTCGCGCGGCCCGTGCGTGTCCGCGTCGTCGCCGCGACCAACCGGGACCTCACCGCCATGCTGACGGCGGGCTCATTCCGCACCGACCTCTATCACCGTCTCAAAGTCTTTCCGATCGCCATGCCGTCGCTCGCGGAGCGACCGAGCGACATCGAGCCGCTTGCCCGCCACTTCCTCGCCCGCCATGCTGGGGGTCAGCTCGTCGCGACGCTGCCGACGATGTCGCTCGAGTTTCTGGAGGCTCTCCGGAGTCGTTCGTGGCCTGGCAATGTGCGCGAGCTCAAGCACGCGGTTGAATACGCGGCGGTGGTCGCGCGGGGTGGGGTGCTGAGGCCAGATCACCTTCCGAAGCCGGACGAGCCCGCGATCACGACCACCGGCTCCGATCTCTCCGCAGCGACGGCTCGGCTCGGCGCCGCCGTCAAGGAGTGGTCTGCCGCCGCCCGCCGTGAATTGGTGGCGCTGCCCAATCCCGACCTCCACTTCCTTGCCGTCCAGCTCCTCGAGGGCACACTTCTCCGCGAGTCAATTGCCCACACGGGCGGCAACCGCACCGCCGCAGCCAAGCTTCTGGGCCTCGACCGCGCCACGCTCCGCACGAAGCTCAAGGCGCTCGGTATCGACGACTGATTTTAAGGCCGGTGGGGCTTGCCATCTGTACGGCCGGCGGCCGTCCTCGCGCCAGGTGGTGAAAACTTCACCGGCTGACGCGGGAAGATTCATCGATCAACACGACCCCGAACAGCAGCATCTTCGTCAAAACACGGGGGACTCACGCTCCCCAGGGCCCGCCTGCGAGCGGCATGCCATTTGCTCGGGAAACGGGTGCCGTTTTCCCTGGAGCCTGGAGCCTGGAGCAACCCGATGGCCTTACCGAGCGACGAGCCGAAGTTCTGCGAAGAGGACGTATTCATGCTGAGGGCGATCCTCGACGCAAGTGAAGACGACACCTGGAGTGACACTGAGATCGACGATGACGACTCGGCTCACTCCTTCGACGTGCCGCTTATGGACACGCCCAAGCGGCTGTGCGCTACGCGTGGTGGCCAGCGGCAGCCCGGCGGTTTCACGCTGGTCGAACTGCTTGTTGTCATCGCGATCATCGCGACGCTCATCGGCCTGCTTCTGCCAGCTATCCAGGGGGCCCGCGAATCGGCCCGCCGCACAACTTGCTCGTCGAACCTCCGCCAGATTGCCCTGGCCACACTCGTTTTTGAGATTACGAAGCGACGGCTACCTCCAAGCATGCTTCATACGCCGGGCACCGTGTTTCCTAGCAACAACCACTCCTGGGGCATCCATGGGCGGATTCTGCCCTTCATCGAGGAGGCTTCCGCCGCGGTGAAGGTCAATCTGGAGGTCGGGTGGGATCAAAGCCCAAACAGCACCAGCGGCGTGCCCACGACCCGGATCGCCGTCTTTCTCTGCCCCAGCGAAGCCAACGACAAGGTGCGCACAAAGAACGGCGCGGCGTTCGTCTATCCTCACAACTACGGTTTCAATTTCGGCACATGGTTCGTCTACGACCCTGCGAACGGCAACGGGAGCGACGGCGCCTTCTTTCCCAACTCACGGCTCACGATGGCCAAGATCGCAGATGGGACGAGCAAGACGCTCTGTGCTGCGGAGGTGAAGGCCTACACGCCGTATGTCCGAAACACGTCCGACCCCGGAAGCAGCTATCCGGCCTCGTCACCCCCTCCAGGCCCGTCGGTGATCTCGACTCTTGCCGCGGGTGGCGACGCGAAGGTCGGCCCGCAGACCAACGACAATACCGGCCACACCGAATGGCCAGACGGCCGGGTACATCACAGCGGCTTCACGACGGTATTCACCCCCAACACCAAGGTTCCCTACACAAAAGACGGCCTCCCGTACGACATCGACTATTCGTCCAGGCAAGAGGGCAATAGCGCCACGGTTCGCACGTTCGCAGCGATCACCGCCCGGAGCTATCACCCAGGCGTCGTCAATACGGCGCGACTCGACGGGACCGTCCTGCCAGTCTCCGACGACATTGATCTGACCGTCTGGCGTGCGCTTAGTACGCGGGCCGGCGGCGAGGTCACGGCGACCGACTGAGGCTTGGAAATGCGTCTCCGCGCAGGCCCTCGGGGCCGCCACGGGGACTGCTAACCGTTCCCTCACAATGGCGATGTACTCTTCTCCGAGGGCCTTCCGGGCCTGAATTCGGAGGCGGTTACGTGCATTGTGTTGTCGTTTGCCCATCGACCCGCCCACGAAGCGGCCACCGTGGTTTCACGATGGTCGAGCTGCTGACGGTGATTGCGATCCTCGGGATGCTCCTCGGGATCCTCCTGCCGGCGCTCCAGTCGGCCCGCGAAACGGCCCGTCGGTCCAACTGCGGCTCGAATATCCGCCAGCTCGTCCTGGCCACGCTCGCCTATGAAGGCACGAATCGATGGCTGCCGCCGAGCATGCTGCATAAGCCTGGCACCACGTTTCTTGGCAACAACGGCTCTTGGGGCGTCCACGGCAGAATTCTCCCGTACATCGAGGAGGCATCTGCCGCGATCAAGGTGAATCTCGAAGCGGCCTGGGACCAGTCGCCAAACAGCGCCAGCGGCGTGCCCACGACGCGCATCAATGTCTTTGTCTGTCCAAGCGAATTCAACGATACTGTGCGGACCAAGAACGGCCTCCCGTTCGTCTACCCACACAACTACGGCTTCAATTTCGGCACATGGTTCGTCTACGACCCTGCGACCGGCAACGGTGGCGACGGCGCCTTCTTTCCCAACTCACGGCTCACGATGGCCAAGATCGCAGACGGAACGAGTAAGACGTTCTGCGCTGCGGAGGTGAAGGCCTACACGCCGTATGTCCGAAACACGTCCGACCCCGGAAGCAGCTATCCGGCCTCGTCACCCCCTCCAGACCCGTCGGTAATCTCGACTCTTGCCTCGGGTGGCGAAGCGCGGGTCGGCCCGCTGACCAACGACAATACCGGCCACACCGAATGGCCAGACGGCCGCGTGCATCACAGCGGCTTCACGACCGTGTTCCCGCCCAACACAAAGGTTCTCTACACAAAAGACGGCCTTACCTACGACATCGACTACTCTTCCCGCCAAGAGGGCAATAGCGCCACGGTTCGCACGTTCGCAGCCATCACCGCCCGGAGCCCGCATCGTGGCAACGTGAACACGGCCATGCTCGACGGGTCGGTCACGATCTTCGCTGAAGACGTTGACCTGAAGGTGTGGCGGGCACTCGGCACGCGCGCCGGTGGTGAAGCCACTGTGATCGATTGACCCTTTTGGCTGGCTGCGCTCTTCCCCGAGACCGCATGGTCGGCACAGGCGGCACCGCCCGACTTTTCCGCCGGGTTTGTGCAGACACCGCGGCCGGTCGTCGATATGCACCTTTGTGCCGGTCGTCACCGGCTCCGCGCGTCCATCGACGGCCATTCGGCCACCCCGACAGCATCCGCGCGTCTTGAAGCACCCGCTCCCCGGTCCGCACCCAAGGCAACGTCCATGCCCACCCCCCCGCGTCGCAAGAAGCCCTCTGCCGTCCAGAACCCGATGGAGACCTACCTGCGGGACATCAACGAGGTGGCGCTGCTCTCGGCGGACGACGAGAAGCGGCTAGCGAGAGGGATCCGCAGCGGCGATCCGCTCGCCCGTGACCACATGGTGCGGGCGAATCTCCGGCTCGTGGTGAACATCGCCCGCGGCTACGCCAACCGCGGCCTCCCACTGCCGGACCTCATTGAGGAGGGCAATCTCGGCCTCCTGCGGGCAGTCGAAGGCTTCGATCCCACGATGGGCACACGGTTCAGCACCTATGCCAGCTACTGGATCAAGCAGTCGATCAAGCGATCGATCATCAACTCTGGCAAGACGATCCGAATTCCGGCCTATATGGTTGAGCTCCTCTCGAAGTGGCGTCGAGCCGCGATGCGGCTCACCGACATCCTCAGGCGCACACCCACGCCAGAGGAGATCGCGCGGATGCTCGGGCTCGCCCGCAAGAAGCTTCCGATCATCAAGAAGGCGATCCACGTTCATCAGGCGACGCCCCACTCCGATCAGGCCGATGGGGGCTGGTCGCTTGGCGAGCTCCTCACGGACGAGAAGACCCGCTGTCCGGCCGATGTCATGCTCGACGAAGATACGATGCGGCATGTGCTCGCCCGGATTGACCAGCTCGACGAGCGGGCCGGGAAGATCATTAAGCTTCGCTTCGGCCTCGGTGGTGGCGAGCCGATGACACTCAAGGAGATTGGCGGCGTGCTCGGGCTGACCCGTGAACGGGTGCGGCAGATTGAGAGCGAGACGCTCGCAAGCCTCGCCGTCGAGATCGAGGCCGCCCCCAAGGCCACGCTCCGTATGCGGCGTGGTGCGTGATCGAATCGTTCACTCAGGAAAACCCTTCATGGATCTTGCCAGCCTCATCCGCCCGGTCCCCGATTTTCCGAAGCCGGGGATTCTGTTTCGCGACATCACGCCGCTCTTGGCCGATCACGACGGCTTCGCCGAGGCGATCCGCCGGCTCGCGGAGCCGTGGCACTCCGAGAAGCTTGATGCCATCGCGGCGGTCGAGGCCCGCGGGTTCCTGTTTGCAGGGCCTCTCGCCCTCGCGCTCGGCGTGGGGCTGATCCCGGTTCGCAAGCCGGGCAAGCTGCCGGCGGCGACGATCTCGCATGCATATGACCTCGAGTACGGCCGCGACACGCTCGAGATGCACGCCGGCGTGCTCGCGCACGGGTCGCGGGTGCTCGTGGTGGACGACGTCCTCGCGACGGGTGGCACGGCAGCGGCCTGTATGAAGCTGATCGAGGCCGGCGGGGGCACGGTGGCCGGCGCCGCCTTCCTCGTGGAAATCACACCGCTCGGCGGCCGCGAACGCCTCGAACCCCACCGGATCGAAGCGGTGCTACGCTATTGATACGGCCGGCGGGCCATCCATGGCCTTGGCGGGCCGCCGGCCGCCGTTCGCACCTCCGGGCTCCCGTTTCCGTACGCGTGGGGGCGTGCTGCGCCCAAGCAGACGGATTTGTCATACCTCTCCATGACTCATTCGCGCAAACGTGTTGTTGTTGCCATGAGTGGGGGCGTCGATTCGAGTGTCGCCGCGGCGATGCTCGTCGATGAGGGCTACGACTGCGTCGGCGTCTTCATGCGGCATGCGGCGCCGGCGATGCCCGTGGGGCTTCCTGTCGTCGAGGTGCGTCCCGGTCACCAGGGCTGCTGCAGCGCTACCGACGCGCTCGACGCCCGGCGGGTGGCCGATCGCCTGGGCATCCCGCTCTACCCGCTCGACCTCACGGCCGACTTCAGCAGGATCATCGATGACTTCGCCGCGGAGTACGGCCGCGGCCGCACGCCAAACCCCTGCGTGCGGTGCAACGCCTGGCTCAAGTTTGGCCGGCTCTTCGACCACGCCGCGGCGATCGGCGCTGAGTATGTCGCCACGGGGCACTACGCCAGGCTCGAGCGCGATGCTGCTGGCGATCCGGTGCTTCGCCGTGGGCTCGAGGCTGCACGAGACCAGTCGTATGTGCTTTTCAGCGTCGCGCCGGAGCGGCTGCGTCAGATGCTTCTACCCATCGGCGACCTTCCGAAAGCGGAGGTGCGGAAGCGAGCCACAACGCTTGGGCTTGTGACGGCCGACAAGCCGGATAGTCAGGAGATCTGTTTTGTGGCACCGGGCGAACACGCCCGGCTCGTTGCGGCGCGGCTGGGTGGCTCGCGGGCTGGCGCAATCGTCGATCCATCTGGAACCATTCTCGGACGCCACGAAGGGATCGAACACTTCACGGTCGGCCAGCGTCGGGGCCTCGGCATCGCGACGGGAGAGCCGCTCTACGTCGTGCGGATCGAAGCCGACACCTGCCGAGTGGTCGTCGGACCGCGGCACGACGTGCCCGAGCAGGAGCTCGTGGCCACCGATGCCACGTGGCTCGTGCCCGTGCCCACAGAGCCATTTGCGTGCAGCGTCCAGTGCCGTGCCCAGCGAGTCGCGGCTCCGGCGGTTGTCACGCCACTGCCAGGCAAACGCTTTCACGCGCGGTTCACCGGCGGTCCAGAAGCCCCGCCGGGAGCAATCTCACCGGGCCAGCCCGCCGTGGTCTACGACGGCGAGCGACTCCTCGGCGGCGGCTGGAGCGACGGGTGAACGGCGAAGCGTTCCACCCCCGAAACCCCTGCCAGCCACCGGAGAAACAGAGATATCAGCCCACGGGAGCGAAAATTTCCCCTGCGGCCAACCGTGAACTACGCTTGCCGGAGTCGAATCTTTCCCAGGGAGAAGCAGTGTGGACCCCAAGGCCCAGACAGTCCTTGTCATCGCAGCGGCAGTCCTGCTCGGCATCGTAGCGCTCACGATGCTCTTGCTCATTTTCAATTTTGGCCAGCTCTGGTTTCAGGCCTACTGGTCGAAGGCCCCGGTGACGTTCTTCGAGCTCTTGGGCATGAGTCTGCGAAAGGTGAATGCACGCACGATCGTCCAGGCCAGAATCATGGCCGTCCAGGCGGGCCTTGGCGATCTCACCGCCCGCAAGCTCGAGGCCCATACCCTCTCCGGTGGCGATGTGCCCCGTGTGATCCGGGCGCTCATCGCGGCCCAGCGAGCTGACCTCGACCTCGACTTCGATCGGGCATGTGCCATCGACATCGCTGGCCGCGACGTCCTCGACGCGGTGCAGACAAGCGTGAACCCCAAGGTGATCGACTGCCCCGACGCGATCAGTGGCAAATCCACCCTCTCGGCCGTCGCTCGAAACGGCGTGGAGCTCAAAATCCGTGCCCGCGTCACCGTGCGGACGAATCTCCAGCAGCTCATCGGCGGTGCCACCGAGGAGACGATCATTGCCCGCGTGGGTGAGGGCATCATCACCTCGATCGGCTCGGCCCCGAGCCACTTCGACGTGATGGAGCACCCAGACACGATCTCGAAGGCGGTGCTGCAGCGGGGCCTCGATGCTCAGACCGCGTTCCAGATCGTCTCAATCGATATCGCCGACATCGAGGTCGGCGAGAACATTGGCGCCCGCCTCCAGGCCGACCAGGCCGAGGCCGACACTCGCGTGGCTCGTGCCAAGGCCGAGGAGCGACGAGCCGTGGCCATCGCCCGCGAGCAGGAGATGAAGGCAGCGACGGCCGAGAACAGGGCCAAGGTGCTCGACGCCGAGGCCCTCGTGCCCAAGAGCATCGGCGAGGCCTACCGGGCCGGCCGGATCGCCCTGCCGGCCAATGGCCAGGCGGGGTAGCAGCTTGCCCAGTCGCGCCAACCTGCCCCTGCCAACCGGGGAAAAGGCCCGCGATCGGTATGACCGGACCAGTTCCTCAAATCCGTCAGGCCGACTGCCGATAACCCTTCAAGACGGGAGTCGGCGCACGTCAGGATGACGGCCGACCCAGGACGGGTTGATCGCCCGCCGGCTCCTGTGAATTTTTCCAGGGCAAGGGAGCATATGCCATGGCGATTCGCAGCTTGCGGGTCTACACCGAGCCCGATGTCGAGACGATGTCGTCGACCAGAACCCTGCCGATGCGGGATGCCGGTGTCCGCGTCTCGCTCAGCGAGGCGCTGCCGCTGTTGGCCGACGCCGTCGCCAGTGACCGGACGTGGCTGAAGGACTTCGCCGACGAGGACATCACCGTCTCGTCGGATCTCTACGACGTCCTCCAGGCCTACCGTCACTTCCGTCGGCCCGGCGCCTGATTCGGCGAGCAGAACCAGTCGGTACACTTTCCAGGGTCGGTGGCGAGCACGGTCGCTCGCTGCCAGAGCGTGATGCGCACCCTGGAGTGACCCGCCATGTTCCTGCCCCGCCGCGATTTTCTCGAGCGTGCTTTGTCGCTCTCCGCCGCTGCTCTCGCGGCTACGCCCAGCCTGTCACGCGCGGCTGGCCCCGAAGCGGCCCGTGCCGCCGGGCCTTCCGAGCGGATCCGGGTGGCGGTCGTGGGCACGAATGGCCGTGGTGCGAGCCACATCGGCGGCTGGATCAATAATCCGTCGACCGATCTCGTCGCTATCTGCGACTGTGATCCCGCCGCGTACGCCAAGTACGAGAAGCGGTTCGCTGAGCTTCCGCAGAAGCCCGACTTCGAGAAGGACATCCGGCGGCTCCTCGAGCGGCAAGATATCGACGTCATCTCGATCGCCACGCCGAATCATTGGCATGCCCTCATGACGATCTGGGCCATGCAGGCCGGCAAGGACGTCTATGTCGAGAAGCCCTGTAGCCACAATGTGACCGAGGGGCGTGTGATGGTGGACTGGGCCCGCAAGCTCGGCCGGATCTGCCAGATGGGAGCCCAGAGCCGAAGCATGCCGGGCATGCGGCAGGCGGTTGAGTTTGTGACGAGCGGCAAGATCGGCGCCGTGAAGCTAGCCCACGCGCTGTGCTACAAGCGGCGGCCGAGCATCGGCCTGGTGGATACCCCCGCCCCCCTTCCTGCGGGCCTCGACTTCGACCTGTGGGCCGGGCCCGCGCCGGCCGAGGTGCCCATCCGAAAGAAGCTTCACTACGACTGGCACTGGGACCATCACACGGGCAACGGCGACCTAGGCAATCAGAATCCGCACGAGCTCGACAAGGCTCGCTGGGGCCTCGGAAAGCAGGAGCTACCGAAGCGAGTCGTGAGCCTTGGCGGACGGCTCGGCTATATCGATAACGGCGACGTGGCCAATAGCCAGGTCACGATCTACCAGTGGGACGACGCGGTCTTGATCTCGGATGTCCGGGGCCTCGAGATCAAGGCACCCGAATCCTTCGGCCTCGCGGCCGGCCCCCTTCGCGTGGCGAATATCTGGTGGGGCACCGAGGGTTATGTCGTGTCTCCCAACTACACCTCCGGTGTCGCCTTCGATTACGACGGCAAGCAGCTTGGCAAGTGGTCAGGCGGCAGTGACCAGGACCATTTCAATAATTTCGTGACGGCGGTGAAGAGCCGCCGGCACGAGGATCTCCACCTCGACATCGAGGATGGGCATCTTTCGAGTGCGCTTGCTCATCTCGGCAATGTGTCGTGGACCCTCGGGACTCCTGTCGAACCGGGCACACAACCAAGCCTCGCGGCGAATGATCCGCGGGTGAAACAAACACTCGAAAGTTTTGAAGCCCACCTGGCGGCCAACGACGTCACATTTGCAGAGACGCCCTTGAAGCTGGGCCGCACGCTCAACGTGGATCCAAAGACCGAGCAGTCAGACGACCCCGAGGCCAACAAGCTCTTCACCCGCGAGTATCGCAAAGGTTTTGAATTGCCCCGGGCGTAGCTCCTCGGGACGTGCCGTGCGCACACCGATCGTGGCCGTTACTTTGTTGCGGTTCGTGCGGTTCGACACGCGTACGATCTTCTCGGTACGCGTGCTGGAACGGCGGCCATGGTTGACGTCGCGATCCTGGGTGCCGGCATTGCGGGCATGGCTACCGCGGCAAGACTGCAAGCGGCCGGCCTTTCGACCATCGTCTTCGAGTCGCACAGCCAGCCCGGCGGATGTGCTGGATATTTTCGCCGCAAAGGTTTTGCGTTCGATGTGGGGGCGACGACACTTGTTGATTGTTGCCCCTGGCGGAGTCGGCGGAGATTTTCTGAAAGCCATCGGCCTTGAAGACTTGGAAGTCGAGGAGCTGCCTGGCTATGTCGCCTGGCTGCCCAACCGTCGGGTGACGCTCGCTCGCGACCCAGGCCACTGGCTACGCGAGCGTCTCTCGATGCTTGGCGACTCACCGGCACACCAGCGATTCTGGAAGATCCTCGATCATCTCGCCGCCGTCTTCTGGACCACGACACGCCGAGGCGTGAAGCTGCCGGTGCGGTCTTTTGGTGATGTCTGTCGCATTGCCGCTGCCGTGGCGCCTGCAGACTGGCCTCTCGCCCGGTATCTCCGCTGGACCGTTGGAGACCTGTTTCGGTCCCTCGGCCTCCGCACCGACAGCTCCTTCAGGATTACGACGCGCCGCTGGGAAACGGCAACACCATGTTCATCTCCGTATCGTCTCCCGGCGATACACTCAGCGGCCCTGACGGTTGCCGGGCCGTGATGATCTCGACCCACTGCGACCTCACGGAGTGGGAAGGGCTGACCGAGACTGCCTACGCGGCTCGCAAGGAATGGGCAGTGGAGAGGCTCTTGGGATTCGCCCGTCGCGTCTATCCCGGTTGGGCAAGTCCGCTCGCGTGTGTGAGCTGGGTACACCGCGCTCATTCGAGCGCTTCACCAGCCTCGTGAGCTGATCGTCCCAACACTCAGCCTCTTCGAGGTGTTCAAGCGGGTGCTCTGCCAGCGAGACGAGAGCCTCGCGCTCCAGGCGGTCGCGATGATGCAGCAAGGCGAAGTCGTCGAGTTGACTGCCACACTCGCGCTTGCCGCCGCCACACTCGCGGCTGATCTGCGGCTGCCGACGGCGGACAGCATCATCTTGGCAACTGCCCGTGCCCACGACGCAGCGCTCTGGACCCAGGATGCCGACTTCGAGCACATCGGCTGTGTTCGCTTTGTCCGCAGGCAGTGAGGCGACCCTGACTCACCGCGGCTGAACCTACCGCTGGCCAATGACTTCTCACGAGAACGCCGTGTCGCCTGGGGTAGTCTCGAGGAGATGATCGCGAGTAAGGGTTCCGTTTCGGTACCTTCGCAGCTTCAGGATCCAGTCCTGGTTTACCTCGTCGGAGACGGCCTTGAACGTGCTGGCGAGGCCGTCCAGCGATCCATGCGGAACATCCAGGTGCCGCACGATCCTCGCGACGACCTCGCGAAGGTCATCGGAGAAGTGTTCGTAGTAGATACGGATCGGGCGGAGATCATGCCGGAACAAGTAGTCCTCCCACATCCATTTTTCATGGCTGAGAGTGTCGATGATGTGGCAGAGTTTCCGGACATCAAACAGGTTCCGGATCTCATCGATCCCTCGCTTCGGAGGAGCCGCCTTATCTGGGGAGTCATGCCAGTACCCCGAAAGTATCGCGCGGTAGAGGGAGACTGCCTGCGCCTCGATGTCGAATCGGTCGAGGTACACGACCTTCAGGTTCGGGAACAGCAGTTGGATCTTGTCCTGGAAATACTCAAAATCCAACCAGCATGTCTTGAACACGACGCAGTCTTCGCTTGCCGCAGCGTACTGCGCGAGAAACTCTCCCATCGTCTTCGCCCCGCGGCGCTTCTGGTCTGGTGTCTTGTTGCTCCGAGTATTGAACAACTCCCGGGGCTTGCCTGCTCGAATCACCGACGCCAGGCCCGAACAGAGGTGCGAGCTCCCCGTACGAGCCGTCATCGCGATCATCACGGTGGGCTTGGTGATGCCGATCTGCCTGAGGTCATCAGTCGATAGGTGTCGGAGCTCCGGGAAGAGCACCTCGAGTGGCGATAGCGGCTGCGCCAGCCCTTCTTCTGGAGGACTGCCCGAAGCTCCGTACGCTTCGATGTCGTTGCTCCTGGGGGATGCGTTTGACAAAACAACAAGCCTCCGTCGTGAGGAGTCAGGCCGCTGGCCTCAGCCGTCCACCGGGTTTTCGGGCGTCGGCAGGAGGAGCTGCCAGAACTCGAGGTCGAGCCAGCGGCCGAACTTGAAGCCCGCCTCGCGGACGGTGCCGCAGCAGCGGAAGCCGAGCGAACTGTGCAGGGCGATACTCGCGACGTTCGATGCATCGATGCCCGCCACGAGCATGTGCAGCCCGTACTGCTTGGCCTCCTCGAGGATCGCCTGCATGAGCTGGCGGCCCACACCCTCGCCCCGAAACCGATCGGCCACATAGACCGAGTGCTCGGCAGAGTATTTGTAGGCCGGCCGCGGCCGAAACGGCCCCCAGGTGGCGAAACCTGCCAGCACTCCAGGCTCCCACTCGATGCCAAGCACGGGGATGTTGGCCCGCTCCCGGATGGCCAGCCACTCCTGCATCGCCTCCTCAGTGCGCGGTGCATACTCGTAGAGCGCGGTCGAGTTGAGGATCGCGTCGTTAAAGATTTCCCGGATCACTGGCAGGTGCTCGGCCGCGCAGCGGATCACGGGGCGACGGGGGGGCGGGGGTCTCTTACGTGGCATGCTTCGATTCGGGGAGGAGCTGCGTCGCGGGAGTCAGGAGCGAAACGACCACGAGCACGACAAAGCCGAGCGGGATGGTGACAAGGCCAGGCTGGCTGAAGGGCATGGGCGCCATGCTCTTGGAGAGCCCGTAGACCTTCTCGAACGTGTCGGCCGAAAGCAGGATCCACCCGAGCGACGAGGCCATCCCCACGGTCACAGCAGCAATGATCCCCTGCTTGGTTGTGCGCCGCCAGAAGAGCAGCATGACGAGCGCGGGAAGGTTGGCGCTCGCCGCAATGTTGAACGCCCATCCCACGAGAAAACCGACATTAAAACCCTTGAAGAGGATGCCGAGGGCCATCGCGATGATCCCCAGCCCCACGGCCGCGAGTTTTCCGATGCGGACTTTCTCATGATCGGTGAGCTTGACGCCCCAATAGCCCTGGACGAGATCGTGGGCCACGGCACCGCTGCCGGCCATGATGAGACCGCTCACGGTGCCGAGCACGGTCGTGAAGGCAATCGCCGAAATGATCGCGAAGAGCGTCTCGCTGAACGAACGGGCTAGGAGCGGTGCCGCCATGTTCTCGTCCGTGGGGTCGAGGGCACCGCTCGTCATCGCGCCGAGGCCGAGGTAGAGCGTCAGCACATAAAACCCGCCGATCATGGCGATGCCCACGACCGTGCTCTTCCGTGCGGCCATCGCGTCCTTCACGGTGTAGTAGCGGATGAGGATATGTGGCAGCGACGCGGTGCCACAGAAAAGCGCGAGCATGAGGCTCGCGAAATCGAGCCGGCCGGCGAGCGTCCCATCGGCGAGACCCTTGAAGCGGCCCCCCGGGCGGAGCAACTCCGCTGCGGGCCGCTCGGTCGGCGTAAAGGTCTCGTGCGTGCCCTGGTCGTCGGTGTGGGTCTTCTTGCTCCAGGTGACAACCGTCGAATCCTCGAGGGCTGCGAGGTACGCCAGCGGCCCGAGTGGCCCAGTTGAGCGGGCGTCACCAAACCGCTCGGGCAGCCGGGCGATCGTGCCCACCGGCCGGAGGTCATGGTCACTCGATTGCGGCTGGCCATCCACGAGCACCGTCCCGTCGGGTCGCACCGTGCGAACCTGGGGCGTCATGTCGATGGCCCCTGTGTGACCGGCATTCACCGAAAGGCCTCGGCCGAGGATCAGCACCGTCAGAATCCCGCAGAAAAACACGAGGAGCGAACCCTTGATGAACTGCACCCAGGTGGTGCTCACCATGCCTGCGGTCACCACGATGAAGGTCACGGCGATGCCCACGAGGATCACCCCCGCCCACTGCGGCAGGCCCAAGAGCGGCGTGACGAGGGCGCCAGCGCCCACCATCTGTGGGATCAGATAGAAGATGCTCACAACAAGCGTTGAGATGGCGACCGCGAGCTTGATGCCCCGGCTGTTGAACTTGGCATCGAGCGCATCGGCGAACGTGAATTTGCCGAGGGCCTTGATCGGCTCGGCGATGACGAAGAGCGCCACGATCCAGCCGGCCAGAAATCCAATCGAGTACAGAAACCCGTCGTAGCCAGAGAAGGCGATCATGCCGCAGATGCCGAGGAACGAGGCGGCGGAGAGATAGTCGCCCGCAAAGGCGACCCCATTGACCGCCCAGTGCACTTGGCCGTGAGCCGCGAAGTAGCCCTGGGCCGACTGCCCCTTGCGGCCCAAACGGAACGAGAGCCACAAGACGCCCGCCACCACGGCGGCAAAGATTCCGACAGCAAGCGGAGATGTGGAGTGGAGCATACGCGGCTACGACCTCGGGCCACGTGTGCCAGCGAAGATCGAGATCACCGCAAGAAGCACCGCGGCCGCAATCAGCCCGAGGCCGTAGGCAATGGCCAGGTTGACTCCACCGAATGGTCTCGCGGCGAGCAGGTCGGGCCGCACGAGGACGAGGGTAATAAACCCGCCGTAGAGCAGGACGTAGACGCCGAAGAGCGCGAGCCCAATCCGGCTCGCCGGCGGATGCGTTGTTGGCTCTTGCGATGGGTTATCGTTCGTCATGGCGATGGGGGCCCCCATCATACAAGCGATTTACGGTGCTGCTGCACGTGGCTTCCGCTGCGAACGCCGTTTCTCTGGCCGCGGCCAGATCGGGCCCTCGGCCTCGACCTCCCGGGTATAGGCCGTCAGCATCGCCATCATCGCCGCCAACTGGTCGGGCTCGGCCGTCGCAAGATTCGTCTTCTCCTGGCGGTCCCGGCCGAGGTGGTAGAGCTCCGGGTCTGACAGCGATTCATCGACCACGATCTTCCAGGGGCCTTCCCGCCAGGCGACCTTCCCCTGAAAACGCCAGTACATGGGGACCGGCCGCTCGACCGGCTCACCATCGATCGCCGGCAGCAGGTTTACGCCGTCGAGCTTCACGCCCTGGGGCGGCTCGAGGCCCGTCGCGGCCAGCGTCGTCGGGAAGAAATCGCTGCCGATGACAGGCTGGTCGCTCTCGCCCCCCGGGGCGATCTTTCCGGGCCAGCGAACGATTCCAGGCACGCGGTGTCCTCCCTCATACATCGAACGCTTGCGGCCCCGGAGGTCGCCGGCAAGACCTCGACCGGGCCCTTTGTCGCCATTCCCCTCAGGACCGTTGTCACTCGTGAAGAACACGAGCGTGTTCTCGGCAACACCGGCCTTGTCGAGAGCCTTCATCACCATTCCGAAGGCGTCGTCGAGTTGGGTGACGTTGGCGCGGTAGGTTCGCTCCTCGGGATCGGCAATTCCGGCGTGCATCTTCTCGTACCGCTCGGCCGAGGCGATTGGAAAGTGCGGCTCATGTGTCCACACCGCGAGGAAGAATGGCTTCTTCGCATCCCTCTTGGTGTCGAGCCACGTCACGGCTTCCTTCGCGATAAAGGGGGCAGAATAATCATCCGCCTTGCCGATCGGCTCGCCGTTGCGGACGAAGTTCGTCGGAAACGCGTGGCTGGGGGCGGCGTTGTTCTGGGTGCCGAGCCACCAGGCATATCCGTGGTCGGACGGCTGCGGCTGCTCGGGAGTATTGAACTTTCCGTTCAAGTGCCACTTCCCGACGTGGCAGGTGTCGTAGCCAGCCTCCCGCAGCAGTTTCGGGAGTGTGACTTCACTGGTTCGCAGATGGATCGGACTCCCCTCGGGGATCCACGTAAAAACTCCATTGCGATAGGGCGTCCGTCCGGTGAGGAGGCTCGACCGTGAGGGTGAGCAAACGCTCGATGCCGAATGGCAGTCGGTGAGCCGCAGCCCCTCGGTGGCGAAACGGTCGAGGTTCGGCGTGATGGCAACCTTGTTGCCGTAGCAGCCAAGCTCTCCATACCCGAGGTCATCTGCTAGAAAGAGCACGATATTCGGCCGGCCACCGCCATCAGGAGTTGTGGCGAGCCGCTTGAACGCAGCGGGACGAGCCAGCGTCTTCTCAGGCTTCGGTTCAGCAGGCTTCTCCTTCACGGGGTAGAGCGCTCTCGGATGCTCCACGTGCCCCGGCGGGCGGCGGCCCGGAGACTCAGGATCGATGAGCTCGGCGGTCATCCTGGCAGCGAGGCCACCGAGCTTCTCGACGACGTCGGGATGGTCAGCGGCGACGTTTGTCGTCTCTCCAATGTCCGCGGCGAGATCGTAAAGCCGCGGCGACTCGGGCGACGCCGGTACCTGCGCCGCATCCCGACCCATTCTTTCGACTTGGGAAGCCACGGCGAGTTTCCACTTGTCCTGCCTCACCGCATCGAGCTTGCTCCGAGAGAAGTAATAGTGGGCTTCGCGAGGCGCCTGGGCGGCCGTACCGAAAAGCACGCCTGACATGTCGCGGCCATCGATGACGGGCTCCGCCGGTACCGTGCCTCCGGCGAGTGTCACGAAGGTGGGCAAAAGGTCGATCGTCCCGCAGACCGTGTCGCTGGAGGTGCCGGCAGGAATGCGACCAGGCCAGCGGGCAATCGTCGGCACGCGAACGCCACCCTCCCAGGTGCTTCCCTTGCTGCCCCGCAGCGGGCCGGCGCTCGTGACATCCTTGACCCAGCCGATCCAGGGGCCGTTGTCGCTCGTAAAGATCACGAGCGTTTTCTCATCGAGGCCATGCTCGCGGAGGGCGCCGAGCACCTGGCCCACGCTCCAGTCCACCTCCGCGACCCAATCACCAAACGGGCCATTGTCACTCTTTCCTTCAAAATCTTTTCCGGGGAACACGGGGATGTGGACGGCCGTATGCGGCATGTAGAGAAAGAAGGGTTTTTCCTTCGAGTCTTCGATAAACCGGACAGCTTCGGTCGTGTATCGCTCGACAATGGTCCGCTGCTGGTCATCGGTAAGCAGGGCCTCGACCTTGTCGTCACGCACCAGCGGCACCACCCGCTCGCCAGTTTCGGCCGAGACCTCCTGCATGTCGTTGGAGTAGGGAATCCCGAGGTAGCGATCGAAGCCGTGATGCGTGGGGAGGAACTCGGGCTGGTCGCCAAGATGCCACTTGCCGACGCAGGCGCTTGCATAGCCCTGAGCCCCGAGCCGTTCGGCGATCGTGAATTCATCAGACGAGAGGCCGCCGCTGGCCGCCGGCATGTACACCCACGGATTCCCGCATCGCGGGCCATAGCAGCCGGTGAGAAGCTGTGCCCGCGACACCGAGCACACAGGCGCCGCATAGAAGCTGGTGAGCTTTCTGCCTTCGGCCGCCATGCGATCAAGGTTCGGCGTTTTTTGGAGCGTGGCGCCGAAGGGACCGATGTCGCCATAGCCGAGGTCGTCGATGAAGATCACGACGAAGTTGGGGTGCTCGGCGGCCGAAGTGCTCGCGGCGGCGATCACTGCCCCGAACATGCAGGCCACCACATGAAAACAAAAACACTTCATCGCGCGACCTTCTTTCCTGGCTGATCAGAAAACCGGTACGGGTCGTCGAGCCGCGTCATCTCGGCCACAAGCAGGGCTTCCATCTCGGCACGCTTTGCCGCATGAGTTGGATCGTCGGCGAGGTTTTTCTGGTGCGGCTTTGGTGTCGCGTGCGAGATCGCCGTTACGGCTGGGTCGTGATGCTCTGCAAGGTATTCATCAGGATTCGCGTCCAGATCAAAAAGCTGCGTGACGAGGCCGCCTTCGGGCGACTCGTACTTGATGAGCTTCCAGTCTCCCTTGCGCACGCAGCGGATGCCCGGCTTCGCGCCACCACAGTAAACGCCATAGAGCACATCGCGGACATGCGGAGTTTCTCCGGTGACCACCGGCACGAAACTCGTGCCTTCGTTCGTTAGCGGTGGCTCGATCCCGGCCATGTCGCAGAGCGTGGCCAGGACATCGGTGAGATAGACATTGCCTGTCACGCGGGTGCCCGGCTTCACGCCGGGGCCGGCCACGATGAGCGGCACCCGCCAGGTAGGCTCGTAGAGATTTTGCTTGCCCTGGAGGCCGTGGCGACCGATCGCCATGCCGTGGTCGGCGGTGTAGACGATCCAGGTGTTATCGAGCTCCCCCATGACGCGAAGCTTGTCGAGCACGCGGCCGATTTGGATGTCGATATTCTCGCTGCAGGCAAACTCACGGCCGAGCTCGTTGCGGATCGTGGCCTCGTCGCGTCGCCGCCAGACGCCGCTGACGGCCTTCTCATCCCGCACGTCCATGTCGGTGTTGTCAAAGGGGTGTTTCGGGAGCCAGCTCGCCGGAAGCGGTGGCTGCCGGGGATCGAGCGGGGGAGGTCGCGCGGCGTCGGTGTGATTGGTCGCGGCATACTTCGCGAGGAGCTCGGGCGTGCCGTCCCTGGTGTCGTGCGGATGCGAGAAGCCGTAGTAAACGAGAAACGGATCGGTGTCCCGCGTAGCCTCGCGGGCCTCGAGAAATTCGAGGACGCGGTTGGCATGCCAGGCGCTGCCTCCTTCGGGAGTACCCTCTCGCTTGGTCGCATCATCCCGAACGGTGAACCTTTTATTGGCCCCCTCGTAGCTGTTGCCCTGCTTGCAAGTCCGCATCGTGTCGTAGCCAGCGGCATTGAAAACGGCGGCGAGGACATGGTCTTCGATGTCGTCAGGGCATCGGCGTTGAGAACCAGCAGCAGCCTTGCCGCGGCGCTCCTCCGGCCCGATCGGCAGGTGCCAGAGCGACCGGCCGGTCATGATCATGTGCCGCGACGGCGTGCAGACCGCGCCCAAAAACGAGCCCATGTGATAGGCCGCATCGAAAACGACGCCACGGGCGGCGAGCGAGTCGATCACCGGCGTGTCGAGTTTTGACGCTGGATCGTAGGCATGGAGATCGAAGGGGGACTGATCGTCAACGAGGATGAAGAGAATGTTCGGCCGCTTGGCAGGCGCAGGGGCGGCGGCAGCGTGAAGGGCTGTCGTCGCCGCGAGGGCTACCGCCGGCATGCTTGCGGCCGAAGGGGCATTGCCCTCCCTCTGCCCTTTTGCTGCCTCATCCGCAAACGGCAGCGGCCAATCCGGGGCCGGCACATGCTCGAGATTCATGAGGGCTTCGAGCCGACTGACCACATCGGGATGCTCGGCCGCGACATTATTTGTCTCCGAGGGATCGGCGCGGAGGTCGTAGAGCTCGGTGGTGATGACGGGCTTGGCCTGCTTTGCTCGTGCCGCCTGGCGAATCGCCTTCCAACGGCCGTCGGTCACGGCCTGCCACTGACCTTGGGTCAGTTCGCGGTAGAGATGGCCGTCTGCCGCCACGGCCCCCCCCGTGAGCTCGTTGGCCAAGCTTCCCCCGTCGATGTCGTCAGGAACTTTTGGAGTGAGCCCGGCAAGGTCGAGCAGTGTCGGCATCCAGTCTTCAAAACCGGTCGGGACGTCGAGCGACTTGCCGGCCGGAATCTTACCTGGCCAGACAATCGCAGCCGGAACGCGAAGCCCGCCCTCGTAGGGCGAGCCCTTCCAGTCGCGATAGGGGCCATTGCTCGCGAGTCGCGCCGTGTCGACGCCGCCAGAGCCTGGCGACGCGGCACCGTTGTCGCTCGTGAAGACCACGATGGTGTCGTCGGCGAGTTTCAATTCGTCCAACAGCTTGACGATCCGCCCCACCTCGCGGTCCATTCGCGTGACCATCGCCGCATAGGTCGCAAGCGGCCGCTTGCAGGGGACGTAGCCAGCGCCGCCGAGATAGGGTTTTTCCTTGCCGAAATGCGCGTGGTACTCGGCCAGTGACGGTTCGTCGGCCGGCACCTGAAGAGCCACATGCGGGACGGTCGTCGGACAATAGAGGAAGAACGGCTTGCCCGCGTGCTCACGAATAAACTCGAGCTGTTTCTCGGCGATCAAGTCGGCCGAGTAGTGCTTTCCAGCATTCGCCGTCTCGCCCGCTGGCGAGGGATTGTCGATCGTAACCCGCTCGCGGTTGTCCCAGAGGTGATCGGGATAAAAGGAATGCGCCTCTCGCTGGCAGTTGTAGCCATAGAACCGATCGAAGCCGCAGGCGACCGGATCAGACTGGCTACCAGGGGCGCCCAGACCCCACTTCCCAAAGCCACCGGTCGCGTAACCGGCGTCGTGAAGAATGCCTGAGAGCGTCACGGTGCCCGCGGGCATCGGAAACTGCCCCTCGGGCTTCACCTCGCGATTACTGCGGACGAGGGCATGGCCTGGATGTTTTCCCGTGAACAAGACACACCGGCTCGGCGCGCAGACGGCGCTGCCTGCCCAGTGCCACGAGAGCCTGGTGCCCCGTTCAAAAAGCGCGTCGATATTCGGCGTGCGAATGTCTTTGCCACCGAGTGCCGCGATGTCACCGAGGCCAAGATCGTCACAGAGAAAGAAAACGATGTTGGGCCGGCGGGGCACGTCTCCGGATGCCGCCCAGGTCGAACCCGCACCACTCGAGCTCGCTACCGCTGCCCAAAGAATGACCGCTGCACGCCACCATCGGCTCATCGGACAGCCCCTTTCAATATGGTTTCTGGCTCGGATACCAGATCGATACCAGGGCGGGCCGTTGCCCCACGTCCGAACTGCTTCCAGAAGGCGGTCTTAAACGGGTTCTCGTCTGGCCCGTCGATATCTTCATTCACGAGATCCGGCTGCACGCTCTCCCACCAGGCGTCGTACGCCTTCGCCAGCCGCGCGACCACATCGGGATGCTCAACTGCGATATCCCGGGTTTCGCCAGGGTCCGCTGCGATGTCAAAAAGCTCCCAACCTTTTGGGCGGTTGCTCATGTTCACGAGCTGCCAGGAACCCTCGCGGATGCGGCACTTGGCGTAGCGGCTTTCCGCCGCCTTCCCGCGATCCCAGCGTCCAACATGCGTGACAAGGAATCGGTCGGGCCACTCGGCACGGGCATCCGCAAGCAACGGCACGAGACTTCTTCCCTCAATCCGTGAGGTGACATCCGGCGGAATCGTCACTCCGGCGATCTCACAAAGCGTGGGGAGGACGTCGATGTGGGCCGTCACGGCGGACACATCGACGCCGGCAGGAAGGGCTTCAGGCCACCGCCAGAAGGCCGGCACCCGCGTGCCACCCCGGTAGGGCGATCCCTTGTGGCCCCGCATTCCGTCATTGAAGACATTCGCGCCCTGCGCCGTGCCGTTGTCGGTCGTGAAGACCAGAAGGGTGTCGTCGGCAATGCCCCATTCGTCGAGTTTCGTGAGGAGACGACCGATATTCGTGTCAACGTTTTCGATCATGCCGTAGAACCGCGCGGTGTTCGCCTGCTGCTTGGGGTCGGTGACTCCGGCGGCCTCGAGTGGCGCGCGATACTTTTCATCGCTGCCCGGCGGGCAGATATACGGCGCGTGCGGACAATTCGGCGTGACGTAGCAAAAGAACGGCCTCTTCTCCTGGCGGCAGTGATCGATCCAGTCCAAGGCGGCTTCAAAAAAAACGTCGGTGCAGTAGCCACTCGTTCGCACGAGCGTCCCGCCGCTGCGGATCACCGGATCGAAATAGGTGTTCCCGGGGACGTCACCACAACTGCCCGGATAGCCCTGGCCGATACCGCCGCACCCGTGGATGAAGACGCGATCAAACCCCCGCTTGCCCGGCTGGTAGGCATCCTCGTCGCCGAGGTGCCACTTCCCAAAAATGCCACTGGTGTAACCGGCCGTCGCCAGCAACTGCGGCAGCGTGACGGCGTCGAGCGCCATCCGTTCACGTTCGTGGATCGTGTGCGTGACGCCCGAGCGAAACTCGTGCCGCCCCGTCATGAGCGCCGCCCGCGTGGGTGAGCAGGTGGGGCTCGCGTGAAACTCCGTCAGCCGCACGCTCTCCCGGCAGAGTCGGTCGAGGTTCGGCGTCTTGATGATGCCATTGCCGTGGGCCGCGAGGTCACCGTAGCCCTGGTCGTCGGTCATCACATAGATAATGTTGGGCCGTCGGCCGCTCAGCGGACGCTTTTTGGGAGAAGCCGGGGCCGGTGCGTTCGCCGCCGCGCGGCACTCCTCCGCAATCCGGTTCCACTCTTTTTCAAGCGCCTCCACGCGCTCAGGATGGTCAGCCGCCAGATCATTGGTCTCGCAGCGGTCGCGGGCCAGGTCGTACAGCTCCCAGGGATCCCCTTCGGCTGCGACCAGTTTCCAGTCGCCCATGCGGACGGCGCGGTGCCCCTCGTGGCACCACCAGAGCGAATCATGCGCGGGCGGAACCTTCGGATTGCGGAGCGCACCAGCAAAACTCCGGCCCTGCATCGGCGGCGAGTCCTGCGGCTCCTGTTCCTGGACGCCCACCAGTTCGAGCACCGTTGGGACCAGATCGATCACATGCACCGGCTGCGTCCGAAGTGCACCCTTGGCAGGAATCCCCGCGGGCCAGTGCGCGATCCACGGCGTGGCGATGCCCCCCTCGTGAACCCAGGTCTTGTGCCGGCGAAACGGCGCGTTTGAGCAGCTCGACCAGCCTGGTCCCAGACAGAGAAAACTTTTTCGTGAACCGGGCGATGCTGCCGGATCATGCCCTTCGCCGCGAATCATCATCTCGGCCGAGGCGCCGTTGTCGCTTAGAAACAGAATGAGCGTATTCTCAAGGGCGCCCATCTCTGCGAGCTGATCAATGATGCGGCCGACCTCATGGTCCATCACGTCGATCATCGCCGCATGAATGGCCATTTTGGTCGCTTGGAACTCCCGCTGGGATTCGGTCAGCGAATCCCAGGGCACGGGCCGGTTTACCTCGTCGGGCCCAAGCGTCTTGAGGACATCGGGAAAGGCATACGGCGGCCCGAGATCCCGCTCGATCTCCGAGACCGCCGTGGTGACCATGCCGTCGGCTGCAATCCGCTTGGCACGCTCGGCCCGCACGGCATCCCAGCCGGCGCGGTAGCGGTCGCGGTACTTGGCGATCACGTCCGCGGGCGCCTGCAGCGGGAAGTGAGGAGCCGTGAAGGCGACGTAACTGAAGAAAGGCTGGCTGGCATGATCCCGTGCATGGTCCGCCAGGCATGTCACGGCATGGTCGCCGATCGCGGTAGTCGCGTAAAAGTCGTCGCCTTCGAGTTGTTTCCCATCAACCTTCACGCCCGTAGGATCGAAGTAGTTACTTTGGCCGGTGCCTGTCACATCGAGTGACCGGTTGAACCCCCCGGCCATCGGGCCGCCATCGATATGCCACTTGCCCGAGTGGTACGAGCGATACCCTGCCCCCGTGAGCCGCTCCGGAAGCAGCTTGGCCCAGGCCGGCCGGCCGCTCTGGGCACCCCCTTTTCCGCCTGGGAGTTTGTCGCGCCCAACCGTCTGGGCGTAGTAGCCCGTGAGGAGCGCGGCCCGTGTTGGCCAACAGCGGGCGGTGTTGTAGCCCTGCGTGAACCGCAGGCCACCGGCCGCGAGTCGATCGAGATTGGGCGTATCGATCTCGCCACCATATGAGCCGACATCGGAGAAGCCGAGATCGTCGGCGAGGATCACGAGAATGTTCGGGCGGGGCGACTCCTCAAGCTCGGCCGCCACTGCCGACAGACTCGCCGCGACGAGCACCATCGCCAAAACCACCTCGCGGCATATCACCATGCGTCCCCCTCCTCGTTCGCCGCGGTCAGACCGGCGTTTTTTTCTTTCCAGGCTTCCCACGCGGCGGTGCCGGCGGGGGTGCATCGAGGTCATCCCCAAAGGTCGCCCGGAGGAGCCCTTCAAGATAACCTACCGTTTCGGCATGCGCCGGCTGGTCGACCAGATTGTCGAGCTCTTCGGGATCGGTGTCGTAGTCATAAAGCTCCCGCCCCGCCCGTCCACCATTCCAGAGCGTATACCGCCAGCGGCCGCTCCGCACGCTCACACCAAACACCCCGCCGCGGGCAACTTCGGTGAACGCCGGCCGGTCCGGAAAGTTTTTCACGGTCTCGGCGTCGCCGACAACGAGCGGGGCGAGGCTTCGCCCTTCAAAGCCCTCGGCTGCGGGCACGTTGCAGAGGTCACAGAGCGTCGGCGCGAGGTCGAGAAGCTCTACCGTGTGCCGCATCCTGTGACCCGACCGTCCCCCGGGCGCGACGATGATCAGCGGCACCCGGGCGCTATTCTCAAAGAGGCTCATCTTCTGCCACAGGCCATGCTCGCCTAAGTGGTAGCCGTGGTCACTCGTGAACACGATGACGGTGTCGTCGGCCAGGCCGAGCCGATCGAGCGCGTCCACGACGATGCCTACCTGCGCGTCCACGAACGACACGCTTGCCCGGTAGGCCTGGAGCGCCTCGCAACCAAGTTTCCCCTCGAGCCGCACCTGCTCATGCTTGCGGCTGTCAATCGCCGCGGGGGGAACACGGGCATCGTGATCGGCTGGTACTTCCGGGAGCGCTACCTCGCCAAGCGGATGCTTCTCAAACCACGGCTTCGGGGCCACATAGGGCGTATGCGGCCGGTAAAATCCGACCGCCAGAAAAAACGGTTTTTGGTGTTGGACGTCTGCAAAGTGTTCGAGCCGCTCGACGGCATGAGCCGCACCGATCCCGTCGGTTTGTTCCGCGTCAGTGCCGTCCGCGGCGAGCCAGCTCACCGTGCCACCAAACTTCCCCGGCTCGAGCGAAAAGATTTTGTCTTGGTCCGCAACGTCGCGGCCCTTGGGATTGAAGACGGCGTCCCAGCTTGGTGGGTCGTCATGGCCGCTGGTACCGATCCCATTCGGAACGCTGTAATGAAAAAGCTTGCCGATCCGCTCGACCTGCCAGCCGGCGTTACGGAAGGCCTGCGGCAGCGTGACGGTGGCGGGGTCGGCGTTTCGAAAGTGGCGGGCGTTGTCCCGGACGGTCGTCGTGCCCGGACGACGGCCCGTCAAAAAACTCGCGCGGCTCGGATTGCACAGTGGAAACTGGCAGTAGGCTCGCTCAAAGAGCACGCCCCGCTTCGCCAGCGCATCGACATTCGGCGAACTGGCCGTCGCATCGCCATACGCCCCGAGCGCGCAGCACAGGTCGTCACAGATCACGAAGAGGACATTTCGCGGCTTCGGCGGCGACTCCGCGGCCGCAGGCACGAGCCATCCGAATACAAGCAGACCGACGAGCGCTGCGATCCTGTGGAAACATGCCATTGAAAGATCTCCGTAAGGATCGGTGAACGCGCCCGCCCCCTACTCGCGGCTGCCAAGAGACCACAGGGCGTCGTGGGTGCGAAGCAGAATGCGACCGTCTACGCAGACGGGCGTGGCCACTGTCATCTCCTCGACGGCGCCGGTGCCGATGATCGGGGGCTCGCCCTCGCCAGCCCGCGGCAGCGCGAGCACGTGCGACACGCCATCCTCCCGCGTGACGATCACGCGGCCGTCGACGATCACGGGCGACGAGCTATAGGCGTTGCGGTTCTTGGGAAGTTCCTTCTCCCAAAGCGTTTTTCCTGTCGCGGCATCCAGGCCCACGACGCGTCCCTTGTCGGAGCAGACGACGACGTGACCATCCTTCGCCGCCGGCGTGGGCACGTCGGAGCCAACATCGTTTCGCACCCAGGCGACATGGCTCTGGGTCACATCCCCCTGGCCACCTCGGCGAATCGCGGTGATCGAGTTGCCGCGGGCATAGGGAGCGATGATGAGATCATCAATCGCGACCGGTGACGCGATCGACCGAAAGAAACCGTCCTGCGTGGGATTCAATCCGCCCACTCGCCACACTTCACGACCGTTGGCGGCGTCATGCGCCGTGACATGATCGGCCCCGAGCACTACGAGCATCTCCGCAGGCTCGTCCTTGGCCGCGTCGCCCGCGAGCACGAGCGGTGTGGAGTAGCTCTGAGCCGCCTCCTTGGGCGCGTCGAGGATGCGGTCTTGCTTCCAAAGCATCTTGCCAGTCAGCCGATCGAAGGCGACAAGATAGCTCGGGCCGTCTTGCATCACCGCCACGATGATCGACTTCTTTGTGAGGACCGGGGAGGTGCCGAGATCCCACCAAAGCGTGTCTGCTCCAAAGCGTTTTTGGAGGTTTGTCGTCCAGACCACGTCGCCATCGGTGAGTTTCAAACATGCCAGCTCGCCGCTCTTGAAGTACACCCACGCATGCGTGCCGTCGGTGACCGGCGAAGGGTTCGCCCCCGTGGCCTTCTTGTGCTTCGCGGGCCGCTCATCGCCGAGCAATCGCCGCCACCGCTCCTTGCCGTCGCGACCTACGCAGATCACGGCGTCCTTGCCGTCGAGCCCACACGTCACGACGATCGCGTCGCCCCACACCACCGGCGTGCTGGCACCGAGCCCCGGCAGTGCCACGCGCCAAAGAACATTGGTGCCTTGGTCACCCGCCTCTCCCGGTGGCTGCCATTCGGCCACGTAGCCTGCACCGGCTGCGACGCCGTCGAGCCCTTCACCCCGCCAGTTGGGCCAGTCCGCGACACGCTCCCCTCGCGAAACAGAAACGGCTTCCGTCTGCTTGGCTCCCGGCGACCGTCCCTGCCCTGGCCTCCACCAGGCATCGAGGCTCGCCTGCAGGTCTTTGACGACATCGGCCTCGGTTGCCGCAAGGTCTTTGGCTTCGTGCGGATCGGCTGCGACGTCAAACAGTTCCACTTCGCCCCGCGCGAAGCGGGCCTGTGATTCGGCATCGACCTTGCGCGCCTCATGCTTCGGAAGGCCACCACCTTCGATGCGAGCCGTGACCGGCTCGACGAGCTTCCAGAGATGGTCGCCGTCTCGGCGGACGGTCCATCGCCAGAGCAGACTCTTGGCAGGCTCGTCGAGGTCCACGAGCGTGTGCGTGTAACACTCGCCAAAAAGCTGTTTCCGTGCGGCGGCCTTCTCAGCGTCCAAGAGGTTCAATCCTGGCAGCCCCGCGGGCACCGGCACACCACACGCCGCAAGAATCGTCGGCATGATGTCGAGCGAGCTGGCGAGGGCTTCCGATCGCGCCGGTGCGATCGTGCCGGGCTGGCGAAGCATGATGGGCGTTCGCAAGCCGCCGTCGTAGGGGGACAGCTTCGAGCGAGCTGCAAACCACGGCTGATCCACATGCTGGATCCAGCCATTGTCGGTGACATACACGACGAGTGTGTCGGCCGAGAGTTTTTCAGTGTCGAGGAAGCCAAGGAGGTCGCCGACGGTGCGGTCAAATCGCTCGACGTTTCCCCAGTAGCGGGCCACGTGGACGCTGTCGGTCTTCGAGGAATAGTGCTCGACGAACTCGGCCGGCGGATCGTGTGGGGTGTGCGGGAGCATCGGCGCATACCACACGAAGAACGGCTTCTCGGCGGCGCGGGCTCGCTTCACGAAGTCGTAGACCGGCTCCATCGACTTGCGGCCGATGGAAAGCCCTTCGTCGCCATGCCGCTGACCCGTCGTCATCCCCTCGTCGAAACCGCCCCGTCGGAAACTCCCCTGCCACCATTTTCCCGTCTGAAAGCTCGTGTAGCCGCGCTCGCCGAGGAGTTTTGGGAGGGTGGGCCAGGCCTCGAGGTGCTTCGTCATCTGCTCGCGGCCAGCCTCGAGGGCCGCCTTCCCGGCAGGCGATTTTTGCGGAACGTCGGGTGACTCCGGCGGGTCGTTCCCCACCACGAGGTGCTCGTGCGGGTAGCGGCCCGTGATGAGCGAGGCCAAGCTCGGGCAGCAGAGGCTCGACGGCACATAGCCCCGCGTGAACACCAGGCTCTCGGCGGCGAGGCGGTCGAGCGAGGGCGTGCGGAGGTGCTCGTGGCCCATGAAGCCGTAGTCGCCCCAATGCTGGTCGTCAGAGAGGATGAGGATCACGTTGGGCGGGGCGGCCTGCGTCGCGGCCGCGCCCAGCAGGCTCGCTCCCGCTACCAAGAGGACCGCGACAGCGAGCCGAGCGCGGAAGGATTTTCCCATGATGAACTCCTCGGGATCAGCCGTTGCGGCGGCACACGGCGCGAAGCGAGGATTATGGCATGAGGGCGGGGCGATTCCCACCATTGATAGGGATTCAACAGCTGATTGTGACATGCACCGACGCGGTCAGCTTCTTCTCGTCTTGGTTGCGGCCGTGAGTGGCCACACGGTGAGCCGGTGCCAAGCCGGCTACGCCGCGGGCAGCCGCCGAGCTATTTTTCGCCCTACAAGATCCCAACGCTCACCGATGGCCCGGCGGGGGAATACCTCACCGATCGCGAGGCTGCTGAGGCGGTGCGGTTCATCACGGCCCACAAGGACGGGCCGTTCTTGCTTTATCTGCCCCACTACTGCGTCCACACGCCGATCCAGGGGAAGAAAGACGTCACGGCGAAGTACGCCGCCAAGCAAGCGCTGGACCAAGAGCCTCGAAACGATGCCTACGCCGCGATGGTGGAAAGCGTCGACGACTCGCTCGGGCGGATTCTCGCAACGCTCGATGCCCTCGGCATCCGTGAGAACACCGTGATCTTCTTCACCAGCGACAACGGTGGCCAGGTGAGCGTGACCGACAACCGTCCTCTGCGGGCCGGCAAGGGCTCCGCCTACGAGGGGGGTGTCCGCGTGCCCTTTATTGTTTCGCTGCCGGGCGTCACGAAGCCCGGCAGCACGTGCGACACTCCGGTCATCACGCCCGACATCCCTGCCACGATTCTGGCAATCACAGGCGTTGACCCCAACTCCACTCAGCCGCGCGGGGTAACGCGAGCCGAGGCAGCCGAACAGGTGCTCACTCCAATACGCTTCCCGCGAGGGATTACCCGTGCCATGGAGCCGGCGTTGGAGGCCGAGCGCAGCCAGGATGGCGAAACGAGGGCTACACCGAGCGACCGAAGGGCAGGATGCCCGAAGGAAGCGTCCGGCGATGTGGCACGGGCAACTCCGAGCCGCGGATCGGGTCGCCAAAAAAGAGCCGGACGCTGCGGTTGATGCGACCCGTATGCTCCGGTTCCGGAGGAACCGGTCTACAACGTGAGGGGGCCGAACCGCGGCGCTGTCGTTTGCAGCTTCTCACTCGATCCATTGAAATACCGGCCCACCGATTTCTCCCTCGCACCGCCCGGAGCCCTCCCCAATGCCCAAAGCCACCGTCGCCTCGCTCGCACCCGCTGGCAAGGCGGTCCTTGTCCGCGTCGATTTCAATGTTCCCCAGGACGATACGGGGGCCATCACGGACGACCGGCGGATTCGCATGGCGCTGCCAACCATCAAGTCGATCATCGATCGCGGCGGGAAGGCCATCCTCATGTCGCATCTCGGGCGGCCCGGTGGCAAAGGTTTTGAGGCGGCCTTCTCGATGGCACCCGTCGCCAAGCGGCTCGGCGAGCTGCTCGGCATGCCGGTCGCCCTGGCGAGCGATACCGGTGGCCCCGACTCGCACGCGAAGGCTGCGGCCCTGCCTGCCGGCGGCGTGCTCGTGCTCGAGAACGTGCGATTCAACAAGGGAGAGAAGAAGGGAGATGATCCGGCGTATGTCGACGGTCTCGCGAGCCTCGCAGGCGCCTATGTCAACGACGCCTTCGGAACCTGCCACCGCACCGAGGCGAGCATGTATGCCGTGCCCGTCGCCATGAAGAAGCATGGCAAGCCAGTGGTGTCGGGCTTCTTGGTCGAGAAGGAGATCGCGTATCTCGCCGACGCGATCGCGACGCCCAAGCGGCCGTTCGTGGCGATCCTCGGCGGTAAAAAAGTCTCCGACAAGATCGCCGTGATTGAAAACCTGCTGGGGATCTGTGACCACGTGCTGATCGGCGGCGCGATGGCCTACACGTTCTCACTTGCCCAGGGTGGCAAGACTGGAAAGAGCCTCGTCGAGACCGACAAGGTGGAGCTGGCAAAGGCCCTGCTCGCGAAGGCCGCTGGCAAGCTTGTGCTGCCGGTAGACACCCACTGCGCCGATGATTTTTCCGGCACGGCCAACAAGAAGGTCGTGCCCGCTGGAGAGATCCCGGACGGCTTTGAAGGGCTCGATATCGGCCCGGAGACGGCCCGTCAGTATGCCGAAATCGTCCGCTCGGCAGGCACGGTTGTGTGGAACGGGCCGATGGGCGTCTTCGAGATGCCGCCGTTTGACGCCGGCACGAAGGCCGTGGCCGACGCGGTGGCCGATGCAACCGCCAAGGGCGCCGTGACGATCATTGGTGGCGGCGACTCGGCCGCGGCGGTGGAGCAGCTTGGCTATGCAGACAAAGTCAGCCATGTCTCCACCGGTGGCGGCGCATCGCTCGAAATGCTCGAGGGCAAAGCCTTCGAGACCGTGGCCGTGCTCGACGACGCGTGAGGCCGGGTCGCACGAACCGCGGGCCATCGCCGGGGGCTTCTATTCGTTTGCCGCGACGCGACGCATAGAAGCCCCTCGCGATAGCGAGGGGGCGGCGGGTCGTTGGGCGAGCCCGGTCCCAATTGAAAACACGGGGCGACCTTCCACCCGCAGCCACCCGGCTGGCGCCGGGGGCTTCTATTCGGACAGCGTGCCCTACAACCCGGCGGTGTCGGTCGGGGCGGGTGCAGCGACGGCCTGCGCCTTGATGGCCCGCTCCTTCACGTCACGGCGGGCGGCGATCCGCACGGCGGCTCCTCCCACGTAGTCGCGGTCGTGGCCGCTCAGGTTCTCGAGCGGCACGCGGAGCCGTTGGCCGTTGGCCTCGAGCACGCAGGTGCCGTCCGTGGCCACGTCGACGAGCGTTGCCACAAGAGCGTGGGCACCGCTGGCATGAATCCACCGTCGGGCAGGCTCGACCGCCGTGACAAAGGGACTGGTCGCGGCCGGCTCTTCGGTAAAGGGATCAACAGGCACAACCGGAGCGGGCACAGCAGGTGCAGGTGCATCATTCGGTTCCACTGGCTCGCTGTCGGATGGCGCGAACGGATCGCTCACAGCGGGCTCGACCGGCGCAGTCTCGGGGGCCGCAGCCGGCTCCTCTGGCATGACCGTATCGACGGCATCTCCGGGCTCGTCCGCTGGGGCGGCATCAGCAGGAGCTGGTACCGCGACGGCGGGCTCGTCGCCAAACAGATCGCTTTCGCCCGCATCGGCCGGCGGCACGGGATCGGCGGCGGCCGGCGCTTCGTCGTCAAAAGAATTCCCAGGCTCGTCGGGCGTTTTCGGAAACGGCAAGGCGGGGCTCGCGGCGCTCGAGCCCCCGTCGACATCGTCGAACAGGTTGGGCTCTTCGGGCGCGGGCTCCGGTACGGGCTGTGGTGCCGGTTCGGGCGTTGTCGCGGGAGCAGGCGCGGGCTCTTCCTCGGATTCCGGTGCAGACGCAGGAACAGTCTCAGGAATCGGTTCGGGCGTCGCCGCGGGCTCCGGGCTCGGCGCGGGCTCCGGTTCGCCCACTGTCGCAGGCTCGGGTGCTGGAGGCGGAGTGGGCTCCTCTTCCATGACGGGCTCGACGCCTGGGACCAGAGGGCCTGGAGCCGCTGGTTCTTCGTCGATGGCCGGCTGCGGCGGCAGGTCTGACTCGGGCGGGATGGCCGTGGCGGGCGGAATCGCAATCGGGTCAGAAGGCAGTGGCTCATCAGCCGGGCCGGCCGGTGGCTCCGCCGTCGCCGTCTCGTTCAACATCTTGGGCGCTTCCGGCGGCGGCGTGTCGGTGACGACCTCCGCAATGGGTTCGTCGTTGCTGGCTGGCTGCACGCCTGCGGGGGCGACCGTGGGCTGAAGGT
>CAYZHH010000003.1:0-38813 GCA_964478275.1 uncultured Candidatus Kuenenia sp.
AGCACATCCAGCAGACCCTGGAAAGCCTTCGTCTCGATTTCTGGCGGCCGGGCGACGTTGCGGGCGAAAAGATTGCAGTTGGATATCGGGGCATGTTCGAGCGGATGGCGCTCGGCGGGCGGGTGCTCTCAGCCCTCGGCTGGCCCGGTCATACCTCCTCGCGGCCGCAGGCTGGCCTCCAGAGGCTTGGCATCCCATGGGATGATCCTCGGCTTCGGGAACCCGCTGGAGCCGGTGGAACGAGCCTTTTGCCGCTTGTAGGCGTGCTCGACACCCTCGCGAAGGTCGAGGATATCGACGCCCGAAGTCAGGCGGCTCGTGAGGTCTTCGGCGATGTTGGTGTCGTGGCCATCGAGGAATTGGCCAAGGCGGCGGCTGGTCCGGTTGATCCCGACCGCGCTCGCCAAAGGCGGCAGGCCATGCAGCCCCTGGGGCTGTCCCCTGAGGCAGTGGAAGCCGATCCACTTCTCGCGCTCGCCAAAATCACCCGCGGTCTCGAGTCGGTGCCCGATCTGGGCGACCGACGGGCGAAGGCCATGGAGATTTTTGGCGAAGCTGCCCCCAGGCTCGAGCGGCTCGCGAGGGCCGTGGGAGTTGCCAGGGCACTGGCCGCCCTCGATGTGACCGATGCCGACCCGGTGGCCATCGCTCGGATGGACGCCCGCGACGCCTTTGAGGCCACCTCCGATGCACTCGCTGCCGCCCCTGAAGGGGACCAAGACAAGCTCGCGGAGGCCATGTTTGGCCCCGAGGGCCCAGTCCTGCTGGCCGAGGCCCGATTCCTGCACGAAGGCGAAACGCATTCGTGGGGCTTCCGGTACGAGGATTGAGCGGGTATTCTTCGGGGCCCGGGCAGAGACGTCGGCGTGTTCCGACTGCTGGTGCCGTGGGCTGATCATGGTCATGGGATGCTGCAATGGCACATAAAAAAGGACAGGGATCGAGCCGGAACGGTCGCGATTCCAACGCCCAACGGCGCGGCGTGAAAAAGTTCGGCGGCCAGGCTGTCATCCCTGGCAACATTCTGGTTCGCCAGGTGGGCACCAAGTTTCATCCCGGTGCCAACGTTGGCATGGGTTCTGACTTCACGCTCTACGCCCTGACGGAAGGTGTCGTGATGTTTGACCGTGAGGGACGCCGCGTGAACGTGGTGGCCAGCCCGTCGGCCTGATCCGCTCCAGCCGCATGATGCGGCGCCAGGCCTAGCCCAACGCTTCCGAAAGACCCCGTACGTGTTCGTCGATCGTGTTCAGATCGAGGTGACCGCGGGGGACGGCGGTCGCGGCATCTGTAGTTTCCGACGCGAGAAGTATGTGCCCCGTGGTGGCCCCGACGGCGGCGATGGCGGTCACGGCGGAAGCGTGATCCTGCGAGCCGAAAGCGGAGGCGATTCGCTTACGGCGCTCGCACACCGAAGGCAGTGGAAGGCCGAGACCGGCACCGCCGGCGGACCGGCCAACCGGACTGGCGGCTGCGGCGCTGATCGCACGCTCCTCGTGCCCCCAGGAACGATTGTGATGGACGAGGCCACCAGGCTTGTCCTCAAGGATCTGGCCGTGCCAGGGCAGGAGATCATTGCCGCCCGTGGCGGCGGGGGAGGCCATGGCAACATGCACTTCAAGTCATCGACGAACCGGGCTCCACGGGAATGCACGCTCGGCGAGCCCGGCGAGAGTCGCCGTCTCTTGCTCGAGCTCAAGGTCATCGCCGACGTGGGGCTCGTCGGGAAGCCGAATGCCGGCAAAAGCACGCTGCTCTCACGGCTGTCACGGGCCCGGCCGGAGATCGCTGACTATCCCTTCACGACCAAGTCGCCGATCCTCGGGATGGTGTCGGTCGATCGCGAGCGAGAGTTTGTGCTGGCCGATCTGCCCGGGCTCATCGAGGGGGCGCATGCCGGCATTGGTCTAGGGCACGAGTTTCTTCGGCATGTCGAGCGAGCGGGCATTTTGGTCCATGTCGTCGAGCCATGCCCTGTGGACGGCACCGATCCGCTGACCAACTACCGGGCCATTCGAGAAGAGCTCGTGCTGTACGATGCATCACTCGGGACGCGGCCGGAGATCGTGGTCGTGAGCAAGTGTGAGCTGCCAGGAGCCGATGCCGTGCGGGAGGAGCTTGCAGCCACGCTTGGCCGCGATGTGCTCGCCGTGAGCGCCGCGACCGGCGCCGGGCTCGACAAGCTCGTGTGGGCCGTTGTCGCGGAGCTCGACCGCCGGGAGCCGGTTGCGTGATACCCCCCGACCTCCCCCCCGCGACCCGTGTTGGCCGAGGCATTTGCTCGGGCGACACCGTGCTGCTCGCAGATGTCGGAAATTCCCGGATCAAGCTGGCGCGGCTGGCCGAAGGGGCAGCGGGCGCTGCTGCGGGTGGAGTGGGTCTGCCCACGGTGACTCACCGGCAGGATCTCGACAGTCGGCGATTCCACCCCGACAACCTCGAGCGCTGGCTCTTGGCCGCGGCGCCAGGCCCCGCTGTGATCCTTGTCGCGAGCGTCTCTGAGGGGGCTGCCACGCGGCTCGAGGCGGCCGTGGCCGCACTCTCGGCCACGCGGCACCGGCCCATCCGTCAGCGACGGATAGGGCATGTCGACTTGCCGCTCGCGATCAATGTGCCTTCCCCGGAACGTGTAGGCATCGACCGGCTCGCCGCCGCCGCGGCTGCGATTCATGCGAAGCCTGAAGGCAAGTCGGCGATCGTCGTCGATTGCGGCACGGCTGCCACGGTCGATCTGGTAGCGGCCGACGGCACGTTTCTCGGCGGCGCAATCCTGCCAGGTCCCAATCTCATGGCCCAGTCGCTCGCTTCGGGGACGAGCCAGCTCCCGGCGCTTGCCGAGGCGGTGTGGGCGTTGCCGCCGCCGATGCCGGGCCGCACGACGGACGAAGCGATTGCCGCCGGAGTGGGGCACGGATTTCGGGGGGCGATCGCCCGCCTGGTGGCTGCGGCAGCCCGCGAGCTTGGGGACGAACCCGTCATTATCCTGGCGGGGGGCTCGCGAGCCATGGTGCGGGAGTCCCTGCCAGGCGCCATCGAGATTCCCGACATCGTGCTCTGCGGCATTGCCCTGGCCGCGGGGCGGGCGTGCACGCGGTGATTGTCGCTCGTGTAGACTGCCTAGGATTTTTCCCTCTCAGGAAGCGCTTACCCCCCCGTGTCGAAGGCCGCCCCCGCACCCCCGTCCGTTTCGGCATCGAGCGCCGCCGCTGCGCTCGAACTTGTCATGCTTGCTGCCCGTGTGGCAGGAGAGACGCGGGGCACCGATGTCCGCATCCTCGATCTGCGCGAGCTCACCCCGGTCGTTGACTACTTCGTCGTGGTCACAGGTTCGAGCCGACGGCAGATGCATGCCATGGCCGACGAGATCGAAAAGGTCGTCAAGCACGATCTGCACGACCGCAGCCGCGGGAGTGATGGGTACGAAGAGGGCCGCTGGATCGTGCTCGACTACGGCAACGTGATGGTGCACCTCTTTGATCCAGAAGCCCGAACCTACTGGGATCTCGAGGGGCTCTGGAGCGATGCGGCACGGGTAGCTGTACCAGGGGCCGATGGGGTGGCGGCGTCATGAGCCCCGCTGAGCCGCAGCCGGCGGAAGTGCCGACGCGGGTCAATTTCAGATCGGCCCTGAGGCGAGCCTTCGCCGCGGCCCTCGAGGATCTCTCAGCCACGGGCGTTGTGATCATCGATCCTGCCGACATGCCGGCGCTCCTGGACCAGGTGCGCGAGGCGGCTGATCCCAAGTTCGGCGACTACTCAGGCACCATGGCAATGGCACTGGCCAAGCGGGCCGGCCGCAAGCCTCGCGAATTGGCGGCCGAGATCGCGTCGCGGCTTGTGTCCGCCCCCGGGTACACCACCCTCTTCGAGCCGCCAGGCGATCCGGTCGGCCCTGGTTTCATCAATGTCCGCATTCGCGACGACGCTCTCGCTGCAGCGGTTCGCGGTGCAGTCGCTGACGACCGGCTCGGGGTAGCGCCGGTCGAAACGCCGCTTACGATCGTGGTTGACTTCTCGAGCCCGAATGTCGCCAAGCCCATGCATGTGGGCCACATCCGCTCGACCGTCCTCGGCGATGCCCTGGCCAGGATTCTCAGGTTTCGTGGCCACAAGGTCATCACCGACAATCACCTCGGCGACTGGGGCACTCAGTTCGGGATGATCCTCTGGGGATGGAAGCATTGCCGCGACGATGCGGCCTTCGCTGCTGAACCCACGGCCGAGCTGGGGCGGCTCTATCGATTGGTGCGAAGGGTGGCCGACTCCAAGCCCGAAGAGCTGGCCGCCGACCCCGAAGCCGCGGCCCTCGTGGCAAAGTTTCCCGATGCCGGCCGCGAGGTGCTTGCCGAAACGGCGAAGCTGCACGCGGGCGACCCCGAGAACCGCGGGCTGTGGGAGCAGTTCATGCCCGTCTGCCTAGCCGACATCGAGCGGCTCTATCAGCGGCTCGGTGTGTCGTTCGATCACCAGCTCGGCGAGAGTTTTTTCCAACCCATGCTCGCTGGCGTGGTGGAAGATCTCATGGCCAAGGGGCTGGCCCGCGAGAGCCGCGGAGCCGTGGGCGTTTTTTTGGACGGCGATGACGCGGCGCCGTTTTTGATTCGCAAGGCTGACGGCGCGTTTCTCTACGCCACCACTGACCTCGCCACGATCCAGTGGCGGCGCGCGCAGTGGGAGCCCGACCGCATTCTCTACGTCGTGGACCATCGCCAGAGCCGTCATTTCGACCAGCTTTTCGAGACAGTGCGGCGCTGGGGCATTGGCAGCGTTGATCTTTTTCACGTCGCTTTCGGGACCGTGCTCGGCGACGATGGGCGGCCTTTCAAAACGCGGGCTGGAGACACCGTCGGCCTCGAGGCCCTTCTCGATGAAGGCGTCGAACGCGCAGCCGCCGTGGTGGCCGCGACCGGCCGCGACGGGATGGACGAGGCGACCCAGAAACGTGTTGCCGAAACGGTGGGCATCGGGGCGATCAAGTACGCCGACCTGTCGCAGAACCGCACGACCGACTACGTCTTCAGCTTCGACAAGATGCTCGAGCTCAAGGGCAATACAGCCGCCTACATGCAATACGCCGTCGCTCGCGTGGAGGGCATCTGTGCGAAGGGGTGCGTCGATCGCGATGCCGTCCGCGCCAAGGCCGCGGCGGTATCGATTGCGGCCCCTCAGGAGCGGGCGCTCGCCCTGGGAATCGTGCGGTTTTCCGAGGTTCTCGAGGATGTCGAGGCCGACAACAGGCCCAACCTCCTCACGGCCTGGCTCTATGATCTGGCCGGTCGTTTCTCGGTGTTCTATGACGCCCTGCCTGTGCTCAAGGCCGAAGGGGAAGCCGCCGCCAGTCGGCTGGCGCTGTGCGACCTGACAGGCCGTGTTTTGCGGCACGGCCTCGGCCTCCTCGGCATCGGCACCGTGGAGCGGATGTAACGACACGTCGCTCGACCACTTGGCGCTCGACTCTTCGAGTCGAGTTTGACGAGTCAGGAAAAGGCATCGCTTCGTCTTTTCTGCGTGCCTCACTCGCTCCGCGGATACCGTGATCGCCGTGGCTCAGGGTTGCCCGTGCCGCATCGCCGGACGTTCGCTACGGGCCTGCTGCTTTCGCGCCGGCGCCGCCGTCCCGGCGTCGGCACCGGCTTGCGGTCGCCGTGCAAAGCCCGGCTCCCAGGCGTTTCGCGCCGGCGCCGCCGTCCCGGCGTCGGCACCGGCTTGCGGTCGCCGGCGACGCGGCACGGGCAACCCCTTGCGGATGCGACAACGACTCGAACCATTTTCCAATAAAAGCCCCGATTGGCCATCGGGTGGCCCGGCTATCCACCACGACTCCGCCGAGCCGTTCGCTTATCGGGCATCGACTATTTCTCGGCCATACCCACCATGTCGCGGATCCTCGCGGGGCAGAACGCCGCGTTTTCGGCCGCGACCCGTGACCGGTTACGATGCGGCCATGACGCCCCTGAAGCACGACCTCCAAAAGATCCGTAATATCGGCATCGTGGCCCACATTGATGCGGGCAAGACAACGCTCACCGAGCGGATGCTCTTCTTCACGAAGACCAGCCATCGCCTCGGCGAAGTTGATCGCGGCACCACCATCACCGACTTCGATCCCGAGGAGCAGGAGCGGGGGATCACGATCTACTCCGCGGCGGTTTCGTTCCGCTGGCAGGACATGACGGTGAACCTCATCGATACGCCGGGCCATGTCGATTTCACGGCCGAGGTCGAGCGGAGCCTGCGGGTGCTCGACGGGGCGGTCGTGGTCTTCAGCGCCCGTGAGGGCGTGGAGGCCCAAAGCGAGACGGTCTGGCGACAGGCCGACAAGTACGGTGTGCCGCGGATCGCTCTCGTCAACAAGCTCGATCGCGAGGGAGCCGACTTCTTCGGGACGGTCAAGCAAATTGAAAAGCGTCTCGGCGCCAAGCCGCTGGTGCTCCAGGTGCCCCTTGGGATGGGGCCGCCCCACGTCAAAGATCCGTTTCGCGGGCTCGTCGATCTCGTCACGATGGAGTTGCTCACCTTTCCGCCAAAGGAGGAGGCCCTTTCGGCAGACGGCCAGGGGCTCGCTGTGGCCCGTGGGCCGATCCCGCCCGAGGCGGCGGAGCTGGCGGCGGAGTGGCGGGAGCAGCTTGTCTCCACGCTCTTCGACTATTCCGACGAGGTGGCTGAGCTCGCGCTCGCCGAAGCGCCGCTTCCGCCAGAGCTCATGCGGAAGGTGATTCGCCAGGCCACCATCGCCAGGCTCGTGGTGCCTGTTTTGGGTGGCTCCGCTCTCGATTGCATCGGCGTGCAGCCCGTACTCGACGCGGTCGCCTGGTACCTGCCGAGTCCTGCCGATGTGCCGCCGGTGGAGGGGCTCGATCCGTCCAAAAAGCCCCCCACGGCCATCATTCGGAAACCTGATCCGTCGGAGCCTTTTTGCGGCCTCGTCTTCAAGATTCTGGCCGAAAAACATGGCGACCTCGCCTTCCTGCGGGTCTATTCCGGCACGCTCAAAGCGGGTAGTCGGGCCTGGAATCCGGCCAAGCAAAAGAAGGAAAACATTGCCCAGCTCTGGCATGTGCAGGCTGACCGCCGTGAGCAGGTGCCGGAGGCGAGGGCAGGGGACATCGTGGGAGTGGTCGGGCCTCGTCTGAGTGTCACCGGTGACACGCTCTGCGACGCGGCTGCCCCGATCCTCCTCGAGACGATCACATTCCCCGAGACGGTCATCTCGATGGCGATCGAGCCCGAGACGAGCCTCGAACGCAAAAAACTTGCCGATGCCCTCGAGATGATGAAGCGGCAGGATCCCACGTTCCGCGCCATCGAGAGCGAGGAGACAGGGCAAACGCTTATCTCGGGAATGGGCGAGCTTCACCTCGAAGTCATCCGGCATCGCCTCGAACGCGACTTCAAGCTTAAGTGCCGCGTGCACAGGCCGAGGGTGAGCTACAAGGAGACGCTCGAGCAGGCGGCGACCGTTGCGGGCGAGGCCAACCGGCAGGTGGCTGGGCAGACGCTCGTGGCCACGGTGACGGTCCGCGGCGAGCCGACCGATGTGCAGGGGCCGGTGGTGGTCGAGCAGGGCTGGTTTCCGGAGAGCGACTCCCTTGCGGTCATTGCCGCAACGATGACCGAAGCGGTTCGCGAGAGCTCCGAACGCGGCGGTCTCAAGGGCTGTCCCCTGTGGGGTGTGCGGATCGTGGTCTTGGAGAGCCCGATCCCTGAGCCTTTTCCGGGCGATATCGCGATCCGTATTGCGGCTGCCGATGCCATCGAACGGCTTCTCACGGCTGCTGGAACCGTCCTTCTCGAGCCCGTCATGAAGGTCGAAGTGACTGTTCCCGAGGATTACCTGGGCGACGTGATCAACGACCTCCAGCAGCGGAGGGCGATTATCACCGCTACGGAGATTCGTGGCGGGGCCACGGTGCTCACGGCCGAGGCACCCCTGGCGAGCATGTTTGGCTATTCGCAGGCCGTACGAAGCGTGAGTCAAGGGCGGGCAAGCTTCACCATGGCCCCGCTGAAGTACGGGCCTGCATCGGCAGAAACAGCGGATTCGTTCATGTAACGATGGCCGAAGCCGTTTCCCAAGGGGGTCATTGACACGGTCGCCAAGCGTCTTTAGATTTCGTGGCTCGCTCGTTGCGGCAACCACGTTCTCTTGAACGCGGGATGTGCCGCCGAAGGGAGGACTCCTCGTCCCCCCTTGCGACGGAGGATCCTGTGGTCCTCCGGTTGCGCGAAGAGTCGTGGCGGAGTTTGCACTGTGGCCGGTCCCACTCAGGAAATCATTCGTATCCGCATGGAGGCCTACGACCACGCCGTGCTCGACCAGAGCGCGGCAGAGATCGTGGACACCGCCAAGCGGACCAATTCCGAAGTGCACGGGCCGATCCCACTCCCCACGCGGATTGAGCGATACACCGTGCTTTCGGGCCCCCACATCGACAAAAAGGCCCGGCAGCAATATGAAATTCGGACCCACAAGCGGGTGATCGACATCGTCCAGGCCACCGCCAAGACGATCGAGGCGCTGAATAAGCTCAGCCTGCCTGCTGGCGTCGATATCAAGATCAAGGCCTCGTCGCGGTCGTAACCGCTCTGGGGCTCGGGAAAGCGTAGGACACTCAGGACATCGGAGCATCGACGAACGACATGCTTGGAAGGCGTAGCGGGTAAGGCCCGGCCATGCTGCCTCGAAAAGGCAGTGAATCATCTGTCGCAAGACGGTGGTTCGGTCTGGGTGCTCCTGTAGCCAGCGGCTTCGAGCGTGAAGACGATTTTGTCCAAGGGGCACATGGTCCCTCGGATGGGGTCGCGTCGATGGGCACAACCGTAACGACTATCATGGCAATCACCTCGAAACCCGCCGTTGACAAGCTTGGACGACCTGGTCTGCTGGGCCGCAAGGTCGGCATGACGCAGATTTTTGACCCCGAGTCGGGTGCGGTTGTTCCGGTCACTGTGATCGAGGCCGGCCCTTGTCCCGTCACTTCGGTGCGCACGCCTGGTCGGGATGGCTACTCGGCCATTCAGATCGGCTTTGCCGATAAGCCCCGTCGGCTTGTGAGTCGCTCGGTTCGTGGCCAGGTCGCGAATCTCGATGGTCGTCGTGCCAAGAAGCGTGCGGAGGCTGGCATGGCCCTTGTGCCGAAGGCCAGTTGCGAGCCGCAGCGGTTCGTGCGCGAGCTTCGCGGCATCTACGCCGGCGTCGAGGTCGGTCAAGTGCTCACGGTCGCTGTGTTCGAGGGTGTCGAGTTTGTTGACATCGTCGGTATCACCAAGGGCCGGGGTACGGCGGGCGTCATGAAGCGTCATGGCTTCAAGGGCCAGCGGGCCTCCCACGGCGTCAAGAAGTGTCATCGCCACCAGGGTGGCACGGGCCAGAACACGACGCCAGGCCGCGTATTCAAGGGCAAGCGCATGGCCGGCCGCTTTGGCAACGAGCGGTCCACCATGCGGAACGTGAAGCTCGTGCGGGTGGATGCGGAGTCGAATCTGATCCTCCTGCGTGGGGCTGTGCCGGGCCCGGAGGGGGCGTTTGTTACGGTCTGCAAAACGAACAAGATCAAGAAAGTCGGCCGCCCTGCGGCTGTTGTCAAGAAGAAGGGCGGTGCCAAGTGAATCTCGCCGTCTATGACATGGCTGGTAAGCAGGTTGGCAGCTACGAGATCGACCCAGCCGAGCTGGCTCCTCGCATTAGCAAGCAGCTCCTTCATGATGCGGTGATCATGTACCAGGCCAACGCTCGCCAGGGTACGCAGAAGACCAAAACCCGCGGTGAAGTGGCGGGCTCGACCAAGAAGATGTATCGGCAGAAGGGCACGGGTAATGCACGTGCCGGTGGGCGGCGGAGTGGCGTGCGGCGCGGCGGTGGTCATATCTTCGCGAAGAGTCCACGTGACTTCGGCTGGCGGATGCCCCGCAAGTCGCTCCAGGCGGCTGCTCGGATGGCGCTTGCCGCTCGCTTGGCCGACGATGAGGTCAAGCTCATCGATGCCATCACTGTCGGCGAGCCGAAGACAGGTCCGATCGCCAAAATGCTCCGGGCCTTGGGGGTGGGCGACGCAACCGTGCTCGTCTCGCCTGAGAAGCACGACCCAAATTTCTGGAAGAGTGCCCGCAATATCGCTGGCGTTACCGTTGCTCCCGTGGCCGAGCTCAATGCCTGGTCGATTCTTCGTCCCCGCGCGATCGTCATGACTCGTGGGGCGCTCGATGCGTTCCGCGAGTCGGCCAAGGCGACCAGAGCCGTGACGCCCAAGCCGGCTCGGCGGTCTGCGGCACGTGCCAAGCCAGGCCGTTCCTCGAAGCCTGCGACTCGGAAGGAGGCAACGTAAGCCATGGCTGTGCCTATTCCTCCCGCCCCTGCATTCAATCCCCGTCTCGAGCCCGTGCATGTGATTCTGCGGCCGCTCGTGACTGAGAAGGGAATGCACCGAGCCAATCGTCACAACGCCTACTCCTTCGAGGTGGCGACCACGGCGACCAAGGCTGACATTCGTCGTGCCGTTGAAGAGCTCTTCAGCGTCAAGGTCGAGAAGGTTGCCGTCCAAAATCGTCGCGGCAAGGTCCGCCGGGGTCGCGTCCGGAAAATCGTGACGAAGCCTTGGAAGAAGGCGGTCGTTTACTTGGCTGCTGATTCCAAGATCAACCTGTTCTGAGTCGAGCGGGCTGAAGTCACAAAAAGTTCATGAGCTGAAACGATGGGCATCCGAATCTACAAACCGACGAGTGCAGGCCGCCGCAACGCGAGCGTCTCCGACTTCGCCGAGCTCACGCCCGGCGCTGAGGTGCCCAAGGGGCTGCTCGTCCGCAAGCTGAAGACCGGTGGCCGCAACAATCAGGGTAAGATCACGTCCCGTCATCGCGGCGGTGGTCACAAGCAGCAGTACCGGCTGATCGACTTCCGTCGAAACAAGGATGGCGTGCCGGGGAAAGTTGATTCGATTCAATACGATCCGAATCGCACCTGCCGCGTCGCGCTCGTTCACTATGCCGACGGCGAGAAGCGGTACATCCTGGCTCCCGAGGGGCTGCTTGTTGGCCGTACCGTCGTGAGCGGCGAGGCCGCGCCACCCGAGGTTGGGAATTGCCTTCCGCTGTCGGCGATCCCGCTGAGCACGCAGGTTCACAATGTTGAAATGCAGGCGGGCCGCGGTGGCCGAATGTGTCGCTCGGCGGGGGCCTCGGCGACGCTGCTCGCCCGTGAGGCAGGCTGGGCCCAGCTCTCGCTTCCGTCTGGTGAAATCCGCCGCGTGCCGGCAGACTGTCGTGCCACGGTTGGCGCGATCGGAAACGCCGAGCACATGAATGTGCGTCTTGGCAAAGCTGGCCGATCGCGGTGGCTCGGCGTTCGGCCGCATGTCCGCGGCACGGCCATGAACCCAGTCGATCATCCCCACGGTGGTGGCGAGGGGCGCACGAAGGGTGGTCGTCATCCCGTGAGCCCTACTGGCAAGAGTGCCAAGGGTGGTGGGACCAGGAAGCCCAGGAAGCCGTCGGGTGCCTCCATTGTTCGTCGCCGCAAAAGCCGTCGTTACGGCCAATTGAAGCTGAGGTAATCCGCCATGGGACGCAGTGCAAAAAAGGGGCCGTTTGTCGATCCCCGCCTTTACGGAAAGGTGGAGGGTCAGTTGTCCAGCGGGAGGCGTGATCCCATCAAGACGTGGGCGCGTTCCTGCACCATTGTGCCCGAGTTCGTCGGGCTGACGTTCATGGTTCACAACGGCAAACAGCATCTCAAGGTGTTCGTGACCGAAGACATGGTGGGCCACAAGCTTGGTGAGTTCTCTCCCACGCGGACCTTCCGTGGGCATGGTGGCAAGGCGAAGGAGGCGGCGAAGTAGCGCCTGAGGGAAAGCGATGTCCTACACAGCCATGCACAAGTACGCTCGGATCAGCCCTCGCAAGGTGCGGGCGCTCGCCGATCTCGTTCGAGGCAAGTTTGCCGACGAGGCGCTCGACATTCTCCGCTTTCAGCCCCACCGTGGGGCTCGGATGCTCGAGAAGGTGATCAAGAGCGCCCTCGGAAATGCCGAAAACCGTCAGGCTTCCGGGATCGACGACCTGGTTGTGGTCGATGCTCGGATCGACGAGGGCCCAATGTTCAAGCGGATCCGTCCGCGGGCCCGCGGAATGGCGTTTGGAATCAAGCGGCGAATGTCGCACATCAAGGTCGCGCTCGACTCCGCCTCAGTGGCGGGCGTCAGCGCGAAGTAAGGGCATATTCCATGGGTCAAAAAGTTCATCCCACCGGATTCCGCACGGGCATCACTGAGCCTTGGAGGAGCCGTTGGTACGCGACGAAGAAGGAGTTTCCGGGTCTCCTTCTTGAAGACTTCAAGGTCCGGAAGTTCCTTAAGACAAAGTACCGCGCTGCCGCGATTCCCAAGGTCGAGATCGAGCGGACACGGGATGAGGTTAAAGTCATCCTCCACTCCGCGCGTCCTGGCGTGATCATTGGCCGCAAGGGGCAGGAGGTGGATCGTCTTCAGAACGAGCTCCAGGAGCTGCTCGGGCGTCGCGTGAATCTCAAGGTCGAAGAGGTTTCTCGCCCAGAGATTCAAGCGCAGCTCGTGGCCGAGGATATCGCCGATCAGCTCTCCAAGCGGGCGGCGTTTCGGCGCACTCTCAAGCGATCGCTTGACACGACTATGGATGCCGGTGCCAGGGGCGTAAAGATCCAGCTTTCCGGCCGGCTCGGCGGAGCCGAAATGTCACGATGCGAAAAGGCGATCGCAGGGGCGATGCCCCTGTCGACGCTCCGGGCCAAGATTGATTACGGATTCTGCGAGGCACCCACCCCGCAGGGAAACATCGGAATCCAGGTGTGGGTCAACCAAGGCATGTACGAGGAGGATGGCGATGGCGCTGATGCCCAAACGGGTGAAGCACCGAAAAAGCCAAAGAGGTCGTATAAGAGGTGATGCCTCTCGCGGGAATTACGTTGTCTTCGGCGACTTCGGCCTTCAGGCCGAGCAGCCGGGATGGCTTCCCGCGGCGACTATCGAGGCCGGTCGGATCGCGGCGCAGCAGTACCTCCGTACGGAGGGTCGGCTCTACGTTCGCGCCTTCCCACACAAATCGGTCACGTCGATCCCGCTCGAGACCCGAATGGGCAAGGGCAAGGGTGAGCCGGAGTATTGGGCAGCCGTGGTGAAGCCCGGCATGATCCTCTACGAGATTGGTGGTGTGCCAGAGGAAGCGGCTCGGGTGTGCATGGCTCGTCTTGCACACAAGATGCCGATTCGCGTGCGGTTTGTGAAGCGACGGTTGATGTAACGAGCGGATGGTGGAAACGGGCGACACGAGTAGCGACAGGATCATGCGATGAACAAATCGAAGGAGATTAGGGATATGGCGGAAGAGCAAATCCGGCTTGTCTGGAAAGACGCGTCGGAATCACTTTTCCGGCTCCGTATCCAGGCCCAGACAGAGAAGCTCGCGGCGCCTTCAGAGATGCGAAAGCACCGCAAAACGATCGCTCGCTGCCAGACTATCCTGGCGGAGCGGGCGGCCTCCCTCGCCACGGCCCAGGCCACGGCATAGGCACGCGGACGACAGAACACGCACAGGAAACGAGACGATGCCCAAGCGAGTTGAGACAGGAACCGTGACGAGCGCCGCCGCCGAGAAGACTCGGCGAGTGGAGATCCCACGGATCATCCATCATTCTAAGTATGGACGAATCCTCCACCGGCGGACGGTCTGTCATGTCCACGACGAGCACGAGGAATCGGGGCCGGGCGACCTGGTCGAGATCATCGAGTGCAGGCCGCGGAGCAAGACAAAGCGATGGGAGCTCGTGCGGGTGGTTTCCAAGAGCACGGCCGTTGACCTGGCTTCGCTTCGCAGTGGTGCCAGGGCTACCGAGCTGCGGGAAACGGCGGCTCGGGCCGAAGCTGCGGACGCAACAGGGGGCGAGAAAAAGGCTGCTGCGGGCAGCACGAAGGCAGAGGGGGCATCCACGTGATTCAAATGCAAACGCGACTTGCCGTCGCTGACAATACCGGCGCGAAAGAAGTGATGTGCTTCAAGGTTCTTGGCGGGACTCGCAAGCGGACCGCTGGCCTCGGTGACATCATTGTCTGTAGCGTCAAGAGCGTGATTGCCGGTAGCGAAGTCAAGAAAAAGGCCGTCGTCAAGGCGGTCATCGTGCGCTGCAGGAAATCAACGCGGCGAGAGGATGGCAGCTACGTGCGCTTCGATTCCAACGCCTGCGTGATCATCGACAATGATAAGAATCCTAAGGGCACTCGAATCTTCGGGGCTGTGGCCCGTGAGTTGCGGGATCGCAACTTCATGAAGATCGTCAGCCTGGCGAGCGAGGTGGTGTAATGCTGATCAAGTCTGGCGATACCGTTGAAGTGACAACCGGCAATGACCGCGGTACGCGGGCGCGTGTGGCGTCCGTCTTGCCCGCGCCGTCGGATGGCGGTGCCAACCGTGTCGTCGTCGAGGGCGTCAATCGCGTATATCGCCACGTGCGCAAGAGCCAGAAGAACCAGCAGGGCGGTCGGTTGAGCAAAGAGATGCCGATCGATGCCTCGAATGTGCTGTTTGTCTGTTCGGCATGTGGTAAAGCGACGAGGCTTGGCGCTCGAATCAACTCCGATGGCTCGAAGGTTCGGTACTGCAAGAAGTGCGGTGCCGAGCATGGTGTACTCCGGCGGCCGCGGTCGGCCTCCAAGACCGCTGGCTAGATCGCTCGCAACGGAACATAGTGTCAGGAACGTAGGAATCGATTAGATGGCGAAGAAAACGACAACCGTAACAACCCTGGAGCCCGCTGCTACGCCGCGGCTCCTCGACCATTACCAAAATACCGTTCGCCCGCACCTCGAAAAGGAGCTCGGACGCACCAATCCCCATGCCGTTCCACGGCTCGAAAAGATCGTGATCAGCATGGGCGTAGGGGCTGCGACGGCCGAGAAAAAGTATCTCGACGAGGCGCTGGGAGCGCTCGCCCAGATCGCAGGGCAGAAGCCCATTGCGACGCTTTCAAAGGCGGCGGTCGCGGGCTTCAAGCTTCGGGAGAACCTGGCGATTGGCTGCAAGGTCACGCTTCGCGGGCGGCGAATGTACGAGTTTTTCGACCGGCTTGTGTCGGTGGCCCTTCCGCGGGTGCGTGACTTTCGGGGGCTGTCATCGACGGCCTTCGACGGCCACGGCAACTACAGCCTCGGCCTTTCGGAGCAGATGGTGTTTCCGGAGATCAATCCGGATCGCTTCACGCGGCCACAAGGAATGAACATCACCTTCGTTACTTCTGCCAGAACAAATGACGAGGCGAAGGAATTGCTGGTGGCCATGGGGCTGCCACTCAAGAAGCAGGGCGAAGGGGACGCCGCGGCGTAGCGGTGCGGACCAGAGAACGAGTAGGCATTCGACCGAATCATGGCAAGTAAATCAAAGATCGCGGCCGCCAAGCGGCCACCGAAGTTCACCACACGAATCGTTCGGCGGTGCATGCTCTGTGGCCGGCCACGGGCCGTGTATCGTAAGTTCGGCATCTGCCGGATCTGTTTCCGCAAACTCGCGGATACAGGTTTGATTCCCGGTGTGAAAAAGGCGAGCTGGTAAATTCAGAATCGAGAGAAGAGGGCTCAGCTGACATGATGACCGATCCCATCGCCGACATGCTCACCAGGATTCGCAACGCGATCCGGGTTGAAAAGGCTACCGTGGAGGTGCCCACGTCGAAGGTGAAGCGTGGACTGGCGGAAGTACTCAAGCGAGAGGGTTTCATTTGGGACTGGCACGAGGTCGAGTCGGGCCCTGTGCCACACCTCCAGCTTGAGCTCAAGTATGGTCCTAACGGTGAGCGGCTCATCCGCAACATCCGACGGGTCAGTACTCCTGGTCGCCGGGTGTATAGCCGCTCCGCGCGGCTCAGGCCGGTGCTCGGGGGCCTTGGAATTCAAATTCTCTCGACCTCGAGTGGCGTTGTCAGTGATCGCGAGGCCCGGCAGAAGAAGCTTGGCGGCGAAGTACTCTGCGAGCTGTGGTAGTTGCGAAAGGTTACGAGTCATGTCGCGAATCGGTAAGAATCCAGTTCCTCTCCTGAACGGCGTCAAAGCATCCGTGAGCAACGGCGTGCTCGTCGTTGAGGGGCCTCTTGGAAAGCTCGAGCACAAGTTCCACCCGGTCGTCGGAGTGACCGTGGACGCGACGGCTGCCTCCGTCGTCGTGACGCGAACGGACGACGGGCGGATGGCCCGCGCCGTGCATGGTTTGACCCGTGCCCTCGCGGCCAACATGGTCGAGGGAGTGTCCAAGGGATACGAAAAAAAGCTCGAGATCGTTGGGGTCGGATACTTGGCGGCCATCCAGAAGGATGTCCTCCAGCTTCGAGTTGGGTTCGCCAATGAGCTTCAGGTTCCCATTCCCAAGGGCCTGACGGTTGTGTGTCCCGACCAGACGCACATTTCGGTCAAAGGCATCGACAAGCAAGCGGTTGGGCAATTTGCCGCCGAGGTGCGGGCCCTCAGGAAGCCAGAGCCTTACAAGGGCAAGGGCATTCGGTACGAAAACGAGCAGGTCCGCCGCAAGGCTGGCAAGGCTGTCACCAAGTAGTAGGCACGCGATACATATTGGGCGGCCCCTGCCGCCCGGCATCCTTCATCCTTCACCACGCACGACCATGGACCACTCCCGTACGATTTTTCGCCAGCGGCTTCGCCGCCGTCGCCGCGTCCGCAAGCCTCTTGTCGGAACTGCCGAGCGTCCACGGCTTGCCGTGTTTCGCACGAGCAAGCACATTTATGCTCAGGTGATCGACGACGCTGCCGGTCGGACCCTGGCGTCAGCCAGTTCGGTTGACCGTCAACTCCGCGAGTCGGTCGGCTTTGGGGGCAACAAGCAGGCCGCCGAGGCGATCGGTCGTGCTGTTGCCGAGCGGGCGCGGGCTGCGGGAGTCACAAAGGTTTGTCTCGACCGAGGCAGCTTCAAATATCACGGGCGAGTGGCCGCTCTCGCCGATGCAGCCCGGGCTGCGGGCCTCGAGTTCTGAGCCTCGCGTCACACCGCCTCTACCACGCTCAATCACGCTTTACCAACCCTTCATCGTTCGTCAGGAGAACCCCATCCCGTGTCCACCGGCAAAGATTCCCGGAGTGGCGAATTCGTCGAGAAGGTCGTCAAGGTCCGGCGGTGCGCCACGGTCGTAAAGGGCGGCCGTCGTTTCAGCTTTGCAGGCTTGGTCGTTGTCGGAAACGGCAAGGGCAAGGTGGGCTGCGGCTATGGCAAAGCCAACGAAGTGCCCCCGGCGGTCGAGAAGGCAATCAAGGACGGCATGAAGAACCTCATTGAAGTGCCGGTGGAAGCTGGGACGATTCCGCATCGGGTCGAGGGCGTCTACGAAACCGCCAGAGTCATCATGCTTCCGGCCAGCCCGGGCACTGGCATCATCGCGGGCGCCGCCGTTCGGGCAGTCTGTGAGTCGGCGGGCATTCGCGACGTGCTCACCAAGGCCCATGGTTCCACGAACCCAGTCAACATCGTCAAGGCGGCCCTCGAGGGGCTCAAGCAACTGCGAACCAAAGTAGAGACCGAGCGGCTCCGTGGTGTGAGCCTGTAGGCCACGAGCCACCCGACCGTTTACGACCACTGACGGATTTCCGACTATGAAGATCAGCGACGTTAATAAAGGCATTCATAAGAACCGCAAGCGGCTCCGCGTGGGTCGTGGTCCCGGCTCGGGCCGCGGCTGCACGGCCGGGCGCGGCGACAAAGGACAGGGCCAGCTTGCCGGCTGGTCGGCCGCCGGGATCTTCGAGGGAGGGCGTCAGCCGCTCATCCGGAGAATCCCGAAGCGGGGTTTTCACAACGCATTCGCCCGCTCTGTCAAGAGCATCAATGTTGAGCAGCTCGAAGCGGCGTGTGAGGCTGGTAGCGAGGTGACCCCGAACTCCCTGCGTGCTTCTGGCGTGCTCAAGGGCATCTGGCAAGACCTCAAAATCCTTGGCAATGGCGAACTTACCAAGGCCCTGAAAATCTCGGCCCACCACTTCAGTGGCCGGGCAAAAGAAAAAATCCTGGCCGCCGGTGGCACTGTCACCGAGCTCTCAGGTCCGGCACCGCTTGTGCGGAAGATCGGAAAGGCGTCGCGGAAAAGGCCGGTCACCGGGTAGGGTATGCAGCCGGCCTGCCGCCTGTACCGAGGAGTCCACCACCGTGCTCGAAAAGATCCGCGTCATTTTTGCAATTCCAGAGCTCCGGCAGAAGATTCTGCTCACGCTCGGGCTTTTGGCGATCTACCGTGTCGGCTGGCAGGTGCCGCTTCCGATCATCGATGCCGATGCAATGTCGGCCTTCGCCAAGCAGACAGGCGGAGTCGGTGAGTTGCTCCGTACCGTGGCCGTTTTTTCTGCGAGCCAGCTCTCGCAGGCCACGATTTTCGGACTGGGCATCATGCCCTACATCTCGGCCTCGATCATCTTCCAGCTTTTGGGCACGGTGTGGCCGCCCCTCGAACGACTCCAAAAAGAGGGAGAGGCGGGACGCAAGAAGATCAATGAATACACCCGCTATGCCACGGTCATCATCTGCATCGTCCAAAGCTGGTTCTATGTTGCCTATCTCGCTGCCCCTGGCCGCGAGCAGTCACTGATCCAATCCGGATTCCTGGAGGATGGCCGACTCCCATTCATCTGGCAGTTCGTGGCCGTGATGACGATGACCGCCGGCACCGTCTTCTTGATGTGGCTCGGTGAGCAGATCGACGAGTTTGGCATCGGCAACGGCATCAGCCTCCTTATCATGGCAGGCATCCTGGCGGGCATGCCCGGGGCTCTCCTCGAGCTCGCCGGCGCGACCTCGTGGGAAGTCGGTGGTGGCGCCGGCACGGGCAAACTCGGCGTCGAAATGATCCCGGTGCTGGTCGCGCTCTTTGTGGGCGTCGTGGCGGGCGTGGTCTTCATGACCCAAGGGCAGCGGCGGATTCCGACCCAGAGCGCCAAGCACGTTCGCGGCCGTCGCGTCTACGGTGGCACTCGTCAGTATCTCCCGCTGCGGGTGAATCAGGCTGGCGTGATGCCGATCATCTTCGCGAGCTCGCTCCTGCTCTTTCCGCAGTTCCTGTTCAGTTACCTTGCGAAGACCATTCCGGAAAGCAGCATCCTTCAATCGCTCTCGGAGTCCTTTACCCGCGGGCAGTCGTATCTCTACAACGTGCTCTACATCGCACTCATCTACTTCTTCTGCTATTTCTGGACAGCCATCACGTTCAACCCGAAGGAAATGGCCGACAACCTCAAGAATTTCGGGGCGTTCATTCCGGGCTACCGGCCAGGGAAGCGGACCGCCGACTACTTGGAGCGGGTCATGGAACGGATCACCTACGTCGGTGCCGGCTTCTTGGCGCTCGTGGCGGTCATTCCCACGATTGCGGGTGGGTTCCTGGGGATCCCCTATCAGGCCGCCAGTTTCTACGGCGGCACTGGCCTGCTGATCGCCGTGAGCGTGGTCTTCGACCTTGTTCAGAAGATCGACAGCCACCTCGTAATGCGGAATTACAGCGGCCTGCTGGAGCGAAACTGACGGAGCCTTGCCGGCAGTGCCTTCCCGTTTTCGGCCGCCCCCTACCCGTGTTTGCAGGCGTCGACGTCCTTTCCCCTCAGCCACGCAGCCGCCATGCGGATCATCCTCATCGGGCCCCCCGGCGCCGGAAAGGGAACGCAGTGCCAGCGGCTCATCGACCTGCTCAAGGTGCCCCACCTTTCGACTGGCGAAATGCTTCGGACCGAGGCGAGGGCCGGAACGCCGGCCGGGCTCGAGGCCGCGAGGGCGATGGCGAGGGGGCAGCTTGTGCCAGACCCGATCATTGTGGCGATGGTCAGTCGGCGACTTGCCGAACCCGATTGCCGAAATGGATGCCTCCTCGATGGCTTCCCCCGCACGCTTCCCCAGGCTGAAACACTCGATGACATGGTCGAGCGGCGAGCGATGAGCGTGGATGGAGTCATCGAGCTAGCGGTGCCTCGCGATGAGCTCGTGCGGCGGATGCTCGCTCGAAAGCGTGCCGACGATGACCCTGTCGTGTTTGCCGAAAGGATCGCGAGCTTCGAGCGGCAGACCGCCCCATTGCTCGAGTACTACGGCCGTCAGGGCAAGCTCGCATCGATCGACGGGCTTGGGACCGCTGACGAGATCTTCGAACGCGTGAAGGCTGCGGTCGAGAGGTTTCGCCGCCGCCGCTGAAGCCGCGTGCAGGCCGGCGTGTGCCCGGTATACTTTTCAACTGCTCCAGCCGCCCGCGTCCCCTCGAGAATGGTCCGTCTGTGGTGAACCTGAGATCCCCCCGGGAAATCGCCCTCATGCGGCGGGCCGGTCTGGTTGTATGGGGTGCCCACCAAGTGGCCGCCGCCCTCGTGCGGCCGGGCGCTACCACGGGAGAGATTGATACGGCGGTCGAACGCTACTTCGGAGAGCACGGGGCCATTCCGCTCTTCAAAGGGGTTCCGGGGAAGGTGCCATTCCCCGCGGTCTGCTGCATTTCAGTCAACGATGAGGTGGTTCACGGCATCCCTGGGCCCCGCGTGCTCCAAGCCGGGGATGTCATCAGTATCGACACCGGTTGCAGTGTTGGTGGATGGTGCGGAGACTCGGCCTTCACGCACCCCGTTGGTGCCATCGCACCCGACGTTCAACGACTCCTCGACTGCACCGCCGGCGTGCTGGCGCTCGCGATCGAACTCATGGCCGTGCGAAGCCGGTGGAGCGACGTGGCATCCGAGATGGCGACGTACGTTCGCGATTACGGATTTTCAGTGGTCGAAAACTTCGTCGGTCACGGCATCGGCCGGAGCATGCACGAAGATCCTCAGGTACCGAATTTCTGCACGCCGGCCTTTCGCCGGAAACACGACTTCGACCTCGAGCCTGGGCTGGTCATCGCTGTGGAGCCGATGGTGAACATGGGGTCTAAGAAGGTTCGCAGCCTTTCAGACTACTGGACGCAGTCCACGATCGACGGGCTGCCAAGTGCCCATTTTGAGCACACCGTGGCCATCACCGATGGGGGTCCAGTCGTGCTGACGTCCCCCCCGGCACAGGGCGAGACGGTAGGGGCCGCCGACCCGGTTGCGTAACCAGAACGGGCAGAGTCGCGGATTTCAGGGTACCCCCTTGCGAACGTCCCCCCCGGGAACCTATTATCTGGGACTCGATTCGTATCCCCCTGTTGGGTTCTTGTTCGGCTCTTTTGATCGGATTTTGGAGTGGCCGTTTTCGGCCCAGCTCGCTGCCATGAAAGTTCGCGCTAGCGTCCGTCGAATTTGTGACAAGTGCAAGATCGTCCGGCGACGCGGCGTGGTGTTCGTGGTCTGCTCCGATCCCCGCCACAAGCAGCGGCAGGGATGAGGAATCTGGTCATCATACAGGGACGATTCGGGGCAGACGCCTCGCCGAGGATCACGCTATGCCGCGATTGATGGGTGTTGATATTCCCTCTGAGAAGAAGACCGTCTTCTCGCTTCAGTACATCTACGGTGTGGGTGCGCGGGTGGCCCGCGAGCTCTGCCAAAAGGCTGGCGTTGATCCGCTGGCTCAGGCTCGTGACTTGCACGAAGACGAGCTCGCGAGGCTTGCAACGCTTCTCGACAAGGACTACGTCGTCGAGGGGCAGCTCCGCCGCCAGGTGGCCCAAAACGTTTCCAGGCTCAAAGACATTGCCAGCTACCGAGGCCTGCGGCACCGCCGCGGCCTCCCGGTTCGAGGCCAGCGGACGCGTACCAACGCCCGCACCCGGAAGGGGCCGAAGAAGACCGTGGCCGGCAAGAAGGGCGTCAAGGATCTCAAGTAACAACCGCAGCAAAGCGTGCCGCCGCCCCTCGGGGGTTGGTCCGTAGAGCAAGAGGCAGGATTCAGGATGTCGAAGGCAGCAAAGACCAAAAAGAAGAGCGTGACGTCAGGCATTGCCTATATCGTCGCCAGCTTCAACAACACGACCGTGACGATCACCGATGCCCGGGGCGACACGCTCTGCTGGGCCAGCGGCGGGACATGCGGATTCAAGGGAAGCCGCAAGGGCACGCCGTTTGCTGGCCAGATGGCCGCTCAGCAGGCGGCCGAGAAGGCCGCGAAGTTCGGCGTCAAGGATCTTGAGGTGCGTGTGAAGGGGCCTGGAAGTGGTCGCGAAAGTGCGATCACGGCGCTCCAGGCTGCCGGCATGAACGTCCGCAGTATTGAAGACATCACACCGCTTCCGCATAACGGCTGTCGCCCCCCCAAGAAGCGTCGCGTCTGACCCCCATTTCGTTTTCCTCCTTCACGTAGCTGCCTGCCATGGGACGTATCACAGGACCTGTTTGCCGACTCTGTCGCCGCGACGGACTCAAGCTCTTTCTTAAGGGGAGTCGTTGCGATACGCCGAAGTGTGCCTTCGAGCGGCGGCCTGCCCCTCCGGGGGTGATCCAAAAGCGGCGGCCCAAGCCGACCGACTATGGGCTTCGGCTCCGTGAAAAGCAGAAGGTCAAGCATTATTACGGTGTGCTCGAGCGTCAGTTCCGCACGTACTTTTCCAGGGCTGTCCGCGGGAAGGGCAATACCGGGGAGTCGCTCATGGCCATGCTCGAGCGGAGGCTCGACAACGTCGTGCATCGTCTCGGCTTTGCGGCCTCCCGTTCTGCTGCCCGCCAGCTGGTGATGCATGGTCACGTCACGATCAACGGGCGGCGGCTCGATATTCCGAGTTACCTCGTGAAGGCTGGTGATATCGTCCGTGTCAAGAATCGGGTGAAGTCCCTTCAGCTTGTCCATAGGGCTCTCGCGGAGTTTCGCCGCGATGTGCCCGACTTCCTGTCCAGGATGGACGCGGCGATTCCCGAGGCTCGGGTCGATCGGTTGCCCGGCGCGGACGACGTGTCGCTCCCGGTTCAGGCCAATCTCATTATTGAGTTGTGTTCCAAGTAAGTTTTTGAAGGAGCATCGCATGCACATTCGCTGGCGCGGTCTGGAGTTGCCCGGAACCGTTGTTGCTGATTCCGGTACGCTGACCGGCACCTATGGCAAGTTCACGGCCGAGCCGTTCGAGCGTGGCTTTGGTACAACCGTGGGCAATAGCTTGCGGCGTGTACTGCTCTCGAGTCTCGAGGGCAGTGCGGTCACGCAGATCAAGATGGCTGGGGCGCTCCATGAGTTCACGACGGTGAAGGGCGTCCTCGAGGATGTCACCGACATCGTGCTGTCGGTGAAGAGCCTCATCGTCAAAAACCACAGCGATTCCACTCGCGTTATTCGCGTGGAGAAAAGCACCCGTGGTCCTGTGACTGCCGCTGACATTCAAACGGATGACGCGGTCGAGATCATCAATAAGGATCTCGTGATCGCGACGCTCACCGATGATGTGCCGTTCGAGCTCGAGATGGTTGTTGAGAACGGCCGGGGCTACGTGCCCGCAAGCGAGCACAGCCAGGCCTCGCAGGAAATCGGAATCATTCCTCTCGATGCCGTCTTCAGCCCAGTCACACGGGTCAAGTATGAGGTTGAAGAGACCCGCGTGGGTCAAAAAACCAACTACGACAAGCTCACGCTTGAGATCTGGACCGACGGTACGGTGACGCCGGAAATGGCGCTTGTTGAGGCAGCCAAGATTCTGCGGAAGCACCTCAATCCGTTCGTGGGCTATACCAAGCCGGATTGCGATGTCGCGCTGCCAGCGGTCGCGGATGTCTTCGCGGTAGAGGCTCCTCTCGAGAGTCGGCTGGGGATGCTTGTCGCTGACCTCCGCCTTTCCGGGCGGGCGGCTAACTGCCTCCACGAGGAAGGGGTCGCGAGGCTTCGGGATCTCGTGTCGCGAACCCGTGAAGACGTGCTCGCCATGCGAAATGCGGGTGAAACAACAGCGGATGAGATCGAAGAAAAACTGAAAGAACTGGGCCTTCGGTTGGGCATGGATGTGCCTGCCGCTGCGGAGGCCTGATGTTCAGGGCGGCGCCCTTCGTGCCGCCCTCCTGTCGAGGAAGAAGCCATGCGTCATCGTCGTAAAGGCCGCGTTCTCGGCCGTTCTCCGTCCCACCAACGGGCTCTCCTGCGGAACCTGGCGTCGGCGCTCATGCTCACTGAGCAAGAGGTTGAGCCGGGCGAGCCTGGGGCTGCCAAGGTGAAGGGCCGCATCATCACAACGTTGCCCAAGGCCAAGGAGGTGCGTCCTGTCGTCGAGCGGTGCATCACGATCGCCCGCAGGGGCCTCGCGGCTGCCGCTGGTGCCTCGGCGCATGCAACGACGGCCGACCGCGGATCGGCTGCCTGGAAGGAGTGGAGGCAGGGACCCCAGTGGCGGGCGTGGGCCCAGGCCATGGCACCGGCAGTCAAGGCTCGTCGTCGGACGATTCAACTCCTTGGCGACAAGCATGCCGCGAAGATTCTTTTTGACATCATTGCCCCCCGTTTTGCCGACAGGCCCGGCGGCTACACGCGGATTCTGAAGCTCGCCACCCCTCGCCTCGGCGATGCTGGTGAGCGGGCCATCCTGGAGTTTGTGGGCTCAGAGTCTGCCGCTCGGCCAGGGTCACCCCGGCTTGAGAAGGCCCGACGCTGACTTTTGGTCGCAGCGAGCCGCAGGCGGAGCGGGAATAGCGGGAATAGGTAGTTCCGCGAGTCTCGAATAGAATCCGGAAACCGGGCGATTCCGCTCGGCGCCATTCTTTCGGGAGCGTTCCATGCGACTGGGCTTCCTCGTTCGACTCGACCGGCATGCCCGATGGAATGGCCTCGGTCTCATGGTGGCCATGGCGGCCACGGCCGCCATGGTGCTTGCGTTGGCCGTACCCGCCGAAGGGGCGCCGAGAGGCAAGACGGAACCGGCTGCTCCCGAGCATTATGGGATTCCCCAGGTCAAGTTCATCAATGAGCAGGTCGCTGCCTTGTGGGCGGATGCCAGCCTTCAGCCCTCGCCAACGGCCACTGACAGTGAGTGGTGCCGTCGCGTCTATCTCGATCTCGTCGGTCGCGTCCCGTCGGTCAAGGAGCTCGACGCGTTCCTCACCAATTCATCCCCGACCAAAAAGGCTGATCTCGTTGCACGGCTGCTCGGGGACGAGTATGTCGATGAGTACGCCCGCCATTTCACGGACGTGTGGACGACCATCCTGATTGGTCGCGATGTCGAGAACGAGCGGGTCAGTCGCCCGGGGATGCGACAGTACCTTCGCAGGGCGTTCTCCAAAAATCTTCCGTACGACCGCTTCATGGATGAGTTGGTGACTGCGACAGGAGTAAACGCCAATCGCCAGGAACTCTCCGGCTTCAATGGGGCGGTGAATTTCCTGAGCGGAAAGATGGAGGAGATGGGCGTCGAGAACGGCGTGCAGGCTACTGCCAAGACGGCCCAGGTGTTCCTCGGCCTTCAGGTGCAATGCACGCAGTGTCACAACCATCCGTTCAACAAAGGAAAGCAGAATCAATTCTGGGAGCTCAACGCTTTTTTTCGTCAAACCCGCGCCCTACGGAAACGCGAAGGCACGCAGGACGTGCAGTGGGTCGAGCTTGTCGATGAGGATTTCGCCGGCGAGGGAGGCAACCCCGAGGAAGCGGAGCTCTTCTACGAGCTTCGTAACGGCATCATGAAGGTCGCCTACCCCGTCTTTGTTGACGGAACAGAGATTTCCAAGAGTGGCTATCTCCCTGGCGCGATGTCCGACGGCACGCCGTATGGCGCGAATCGCCGCCGCGAGCTCGCGCAGCTCATCAAGGGAAGTCCTTACTTCACGAAGGCAATCGTGAACCGGATGTGGGGGCACTTTCTCGGCTACGGACTGACCAAGCCCGTTGACGATCTCGGCGACCACAACCCTCCATCACATCCGGAGTTGCTCGACGGACTGGCCGAGCGGTTTCGCGAAAACAGTTTCGACCTCAAGGAGGTCGCCCGTTGGATCGTGCTGTCGCAGCCGTACTCGCTGTCGAGTCGCTCGACGGCGGCCAACAAGGGAGATGATCCTTCGCTGGGTGAGCGGCCGAAATTCACGCACTTCTATGTTCGCCAGATGCAGGCCGAGCAGCTCTACGAATCGCTTCTGACCGCGACCCAGGCCGACCAGACCAGCCGATCTGAGGATGCCGCCAAAAAGAAGGACGAGTGGCTCGCTCAGTTCGTCATCGCGTTCGGTACGGACGAAGGGGACGATTCGACAACCTTCAACGGATCGATTCCTCAGGCACTCATGATGTTTAACGGCGATCTCATCAAGCAGGCCACGAGCACGGGCAAGGGGGGATTTCTCGATCAGGTCGCCACGAGCGGGATGTCGCCGGCGCAGAAGATCGACGTTTTGTATAAGGCGGCGCTCGCCCGTGTGCCGTCGGCCAAGGAGCGACAGGTGGCCACGGCCCTCCTCGGTGCTCGCAAAGGCGACGTGGCAGCGGCCCTGCAGGACGTCTGGTGGTCGGTCCTCAACTCAAACGAGTTCATCATCAATCATTAAGGGCAGCCGCAGGGGCATCCACGCCACCCCCCGCTACGGCGTTACCGGCCCCTCCAGGCTGCGGTTTCCGGGCGGCTTTGGTTGGACGAATGAGCTGACGGGGGCGAGTGGCCACGGGCTAGGGAATAAGCGATAATCTTGAAGTCGAATAGATGCTTGGGCCCAGGGTGGCACGGTTCGGTTTCATATCTTCTCACGCTGCAGGAGTTTTGCCATGTCGATCGGTTTCAACACGCCAGGCCTGCTTGATATTCCTGACGGGATGAGCCGCCGTCATTTCATGAGCCATCTCGCTGGGGCGGCTGCCCTCGCGGCGCCGGCGACAGCTTTTACGAACACACTCTTCGCCAACTCCACCGACATGCGGAAGCGGCATAAGGCCGCGATCCTTCTTTGGATGGGTGGCGGTCCCAGCACCATCGACATGTGGGATCTCAAGCCGGGCCAGCCGACGGGTGGGCCGTTCAAGCCGATCCCGACGAGTGCCGACGGAGTCCAGATCTGTGAGCACCTTCCGCTCATGGCCAAGCAGATGCACCACATGGCGATCGTGCGTTCGATGAGCACCCGCGAAGCCGATCACATGCGGGGTCGCTACTACATGCACACCGGGTATGTTCCCAATCCGAACGTCGAGCACCCCAGCTATGGCTCGGTGATCGCACACGAGCTCATCGACCAGGTGCCCCATCTCGAGATTCCGCCGTTCGTGTCGGTGGGGGGCAGCAGCGTCGGCCCCGGTTTTCTCGGGATGACATGGGCGCCATTCGTGGTTGATTCCAATGGCAATGTTCGGAACCTCGACATGGGCATCGACCCGGCGAGGCTTTCGCAGCGGCTCGATATGCTGGCCACCATTGAAAAGAAATTCATCGGTGAGGGTCGGGGTGGCGCGGCTGATGACCACATGAAGGTGCTCGACAAGACCGTCAAGCTCATGACAAGCGATCAGATGAGTGCGTTCAAGGTCATGCAGGAGCCGGCCGATGTGCGAGAAAAGTATGGGAATTCCGGCTTCGGGCGTGGCTGCCTCATGGCCCGTCGACTCGTGGAGATGGGTGTTCCTTTTGTCGAAGTCGATCTCGGCGGATGGGACAACCATTCTGGGATCTTCCCGACGCTCGCGGACCAAAAACTCCCCGAGATGGACAAGGCAATGAGCGCGCTGGTGAGCGATCTTTCCGACCGCGGCATGCTCGATGACACCGTTGTGATCTGGATGGGTGAGTTCAGTCGCACGCCGAACATCAATGGCGGCGCTGGCAGGGATCATTGGGCCCGCAGTTGGAGTGCCGTGGTGGGCGGTGGCGGGTTCAAGCGGGGCGTGACGGTCGGGGAGACGAGCTCGGACGGCCGCGAGGTCATAAGCGACCCGTACACGTCCGAGGATCTCATGGCCAGCGTCCTCAATGCCCTGGGCATCAAGCTGGAGACGACCTTCACCGCGAAGAACGGCCGTCCTATGAAGATCGCCAACTCCGGCAAGGTGATCAAGGAGTTGTTCGCCTGACTCAGGCGAAACCGCGAGCCAGCGGTGAGGCAGGGAAGGGCGGGGTCACCGTTCTTCCCGGGACCGTCTGGCCTCTTGTCGTGCTGGTGGCCCCGGTGCTGCTCGAGCAGTTCCTGGCGCTGGCCGTCGGCTTTGTCGACAAGTGGCTCGCTGGCAACTTGTTCACCGATGCCGAGCCGCTGGCGGCTATCGGGCTGGTTGCCTACTGCTTGGCATTCATGCCGGTGCTCTTCATGATGCCCGCGGCAGGTGCCACCGCGCTCGTGTCTCGGGCGGTGGGGGGCGGGGACTATGCTGCCGCCCGCCGAGCGTGGGTGGCGTGCCTCCTTGTCGCCATCGCCCTGGCCGTGGTCGCGCTTGGCTTGGCCGTGCTTTGGGGAGAGCGGTTCATCGGGCTCCTCGGACTGCCTCCGGGAAGCAGCAGCTTAGCGATTCGCTATCTGGCCATCGTCACCCCTACGCTTCCGTTGCTGGCCGTGATCTCCGTCGGCTTGGCCGCGCTTCGAGGTGCCGGCGACATGGTGGGTGGCCTCGTGGCGATGTCGGTGGTCAACCTTGTCAACGCTGGCGCGAGCTATGCACTCGCCACGGGCTCTCTTGGCCTGCCGCGGCTGGGTTGGGAGGGGCTCGCATGGGGCACGGTGGCGGGCTACGCCTGCGGGACGGTGGTTGTCATAGCGCTCCTGGCACGCGGGGGGCGGGGGCTGCAGCCGCGGTGGACGGATTGGCGGCCCCAGCGCGACGAGCTCTCGCGAATTGCCCACATTGGAGGACCGGCTGGCACGGATGCAATCGGCAATGCCGCGTGCCACCTGACGTTTCTGGGGATCGTCAATCGGCTCGGTGATATCGATGCGGCGGCCCATTCCGTGGCCATCACGATCGAGTCGCTGGCCTTCCTCCCCGGAAGCGCCTTCGGCGTGGCTGCGGCGACCCTCGCCGGGCAGTTCCTCGGCGCTGGTGACCAGCAGCGGGCTCGACGGAGCGTCGGTTTGGCCGCCGGGGCGGCCGCGGCGCTCATGACCCTCGCAGGCCTTGGCTTTCTCCTGGCCGCGGACCCCTTGGCCGTCTGGTTCACCGGGGGAGCAGACCGGCAGCCGGCGGTAGCGTCGCTGGCGGCGTCACTCGTGAGGGTCGTGGCCTTCGTGCAGCCCCCCCTCGCGCTCCTCATGGTATTTTCCGGAGGACTCCGGGGAGCCGGCGCGACCCGCCCTCCACTGGTCGTCAATTTCACGAGCCTGATCCTGATTCGGCTGCCTTTGGCCGTCTTCCTCGCCTGGCCTGTCGTCGAGTTGCCGGGAGGCCTTGGCGCGCTCCCCGGCTGCGGCCTGGGGGTCTATGGTGCCTGGCTTGCGATGGCAGCCGATCTCACCGCCCGTGGCCTCGCGATGCTTGTCATCTACGCGGGTGGGCGATGGTCGAAGGTGGTTGTGTGACGGTGCCCGTGGTGATTACGTGCAGTGAAACACACCCCTCGGCATGACCTGCCGAACGTTCCGCGATACACTTTCCGCGAGGTGATGAACCTCGCATACGACCATGAGGGCTCTCGATGGCTGCCGTCGATCTAGACGTCGAGCACTGGACCACCGCCGACGCGGCCGAACTCTACGAGGTGGCCCGGTGGGGCAATGGCTATTTTTCCGTGGGCCCCAACGGCCACCTGCTGGTCCATGGCCACAAGGACCCGACCCGAAGTATCGATCTCAAGCAGTTGATCGACCGCCTCCAGGTTCGCGGGATCGACCTCCCGATCCTGCTGCGGTTCGGCGAGATCCTCGAGCACCGGCTGGGTGAAATTCACGGAGCCTTTGCCGCCGCCATGAAGGAGAGCGGCTACCACGGCAACTATTGCTGTGTGTATCCGATCAAGGTCAACCAGCAGCGGCAGGTCGTCGAGGAAGTCCTGCGGTTTGGCCGACCCTTCAATTTTGGCCTCGAGGCTGGCAGCAAGCCGGAGCTGCTCGCGGTGATCGCGCTTGCCGACAACGAGACGCCGATCATCTGCAACGGCTTCAAGGATGCCGAGTTCATCGAGACAGCGATGCTCGCGCAGAAGATAGGTCGGCACATTATTCCGGTCGTGGAGCGATTCTCGGAGCTGAACCTCATCCTCGAGTACGCCGAGAAGGTGGGAGTCCGGCCACGGATCGGAATGCGGGTGAAGCTCGCGTCCCGCGGGAGTGGTCGCTGGCAGGCCTCGGGTGGGTTTCGGAGCAAGTTTGGCCTCACGGCGAGCGAGCTCGTCAAAGGGCTCGACCTGCTGGCCGAACGCGGCATGGCGGACTGCCTCCAGTTGCTCCACTTCCATCAGGGCAGTCAGATCACGAACATCCGCCACATCAAGACTGCCCTCAATGAGGCTTCGCGGATCTACGCTGAGCTTGTGAAGCGAGGGGCAGGGCTCCGATATCTCGATGTCGGCGGTGGGCTCGGGGTCGACTATGACGGCTCACAAACCAACTTCGAATCGAGCGTCAACTACAGTCTTCAGGAATACGCTAACGACGTGGTCTACCACGTGCAGAACGCCTGCGACGAGGCAGGCGTTCCCCACCCGACGATCATCTCCGAGAGCGGACGGGCCGTCGTCGCGTACCACAGTGTGCTCATCTTCGGCGTGATCGGGGTTTCCGAGCAGGGGGGGACCGCTGAGATCACCGAGCCACCTCCCGACGCAGAGCAGCCCCTCGTCGACCTCTACGAGACGCACCAAAACCTCAACGTCAGGAACGTCCTCGAGAGCTTCCACGATGCCCAGCAATGCCTCGACACTGCCATGACGCTTTTCGCCAGCGGCTACCTGCCTCTCGAACAACGGTCAGCCGTCGAAAATCTCTACTGGGCAACCTGCCGTCGAATCTCCAGGCTGGTCCGCGGGTTGGACTACGTGCCAGAGGAGCTGGAAGGGCTCGAGGCGTCCCTGTCCGACACGTACTTCTGCAACTTCTCGCTCTTCCAGTCGATTCCCGATAGCTGGGCGATCAAGCAGCTCTTTCCAGTGATGCCCATCCACCGGCTCGACGAGAAGCCCACCCGGGCTTCCGTGCTCGGCGACGTCACCTGCGACTCCGACGGCAAAATCGACCAGTTCATCGACCGCCGGGACGTGAAACGCACACTCCCGCTTCACTGCTGGAACAACGAACCCTATTACCTCGGTGCTTTTCTGATCGGTGCGTATCAGGAGATTCTCGGTGACCTCCACAATCTTTTTGGTGACACGAACGCCGTGCACGTGAGCACCGACCACCGAGGTGAGGTGGTTGTGGACGCCGTGATCAAGGGAGATACCGTCCGCGAGGTACTCGACTATGTTCAGTTCGACGCCAACCAACTCGTGCAACGGCTTCGCGACTCCATTGAGCAGGCGGTACGCGAGGGGCGTATCAGTGATGGCCAAGCGGGTCGGTTCCTCAAGTTCTACGAGGAGGGCCTCGGCGGTTACACGTACCTCGAAGAACCGGGGTAAGCGTTTGCCGATGACCCGCCGCCGAGGGCGTCACTCGCCTCGCCCATGCACCTAATCCGCCTCGGGGGTTCGGCCCTCAATCAAACGCCGCTCGATTGGGACGGCAATCGGGACCGGATCGTGGCCGCGATCACGGCCGCGCGGGCAGCGGGCGTTTCGATCCTCTGCCTGCCGGAGCTCTCGATCACTGGGTATGGCTGTGAAGACGCCTTTCTTTCGCCCGGTGTCGTGCGCATGGCCTGGCGGATGCTCGATGAAATTGCGCCACATTCGGCAGGAATCGCCGTCGCCGTGGGCCTGCCGGTGCGGTTTGAGAATGGCGTCTACGATGCGGCGGCCTTCCTTGCGGACGGCCGACTCGCCGGCATCGTCTGCAAGCAAAACCTTGCTGGGGACGGGATTCATTACGAGCCCCGGTGGTTCCGGCCCTGGCCACGAGGGCGCCGGGCCACGCTGTCGGTCGATGGCGCCGCGATCCCGATCGGCGACCTGCGGTTCGCCCTGGGTGGCGTGCGGGTCGGCTTCGAGATCTGTGAGGACGCATGGGCTGCCGACCGGCCGGGAGCGGCGCTCGCGGGCCGCGGCGTGGACGTGATCTTGAACCCTTCAGCAAGTCACTTTGCTTTTGGCAAAGAAGAAATCCGCCGCCGATTTGTCCTTGAGGGCTCGCGGGCCTTTGCCGCTGCGTACGTCTACACGAACCTTGTGGGCAATGAAGCGGGCAGAGCGATCTATGACGGAAGTGTGCTTGTCGCTTCAGGGGGGCGGCTCGTCGCGCAGGGGAAACGATTCACCTTTGACGACAAGGCCGCCACGGTGGCGAGCGTCGATCTCGATGCGCTCCGGCCGGCGCAGTCGAGGCTCGCGACCGCGGCAGCGCATCCTGTCGATGATCTCGTCTCGGTCGCTTTCGCGCCGCCCACGGTTGAATCGGGCCCCGCAGTGAGTGATGGCCGTGATGCCTGGGAGCGAGGTGACAGCATCAAGGAAGAGGAGTTCACGCGGGCGGTGGCCCTCGGCCTTTTTGACTATGGCCGAAAGAGCCGCTCGCGGGGTTTTGTCGTGTCGGCGAGTGGCGGGGCGGATTCATCGGCCGTGGCATGCCTGATCTCCCTGGCATGCACGCTCGCCGCAGCCGAGCTGACGCCCGAAGCTGCTGCCGCTCGCCTTGGCCTTTCCGCGACGACCGCGCTCACGGGCGAAGCCACCGTGCGACAGCTCGTAGCGGCTGCGCTCACCTGTGTGTATCAGGCCACGGCCAACTCCGGGTCTGTCACGCGAGCGGCCGCCCGTGGGCTTGCCGAGGGGCTCGGCGCCGCGTTTCATGAGTTTGATGTTGAACCGATTGTCCGGGAGTACGAGCGAATCGTGTCCGGCGCGATCGGCCGGCCGCTCTCGTGGGAGCGCGACGACATCGCGCTCCAGAACATCCAGGCGCGTGCTCGAGCTCCGGGCGTATGGATGCTGGCGAATCTCACGGACGCCCTGCTTGTCTCGACGAGCAACCGTTCCGAGGCGGCCGTCGGTTACGCCACGATGGATGGCGACACGGCCGGGGGCATCGCTCCCATTGCCGGCATCGACAAGGCGTATCTGAGGCGATGGCTTGTGTGGCTCGAGCGGGAGGGGCCGGAGAGCCTTGGGCCGATGCCCGTGCTTGCGGCCGTCAACGCCCAGCAGCCGACCGCCGAGCTGCGTCCTCCGGCCGACGGCCAGACCGACGAAGCCGATCTCATGCCGTACGACATCCTCGATGCTGTTGAACGCTTCGCGATCCGCGACCGGCAGACTCCGGTGGAATGCTGGCGACGGCTGACGAGCGAGTTCTCATTGCATGCACCGAGGCAGCTTGCCGCATGGACTGAGCGGTTCTTCACGCTCTGGAGCCGAAACCAGTGGAAGCGGGAGCGGTACGCCCCATCGTTTCAACTCGACGACGAGAACCTCGACCCCAAGACTTGGTGCCGTTTTCCAATCCTTTCCGGCGGGTTCTCGCGCGAGCTCACAGAGCTCCGTGCAGCGGCAGGCAAGGGCTGACGGGGGCAGGAAAAGCCCAGAGAAACGCGGTAAAACGCTCTCGCCCGGCGGTGGGAAAGGCTGCTAGAGTCCCGGGCCGTTGTTCCCTGCAGGAGCCCGTGCCGTGCGCTGTCTTGCCCAAATTCTGCCCCTGTTCGTCGTTCTTGCCGTCACGATGGTGGCGGCCGATATCGCGCCTGGCCAGGCTCCCGGTTCCCAGCCGGCACCCGCGGCAAGCACGCCTCCTGGGCCACGGGTAGCGGCGGTGCCTGCGGCCCCCGCAGCTCCGGCCCCACTTTCAGCGCAGGAGCAGGCTGCCCTCGACCAGTTGCTCGCCGCGTGGGAGGCCCGCAGCGCAGCCGTCAAAACCTGGTCGTGTACCTTTCGCAAATGGGAATTCACCGCCTGGAGTCCTGTGGATGAAAAAGGCGAACGCATGGCATTCTCGGAAAGTACCGGTGAGCTCAAGTACGCGTCCCCCGACAAGGGTTTGTTCCGAGTCAAAGAGTCGAAGCAATGGGTCGCCGAACCCGGCGCGAAGTCCGTGCCCGGCCTGCCGCCCCGCGGACGCTATGAGGTGCAGCCAAGTGAGGCCCACGAGCACTGGGTGTGCAATGGCGAGAGCATCTACGAGTTTCGTCACTCAGAGCGTCAGCTCAAGGAGACCAGGCTCCCTCCCGAGATGCGAGGCAAGGCGATCAGCGATGGACCGTTGCCGTTCGTCTTCGGGGCCAAAGCCGAAACGCTGAAGAAGCGATATTGGATGCGGATCATCACGCCGCCCGACGTTCGCGACCAAATCTGGCTCGAGGCACTCCCCCGATACCAGGTCGATGCGGCCAATTTGTCGAAGGTCGAGCTCATCCTCCAGGCCCGCGACCTCATGCCATTCGCGATCCAGATGTATAAGCCGGGTGGCCAGGATCGCGATGTCTATCAGTTCGATCCTCGGACGAACCTGATCGACAAGGGCCTCGACATGATTCGCGACTTCGCCAAGCCGATGACGCCGTTTGGCTACAAGTACGTGCTTGACGATGTGCCGGCGCAGGCGGGCCCGCCTCCCGCGCCAGGCCGCTGAGCCCGTGCGGGCCTGATCGCTCCGCCACCGCCAGCGTCGTTCGCCAGTCTCCTCAGAGGGCGATATAATCGGGCGACCTCGCCGTTCCGGAGCGCGATTGCACTATGCCCGTTGTTGATGCGGACCACCCGCTTTTTCGATTGCTCGAGCAGGATCGTCGCTACACGCTCGAAGCGTACCTCTTCGTGCTCGAGGCCCTGGCGTTTGCCCAGGAGTCGCTCGGCTTCGGCGTCGAGCCTGCCGCGGAGGAGCTTGAGCCCGTTTCCGAGGAGACATCTGCCCGCAGCCGCCGCGACGCAGCTCGACCGCGTCGTGGCGACCGCCGGGCCGAGCGACATGTGTCAGGCCAGCAGCTCTGTGAGGCAGCCCGGCTCTATGGCCAGCAGCAGTATGGTTTCCTGGCCCCCACCGTGTTGGGCGCATGGGGCCTTCGCCGCACGGCCGACATCGGCGAGATCGTCTTCAACATGATCGAGATCGGACAGATGCGGAAGACTCGCAGCGACCGCCGGGAGGACTTTCACGATGTCTTTGATTTCAACGATGCCTTTTCTCGCGATATTCCCTTTGCCGTTCCCGACCCCGGCTGAAAGGGAGCCGTGGAATGAAGGACGTCGCCACGACGGCAACTCGCCATGGGTGGAGTCTCGTTGCGCTCGCGGGAGCCACCGAGGCTCTGTGGCTCGTGTTCCTCGCGTGGCTGGCATGGCGGGCGTAGGAGAAAGCGGGCGATGAACATTTCGCTCGCGGCCCTGCCGCTCTGGGTGGCTGTCTTGCCGCTGGGTCTGTACCTCGCGGCCCTTGGTTGGCTTCACCTGCGACGCAGACCCACTGTGCTCGGGGGCGGCTTGGATCTCATCCTCTTGGCCACGGCCGTGTCAGGCTTGGTTCTTGCCGGACCGCTCGCCCTTCTACAGCCGGCGTTTGGTGCAGCCCCGTGGGCCATGGGCATGCTGCTCTCCCTTTTCGTGCTCATTGTGGCGTCGGGGATCCTCGTGACCCGGCCGCGTCTTGTCATCTACAACATCACGCTCGAGCAATTGCGGCCGATCCTTGCGGAGCTCGCCAACGGGCTCGATCCATCAGCTCGCTGGGCGGGGGAGAGCGTGGCGCTTCCGGCCCGCGGCCTCCAGGTGCTCGTCGACGGCCACGGTCTGGCGCGGAGTGTCAGCGTGGTCGCCGTGGGAAAACGCACGTCGGCCGAGGCGTGGGCCGAGTTTGGCCGTCGGCTGAGGCAGGCCGTGGGCTCGCTGCGGGTACGGCGGAACCCGTGGGGGGTGGCACTGGCATCGCTTGGGTGTGGCATTGTGCTCGGTGCGATCGGCTGGGGGACGGTCGCAAGCCCTCAGTCCAGCGGCCCGGCGGCCGTCGCCCGAGCGTTTCGCACCTTCTGATATTCCCAGGAATCTCGTCATGTCAGTTCATGTCGATGTGTCGGCTCACGAGATCACGGTCCCCGTCGTGATTCGTAATGCTCCGCCCGGAAGGCTCTACGAGGACGCTGTTTCCCGCGAGCAGGCGGGAATCGTCTCATCCGGTGCAATTGCCATTCGCTCCGGTGCCAAGACGGGCCGAAGCCCGGGCGACAAGCATGTGGTGCGGCACCCCGATTCGGAGGGTGACGTGTGGTGGGGCTCGGTCAATCACCCCATCGACGAGCACACGTTTCTCCTCAACCGCCAGCGGGCAATCGATTACCTCAACACCCGCGATCAGATCTATGTGTGCGACGGCTACGCAGGCTGGGATCCGACCACACGGGTAAAGGTCCGCGTGCTCTGCGCCCGGGCCTACCACGCCCTCTTCATGCACAACATGCTCATTCGGCCGACGCGTGCCGAGCTCGAGCAGTTCGGAAAGCCCGACTACGTCATCTACAACGCCGGCCAGTTCCCGGCCAATCCCTACACCACGCAGATGACCAGCCGCACGAGCGTCGATCTCTGTCTCGAGCGGCGGGAGCAAGTGATTCTCGGTACTGAATATGCCGGCGAGATGAAGAAGGGCGTGTTCACCTACATGCACTGGCTTCTGCCGTCGAAGGGCATCCTCTCGATGCATTGCTCGGCGAACCAGGGCGTGGACGCCGCGGGCAGGCCCGGCGAGGTGTCGCTCTTCTTTGGTCTCTCCGGCACCGGCAAGACGACGCTCTCGGCCGACCCGGCCCGCCGCCTTATCGGTGACGACGAACACGGCTGGGGCGACGACGGCGTCTTCAATATCGAGGGGGGCTGCTACGCCAAGTGCATCCACCTCGAGGAGGCGAAGGAGCCCGAGATCTGGCAGGCCATCAAGTTTGGCACGGTGCTCGAAAACGTCGTCTACGACCCGGCCACGCGGGCGGTCGATTTCGAGAGGAGCGCCATCACCGAGAATACCCGCGCGGCCTACCCGGTCGAATACATCGACAACGCGAAGGTGCCCTGCATTGGCCCGCATCCGCGGCATGTCATTTTTCTCACCTGCGATGCCTCGGGCGTGCTGCCACCCGTGAGTCGGCTCTCACGCGAGCAGGCGATGTACCATTTTCTTTCTGGCTACACGGCGCGGGTGGCCGGCACCGAGATGGGCGTCGTCGAGCCTCAAGTAGCCTTTTCGGCATGTTTCAGCGCCGCGTTCCTCGTGCGGCATCCGGCTGTGTATGCCCGGCTGCTCGCCGAAAAGCTCCGCCGTCATGACGCCCAGGCCTGGCTCATCAACACCGGCTGGACCGGCGGAGCCTACGGCGTCGGCCGGCGAATCGATCTCGCGAGCACGCGACGGATCATCGACGCGATCCATGCGGGTGCTCTCGACGAGGCGCCGGTCCAGCGGGACCGCATCTTCGGCCTCGACGCGGTCATCCGTGTCCCGGGCGTGGACGACAAGCTCCTTGTGCCCCACCGAGCCTGGGCCGACGAAGCCTCATGGGAAGCCGCCGCCCGCAAGCTCGCCGGTCGTTTTAGAGAGAATTTTGCTACGTATGCCGACGCCGCCGGCCCGGATGTGCTCGCCGCCGGGCCGGTATGAGCTCTGTGTCCACGGCTCGGGGTGGCCCACGCCATGTCGTCGGACGTTCGCTTCTGCCATGCTGGTTTCGCGCCGGCGCCGCCGTCCCGGCGTCGGCTTCGGCTTGCGGTCGCCGTGCCAAGCCCGGCTCCCAGGCACGGGGCACCCCGCGCGGATACGTTCGTGTGGAGTTCGGTGCATCCCGGACCATTGAACGCGGCGTTGCACTCGCACAACGGCCTGGTTTAGCGACACTAGCCCATTGGTGGGCAGACATGGATGAATCGTGGCATGGAACATGACTCGGCCCCACCCTTCGCTTCTCTTGCTGTGATCCCCGCAACCGCGGTCCACGCGCAGATCCTTCTCGACTCGTTCGCGAGGCTCTTGGGACGCGAGTTGGTGGCTCGCGACGGGACTCCGGCCGACCAGGCTGAGCGGCTTTTTCGGGCGCCGTTTGTCGTCGTGTCCCACGGCACGGAAGCCGATCCGGTCCTCAACTACGGCAATGCCGCGGCGCTCGCCCTTTGGGAGATGACGTGGGATGAGCTCACGCGAACCCCATCGCGTTTGACGGCCGAGCCTGTGCATCGTGACGAACGGACGCGGCTCCTCGAGCGGACCCGCGCGCATGGCTTCGTGGACGACTACTCGGGCATCCGTATCTCAAAATCTGAAAAACGGTTTCGCATCGAAAAGGCAATCGTCTGGAACCTCACGGATGCTGCCGGGCGGCCCCATGGCCAGGCCGCCACGTTCGATCACTGGGCACCGCTTGGCGATGGGCCGTGACACAAATTTGCCAGCGGCCTGTGGCGCGCCTCTAATGTGGACGTTCAAATCAAAGACCATCTTGATTCTCCGGAGGCCGCTATGTTGCTCATGAAGCTGTTGTGCCTGTTCTCTCTCGTCTGCGTGTGTGGGTTGGCCCTCGCGGCTACGGCTGAGGGCCCCCTTTCCGGGACGATGAAGTCGATCGACGGCAAGGACGTCGATCTCGGTTCCTACCAGGGCAAGGTGGTGCTGGTCGTGAATGTCGCAAGCAAGTGCGGGGCGACGCCCCAGTACGCCGGGCTCGAAGCTCTCTACGACAAGTACAACGACAAGGGCTTCGTCGTGCTGGGCTTCCCCGCCAACGATTTTGGAGCCCAGGAGCCGGGCAGCGATGACCAGATCAAGACGTTTTGCAGCTCGAAATACGACGTCAGCTTCCCGATGTTCTCGAAGATCACCGTGAAGGGCGACGGCAAGCCGCAGCTCTACAAGGTGCTCACCGAGACGGCCGACCCGGCCGGCGACATCTGGATCGTTCCGCTCGACGGCTCGCGCAAGCCG
>CAYZHH010000004.1:0-24634 GCA_964478275.1 uncultured Candidatus Kuenenia sp.
GAACCCGCGATCCCTATGCGATCTGGGTGAGCGAGATCATGCTCCAGCAGACGCAGGTCGAGCGGGTAAAGGAGTTTTTCTCGCGGTTCATGACGCGGTTCCCGACGGTTGCGGCGCTCGTCAAAGCCCCCGAGCAGGATGTGCTCAAGCACTGGGAGGGGCTCGGCTACTACCGTCGCGCGCGGCAACTCCATGAGGCGGCACGCCAAATCGTCCGCGATCATGATGGCGAGTTTCCGAGGACGGCTGCCGAGCTGCAACAGCTTCCCGGGATCGGCCGCTACACCGCAGGTGCGATAGCCTCGATCGCCTTTGGGATTGCGGAGCCGATCATTGAGGCCAACACCCGCCGTGTGATTGCCAGGCTCGTGGGCCATGCGAAGCCGGTGGGCGGTGCCGGCGATGAACCGCTCTGGCAGATCGCCGCCGCGCTTGTGCCCGCGCGCGAGCCAGGCATTTTCAATCAGGCGCTGATGGAGCTTGGGGCGATTGTATGTTTGCCGGAGCGGCCCGCCTGTGGTCGCTGCCCGCTGGCTGGCCTTTGCGTCGCGTTTCAAACGAGCGCAACGACAACCATTCCGGTGATGCCGAAGCCACGATCCACGAAGCAAATTCGCGAGACGGCCCTTGTGATTCGGCACGGCGACCGCGTCGTGGTGGAAAAGCGAGCGGCTGGCGAGTGGTGGGAAGGCCTCTGGGATTTTCCACGGGCGAAGCGGGGCGAAGCGCGGGCTGCCGGCGATCGCAGGCTGGGCGAGGTTGCCTACACCGTCACGCACCACCGGATCGCGTGCCGTGTCGTGGAGCGGCGAGTATCACGCGCTCCAGTTACCGGCCCAGGCCGCCGACTCGTCACGCTCGCGGCCCTCGCAAAGCTCGCAATGACCGCCCCCGGCCGCCGCATCGCCGCGATGCTCACTCCATCGGCTTGATCGCGATGGCGCGAAACTCGACCGGGTCGTCGTGGCCGGCGAGACCGAAATAGCCGCTTGGGCGGGTGAGGCCCGGGTGGGCTTTGCCGGCCATGAGGTCCTTTACGTCGGCGACGTCGGCATCGAGGATCACGGAGCCGTTGAGCTCAACCGTGATCCGGCTGCCCTTCACGGTGACCACTTCACAATTCCATTCACCTGTCGGCCGAAGGTAGCCCCGCTCGGCTGCTGCGATGCCGTAGGCCGAACCGTGGAACTGCCGGGCGTCGAGCTTCGCGTATTTGGGATGCTCCGAGTCGAGGACCTGGAGCTCGCACATCCCGACATACGCCGTATCTCCCTCGCCGGGATAGCGAATCGCAAGCCCGTTGTTGCCACCTGGGGGCAGCTTGAACTCGAACCGCACTGCAAAGTCGGCGTATTCCTTCTCGGTGTGGATCGTGCCCCCCTTCCCGGCCTTACAGCGGACGGCACCATCAATGATCTCGTAGTTCTCGAGCGGCCCCTTCCATCCGGCGAAATCGGTGCCGTTGAAGACCGCTTCAAAACCATCGCCCGACCGCTCGCGAAGCCACGCATTGGCCTCGTCGCTCCCGATCTCGCGCACAAAAACATTTCGCCAGGCGATCTCGCCGCCGTGAGTCTGGAGCTGGATCGGGCCACGGCGGAGAAGCGGCTTCTTGCGGTCCCAGTAGTTCTCCATGACTGCGTGATCGACGACGAGCGTGTCGTTGAGCCACACACTCGTGCGGGCGCCCACCTGCACGATCCGCAGATGGTTCCACTCACCAAAAGGTTTGTCGGCGAGCGCGAGCGGGTTCTTGCCGGGAGCCCCCGGGCTATTGTTCCACAGGCCGCCTGAGCCCTTGTCGGCGCCGAGCTTGAATTTCTTAGTTTCAGTGGAGTCCCAGATCTGCACCTGCGGCGTGGCCCGAAGGTACACGCCGCTGTCGGCCTTGGGCACGGTCTTGTAGTCGATCGAGAGCTCGATGTCGCCGAAGTCGTCGATCGTGGTCGCGTAGGGCCCTTCGCCGTCGTTCACGAGCACGCCGTCCACGACCTTCCAATGGGCCTCGAGCTCCGGCTGATTCCTCGCGAAGAATTCCTCCTTCTCGGCCTCGCTCTTGGCGCTGAGCTTGGAGGGATTCTCGGTAGACATACCCCGCCAGCCTGCGAGATCCTTGCCGTTGAAGAGGGCTCGAAACCCTTCGGGCGGCACGTTGAGCGACGTTTCGGCGGCGACAGTCTGTTCCGGAGTGGCTCCCAATGGAGCCACGATTGCCAGGGCCACGAGCCAACGGACGAGCGGGGGCATGGAAGTACCTCGGGAATTGGCGGGCGAGCGAGCGATGGTCGCGATGCTACCACGTGGGAAAAATGCCGCGTAGACTCGCGGGTTCCCACACACCCTCAGAGCATGCCCATGAATTGTTTCCCTGTTGCGTTGGCCGTGTGCCTGTGCAGCCTCATTGCCTCGGCAGCAGAGACACCAGTCAAGCCGGTTCGCGGCGAGGATCTGATCGTCACGCCCGCGAAGGCACCTGGCCTCATCGTTCACAACCTGTTTCAGTCGGACATGGTGCTCCAGCGGAGCAAACCGATTCGCGTATGGGGATGGTCGGATGCCGGGGATGCGGTCACCGTGACGATCGGCGAGAAGTCTGCGAGCACGAAGGCGGGAGATGACGGTCGTTGGGAAGCCACGCTTGCGGCGATGGAGGCAAGCCGCGACGGGATAGTGATGACCGTGAAGGGCAAGGCCTCTGAGCTTCGCTTCGACAACATCCTCATCGGTGACGTGTGGGTGCTCGGCGGCCAGAGCAACATGGAGTTCCCAATTGCGAAGGTTGAGAATGGGCAGCTCGAGATTGTGTCGGCGAGGTATCCCGAGATTCGGCTCATGACCGTGCCTTCAGAGGCCGCTGGTGCGGCGAAACAGAATTTTCCACGGATCTATGAATGGAGCGACTGGTCGAAGCAACATTTCCGCAAAGGGTTTTGGGACGTCTGCGCGCCCGACACCGTCGCCGAGATGTCGGCCATCGGCTATGTCTTTGGCCGTCGCCTCCACATGGCGTCCGGCGTGCCTATCGGCTTGATTGACGCGTCGGTCGGCGGCACGGCTGTCGAAACCTGGACTCCGCTCGACCGAATCCGTGGTATCGACGACCCCGAAGTGAAGGAGATGCTCGCCGAGCAGGACCAGAAGGTGGCGGCTTGGGATCCAGCGAAGGAACTCCAAAACGCGATCACCCGGTACGAGGGCCGACTCGCTCAGCTCAAGAAACAGGGGAAGGACGTGCCCCCCGACATGAAGCTGCCCACCGACGCGGGCCCCGGCCCGCGGGCCGACCGCAACTTCCCGGGGAACTGCTACCAGGGCCTTATTGCCCCGCTTCGCGGCCTCGAGGTGAAGGGGGCCATCTTCCACCAGGGCTACAACAACTGCTTTGCGTTCTCGAAAGGCATCCGCATCTACTCAAAAGTGTTTCCCGAAATGATTCGTAGCTGGCGCGAGACGTTCAACGATCCGTCGCTGCCCTTCGGCATCATCTCGCTGTGCACCGAAGGTGAGCTCCAGACTGACGACAACTATCTCGAGATGATGGCGAATGTGGGCCCCGAGCTGCGCGAGGTGCAATACCGCACGTTCCTCAACCTTCAGAAGGCAGGCGACAAGAACATCGGCTACGCAAGCAGTTTTGATCTGCATCGCCGGTGGTATCACCCGCAGCTCAAGATTCCGGCTGGCGAGCGGATCGCCCGCTGGGCGCTTACAACGCAGTACGGCATGAGGCTCCAGTGGGAGCCGGCGCAGATTGAGAAGGTCGTCCCCGAGGACGGCGCGCTCGTGCTCACGTTCACCACGCAGGTCGGGGCCGTGGACGACGGCAGCGGTGCCATGAAGGGCTTTGCCGTCGCTGGCGAGGATCGTCATTTCCAGCCAGCCGAAGCGACGTATCTCGTCACGGGCAAGGACGACCGCGGAAAGCCGACCGAGGACCAAAAGATGGTCGTGCTTCGCAGCCCGCTCGTCGCCAAGCCTCTCCACTTCCGGTACGCCTGGGGTCGCAATCCGATGGCCAACGTGCAGCTTTCTGGCCACTCCGACGTGCCCCTGGCCACGCAGCGAAGCGATCAGTGGGACGTATTTGAAGTGCCCGTTCAGGCCCAGGGCAGCAGTGATGGCGAGAAATTCAAAAAGGTTCGCGAGGCGCTCCAGAAAGATGACCTCGAGCGACGCATGTACGAGGCACGAAAACTCCTGGAATCGCACGGCTCATGAGCCCTCCGGCCACCCGTCGTGGGTCCAACGCCTACGATCATCGCGTCTATTGGCACGTGGCAGAAGCGTCTGCCCACGAGGCATTCGCGTATCGCCTTCTCGCTCCTGCCACAATCGACGCTGGCATGACCTACCCCGTCGTGCTCTTTCTTCATGGGGCCGGTGAGCGGGGGGCGAACAACGAGGCCCAACTCAAATACTTCCCCGTATGGATGGCGTCGGCCGCGATGCGCGAGCGGTTTCCGTGTTTTGTCATCGCGCCCCAGTGCCGCGAAGGAACGGCGTGGAGCGATGTCGACTGGGGATCGGTGGACTCTCCAGCCATGCCTGAAAAACCGACCGACCAGTTGCGCGCGGCGAGCGGGATTCTGGACACCGTGATCGAAATGCTGCCTGTCGATCCGAATCGCGTCTACCTCACTGGCCTGTCGATGGGCGGGTACGGCGCGTGGGAATTGGCCGTGCGTCAGCCCGAGCGATTTGCCGCGGTCGTCCCGATCTGCGGTGGCGGCGATGAGTCGCAGGCGAAGCGGCTCGCGTCGCTTCCGATCTGGGCCTGGCACGGTGAAGCCGACGATGTCGTGCCCGTCATTCGATCGCGTCGAATGATAGACGCCGTCAAAAAGGCGGGCGGCAGTCCGCGGTACACGGAGCTGCCAGGCGTGGGCCATGACAGTTGGACGCCCGCGTACACCCGTGACGACGGCGCGATCCCGTGGATGTTTGAGCAGGTCAGAAAGTAAGCGGTGCGGCGCTCTGCGCCGCGTGAAAGTCGCTTTGACCCGCGTGGCCTGCATCGCTACGCTTCTGGACGATTTTCAGCCGCCACCGCTAGCCGAGAGACCGCCCATGCGGGACGGTGCGGAGGTGCTCATCGTCGGCATGATCCCGTAGTCGCAGGTCGTGAACCGCGACGCCACGGCCCCAGGATTGATGGAATATCAACGCCACCGATCGCCGGCGTTTTCGACCACCCCACGCCGCCATTTTCGACCGCCGTCAACACCATGCCATCGCCGCACCCCATGCCTTCCCTGCCGTCTCCCATGACGACTGCGCAGCTCGATGAATTGACGGCCGCCCGGGCCCGGATGAAGAGACTCCGCTGGGCAGCTGGATATGCCGCCTTCGATGGCACGATCATTGCTGTCTTCGCGGGCATCACGCTTGTCGCCGGATTCCCTTCCGTGAGTGGATTGCTCATGGGCGGCTTGATGGCCGTGGTCGCGTGGATCGAGTTTCGAGGCCGATCGCTCCTCACGAAACTCGAAGAACGCGGCGGACGCATGGTGGCATGGAATCAAGTGGCTTTCGCCGGCCTGATCGCGGCCTACGCCGGCTGGTGCATCGCTTGTGAGCTCTGGGGAGAACGTCTCATCCCCCGCGTCCTCGCTGAGGCGGGAGATCAATGGCCCCCGGAAACGATTCAGATGCTTGACCATCTCAAGGATCTTGACGAGCTCTATCCCCATCTCGTCGCCTGGTTATACGCCCTCGTTGGCGGCGTCGCCGTTATCCCGCTGGGCCTGACGTCGTGGTATTACTTTTCGTGCGCTCGTCTGGTTCAGGCACACCTGGCGCTGACGCCGCAATGGATTCTCGATGCGGAGTCGCCGGTCAATAACCGCAGGTCGTGAAGGGCGACGCGGGCAGACCGTCTTTGTTGTAAAGATTGAAGCCGACGGGATGGTTCGTGTATGCGTACCGCACGGCGATGGGTTCGCTCACGCCCTTGCTCGAGACGATGAGATCAGAGCCGTCGATGCGGCCCTCGGCCTGGTGCCAGCTGCCGTCCTTGGCCTGGATGGCAAGCCACGGGATAGCTGCGTCGGGCGTGGGCACGGGAGCGTCGTAGCCGTTCTTCGTGGCGAGCATGAGGCCGCTGGTGGCGTGGTCGAATGACACGCTGACGGTGTTTCCATTGATCGTGTGACTCTTGTAGAGCGGGCCGCTCGGGACGATGTCTTTGCGGCCGTAGTCGCGGTTGAGCGCCTGACGAGCAAGCCGCAGACCGATGTCGTGCTTGTTGATCGGGTGTTCCTTGACGGCGCCACTATCCATCGTCACAACCATCGCCGTATTCGGGACCGCAAGCGCCTCGACCTGCGCCTGACGGATCTCGGCTCGGCCATCGCCGCCGGCCGGTTGATCAGCGGGTGACTCGCCGATCGGAGCGAGCTGAACAAAGTAAAATGGAAACTCTCCCTGGCCCCAGGCCTCTCGCCAGCCGCCGATGAGTCGCTCCATCTTGGGCAAGTAGTTCCGCCCGTCCTTTGCATTGCCTTCGCCCTGATACCACAGCACGCCCCGCATGGCGTAGCCCACCAGCGGCTCAATCTTCGTCTCGTAGTGCCGGTATTTCACGGGTACCGGTTTCCCGTCAGCATCCAGCCACGGATCGCGGATCCAGCTTTCGATCTGCGTTCCGCCGACCGCAGCGGTCATCAGGCCGACCGGCACCATGAGCTCCCGCTGAATCTCCCGGGCGAAGGAGACGGCGACTCGGGAGAAGTCCCCCACGGTATCGGGCGTGCAGACGGTCCACTCCGCGTCGAGGTTCCGCAGCGAGGGGTAATTCGCGTCCTTATCCGAGCCGGGTGGATACACGGCTCGCCTGAACTTCCCAATCATGTTGGACTGGCCCGAGCAGAGCCACACCTCGCCGATGAGAATGTTCGAAAAGACCTTCGTGGCCTCCTTGCCATCGAGGCGGGTGGTGATCGTGAGCGTGCGGCCCGCGGGAGCGTCGTTCAGGGAGGCGAGCTTGTCGGCGGGCATGGGGTCGAGGGTCACCCGCCAGGCCCCATCAGGCCCGGCGGTCGTTTTTTTGATGCTCGAGTTAAACGTAACTTCGACATCCGCGTGCGGAAGCGACCACCCCCACACTGGCACTGGCATGTCCTGCTGGAACACCGCGTGATCCCCGAAGGCCCGGGTGCAGCGAGCTTCGAGCGTAGGCGCTGGCGTTTCGGGTGCGGCGGAAGGCACCGCGGGCTCCGCCGCGTGCAGCGAAGCCATGGCGACTGGGAACAGAGCGAGGACGAGCAGTGCTTGTTTCATGGTGGTTTCGATGGTGTTTGCCCGCAGGGCGACTTCGCAAGGAAATTTTCTGCGCGCGCGTGGCGTCTCGACGTCGTCATACTCTGCGTGGGAGTTACCGAGTGAATAGCCCTGACGACGACCTGATCAGCTTGGCCATGGCCGGGCATCGACCGGCATTTGACGTGCTCGTCAAGCGGACGTCAAAGCTGGTCTGGGCCCACCATATTCTTCGTACCCGTGACCGCGCCCGCGCCGAGGATCTCACCCAGGAAACCTATCTCCGCGCCTGGCGATCGATTCGCAGCCTGAGCGATCCCGCAACGTTTCGCTCGTGGCTCATCACGATCGCCGAAAGCGTGCGGCTCGACGACATCAAGCATCGCACACGCAGAAAAAGAGCCGCTCCAGGAGCGATGGAAGATTCAGTTGACGTGCCGTCGAACGATGGGTGTCCGAGCGAGCAGGCCGAGCGTGCCGAACTGAGCAACCGAGCCCTCGACGCCCTGAACGGCTTGCCTTTGCAGTACCAGCAGGCGCTTTCGCTTCGCTACCTCGCGGGAGCTGACTACGCCGAGATATCCCGCCAGCTCGCGCTTACCAACGGAAGCCTGCGGGGTCTCTTGCACAGGGGGCTCGAAATGCTCCGAGAACGACTGGGCGGCGTCGCAACTCCGTGACGCACGCTCGACGCCCGACGCGATAACCAGACTGACCCGACCGCTTTCTGCCAGGGGAGGCACGACGATGAACGCTGAACTGCCCGACGACCTTCAAGCCCTGGATGACGAGCTGAAGCAGGCGATGCGCTCCTTTGCGCCACCGGCCGATCTCGACGCAGGCATCGTCGCGCATGTGTCCCGTCGGTCACGCTGGCGAATCCTGCCGACGTCGGGCATGACGCGTGCGGCATCCGCCGTGGCGGCAGCGAGCCTCCTCGCGACGATCGGCTACGTGGCAGACCGACAGATGAACGGCGGAAGGTCGTCGCTGCTGGGCGACCTGGAAAGGCTCGTCGCCTATGACACTCGACGTTCGAGTCGAGGGGATACAGTGCCGTCGGCGTACTACTTGCAGGACGACATTGCGTATTTTTCGTCAGGCCCGGAGTTAAGGCAGGGCCGGGAAGCACAGCGACAAGCCGATGGCCAGAATGCCGTGGTCAATGAGGCATCCGAGGAGCTCCGCGGACCAGTTGGGGAATCTGAGTACACCCGCAATGACGGCGGATTCTCAAACGATCTCTCCGTCAACACTAGCCGTGGCGAGGACGAGAAAGCGCAACAAGGCCAGTGGACCCGCGAGACGGCCGATGACGGCGTGCATCTGCCCAGTTCCAATTCGTATACCGATAAAACGAAGGGTGCTCCGGGCGCCCTGACGAGCGACCGCGATGCTAAGAGTTTCAGTTTCCGCGTGGAAGGGAAGAACGCCGAGGGAGGCGAGGAGGATCGCCTCAGCCGAGTGACCGGGACCGAGTCGTTCAAACCGGGCGACAGCGGGCCCACCTCGCGACCGGTCGTTGGCACGAAGCTTGGCGACGCGGTGGCCATGAAAGCACCTGGGTCGAGTGGGACAGCCGACCCCGCGAAGGAACAACCCAGCCAGGCTGGATGGGGCCAGGCCGGGCCGGCAGAGCCACCCGCGGCTCAGCAGACGCCCCCGGTCGCGGTTCGTCAAAAGGTCATCCGCAACGGCACAGTCGAGTTCGAGGTCGAGTCGTTCGATACGTCACTGATGACGATCACCAAACTCGTCGTCGAGAGCGGCGGTTTTGTGGCGTCCACCGACTCTTCAAAACTCCCGAACGGCAAGACCCGCGGGGCGGTGACGCTGCGTGTGCCGCCCGAGCGGCTCGACACGTTTGTGCTCATGCTGCGGGGCATTGGTGACCTCAAGTCACAGAAAATCGCGGCCCAGGATGTGAGCAAGCAATACACCGACATCGAGTCGCAGCTCAGGGCGGCCCACGCGATGGAGGAGCGCTTGCTCGAGATGATCAAGAAGGGCAACGGGGCGATCAAAGATCTTCTGGCTGCGGAGAAGGAGCTTGGTGTCTGGCGGGAGAAGATTGAGAAGTTTGAGGGCGAGATCCGCTACTACGACAACCTCATTGGCCTCTCGACGCTCTCGGTGGTCCTTCAGGAGCGGGACATCAAGGCGTCGGCGGCGTCAATCGAGACGGAAACGGTGTCGGCTGGTGTGGAGACTGACGACGTAGAGAAGGCCCGCGCCGAGATTTTGAAGGCGATCGATGAGGCGAAGGGCCGGATCATCACCAGCGAGCTCAAGAAGCTGGATGCCGGCCAGTTTGCCGCCACGATCGTGGCCGAGGTTGCTCCCGACCGGTCGGGCCCGGTGGTCGATCGACTCAAGCAGCTTGGCAAGGTGGCCCGGCTCGAGGTCGATCGGAAGCAGACGACCGTGGATGGCACCAGCGCACCGCTGCCCGGGGCCCGGGTCGAGCAGCAGCCCACGCGATTCACGATCTCGCTCTACAACCTCGCGAATGTCGCCCCTCGGCTCACGACGACGGCCACGCTCGCCAGTGGCGATGTCGAGGCTGGCTATAAGCAGATCATGACGCTCGTGGAGAAGGCGGGCGGCCGGATTGTGACCTCGCAGCTCCAGCGGCCGCAGCCCGATCAGATCGTGGCAACCCTTCAGATCGAGGTTCCTTCGGCGCAGGCTGCGGCAACCCAGGCGGCGATCACGGGGCTCGGCGAGATGATGAACCTTCAGTTGTCGGAGAACCCCGACACCGCCAATGTGACAACCGCGAAGCAGGGATTTTCAGTGCGGATGATTTCAGCGGCGGGCGTAGCGGCCAGAGAGACGGTGACGCTTCAGCTCGCGAGCCCCGATGTGGTCAAGGCGCATCAGACTTTGACAGACCTCGCAGCCACGCTCGAAGCCCGTGTCGTGCAGTCGAATGTGACCGAAGGGAACGGAGACAGCGTCAACGCCGTTCTCCAGGTGGACCTCCCTCGTGCAGCGATCCAGGAGTGGGACCAGGCCCGGCAGGATGCGGGCGATGTGCTGACGCGGTCGGTTGTGCGATCCACCGACATCCAGAACACGCTCGACAGTAAGCTGCGGATCAACCTGACGTTGTTCCCGGCTGACCGGCTCCCGCCGCGACAGGTAACGACAGCCACGCTTCGGGTGCGGTCGTCGGAGTCGCAGGAGAAGGCCTTCCTCGCGCAGGCGACGCAGCTCGGTGGGCGATTGATCGACCAGACGGTGACCCTCGACACGGAAGGCCGCGGCACCGCGAGGATTGTCTTCGACGTTCCGCGAGACAAGGCGGCGACGATTTTTGAAGCGATGAGGTCCGCAGGCGAGATTCGCTCGATGAACACATCGACCAATCCGCAGGCTCCGGAAGGGCCACTCTCGCGAACGCGGTTTGAGCTTCAGTTGAGCGAGGGCGAGGCGCTCGTCGGGGCAGAAAACGGGCTCTGGTCGAGCATCAAGGCGGGCCTGGCAACGAGCCTCAAGGGGCTTGGCTATAGCCTCCGGCTCCTCGTGGTCGCGATCTGCCTCGTGGCACCCTGGGCCCTTGTGCTCTGGGGCGGATGGAAGCTGATGCGACGCAAGGCCAAGATGCCGACGCAGTGAAGCTGTGATCATCACTGCCACATGTGGTGCCGCCTGCGAATGGGCCGCCGATGGAGTGCAATGAGCTCGTGCAGGCCCGCGGTGGACCCCGGTTTGCGCTCGGCCCGAAAAGCGCTGCTCCCAGGGCCGGTTCTCGGGGGAGTCCGAGGCCGTCCGACGCGGCGCAAGACAGTTGCAAGCCGCATCAGCTATGTTCAGCACCCAACGAGCATCCTTCCAATGAGCATCCTTCAGACCGTTGAGGAAGGGCCTTTGACCGTCCTGTCCTTCTATGAACGGTTTTTCTCACTCGCTGAATTCTTATCGCGAATTGCGGCAGCGGCAGCGGCGTGATGAATTGATGGACCAGCCGACGATCGGCGAGGTCGAACATCGGCAGGCGCTGGCCGGACTGGCACGGATCAATTGGCTGAGCAACAGCAGCGGGATATTTTGGCCGCCGCTACGGCGACTGGCGGACACACTCGATCACCCGCTGCGTGTGTTGGATGTCGCTTGCGGCGGTGGCGATGTGACGATCGCGCTCGCCCAGCGCGCTCGCCGCGCGGGGCTGGCTTGTGAATTCACCGGCTGTGATATGAGCGCCGTCGCGCTGGCTGTTGCTCGCGACCGCGCCGACGCGGCACGATTGCCGGTCACGTTTTCGCAGCTCAATGTTTTGGAATCGCCGCTGCCGGACGATTTCGACGCGATCATTTGTTCGTTGTTCTTGCATCATGTGGATGAACCGGACGCTGAAACGCTGTTGCGGAGCATGGCCGGCGCGACGCGGCGGATGGTGCTGGTGAACGATTTGGCGCGGAGCCGGTACGGATATTTTTTGGCCCAAGTCGTCGCCCGGATTTTGTCGCGGTCGCACGTTGTTCACGTGGACGGTCCGCTGTCCGTGGCCGGCGCGTTTACGCCCGACGAGGCGGTCGCGCTCTCACTACGAGCTGGCTTAACGGGGGCGACGGTTCGCCGGCATTGGCCGGAACGGTTCTTATTGGAGTGGCACAAATCGTGATTCCTGCACCCGCCATGTTGAAATCCGCCCGCGTCGCAGCCGACGTGTGGGACGCCGTCGTCATTGGCGCGGGACCGGCTGGCGCGGTCGCGGCGCGGCAATTGGCGCTGGGCGGGGGGCGCGTGCTGCTCGTCGATCGCAAACTTTTTCCTCGCCGCAAAGTGTGCGGCGGGTGTTTGAGCGCCAGCGGTCTGGCCGTTTTGGATTCACTCGGCCTGCGCGAGAACGTGCTCGCGCTGCACGGCGTCCCATTGCGACAGTTTCACGTACGTGGACGCGCCGGCGAATTTGTCTTGCCGCTGCCGGAAGGCGTTGCAGTTTCCCGCGCCGCGTTGGACACTGCGCTCGTCGATGCGGCAGTCGAATCGGGCGTTGTGTTTCAACCGCACACGCGCGCGACCGTCGGGCCGGCGAACGACGATGCGCGGCTCGTCTCGCTCCACCGGGAGGGAAGCGGACTTTCCGCCACCAACGAAGTCGCCGCCCGCATCGTGCTGGCCGCCGACGGGCTCGGGCATCCATCGTTAAACGACTTGCCAGAGTTCGCCAGCCACGCGGCCGATGGCTCGCACATCGGCGCGGGCTGCGAAGTGTTGGATTCGCCGGCCGAATATGCAGCCGGCACGATACACATGGCGGTCGGCCGCGCCGGCTATGTCGGGCTGACGGTCGTTGAAACCGGAGCGCTCAACGTCGCCGCCGCGTTCGACGCCAGCTTCGTGCGCGAATGCGGCGGACTCGGCCCCGCCGCGGCTGCCGTGTTGCGTGAAGCGCGTTGCCCGGCCATTCCTTCGCTGGCGGACGCGGACTGGCTCGGCACACCGCTGCTCACGCGCCGCGAATCGCAGCTCGCGGCGACGCGGTTGTTCGTGTTGGGGGATGCGGCCGGTTACGTGGAACCGTTTACGGGCGAAGGGATGACGTGGGGGATACACGCCGCGTGGGCCGTCGCACCGCTCGCGCTCCGCGCGGTGAACGATTGGCAACCGGCAATGATTCGCGAATGGACCGTGACGCACCGGCGGCTCGTCGGTCGCCGGCAGCGCATTTGTCGCGCCGTGGCGAGCGTGTTACGACATCCCTGGCTCGTCGCCGGTTTGATTCGAGTGCTTTCGCTCGCGCCGGGCGTTGCTCGACCTTTGGTACGTTTCATCAATTCACCGCCGCCGATCACCGCGGCTCAACCGGAACGGACACGGCACGCCGTGGAAAGCATATGAGTTTCTCGATTCTTGGATTAGGCACGGCGGTGCCCCCGCACGCAATGAGTCAAGCGGAAGCCGTCGACTTAGCTCGCCAAGTCATCTGCGAGACGGATGAACAGGCGCGGCTGCTGGCAGCCCTGTATCGCCTCGCGGGCGTCGCCAACCGTTACTCAGTGCTGCCGCATCGGATCGCGCTGGAGTGGCTGCCGAATGCGGACGCGACAGCAACCGGCGAGGTCGATACGGCAGTAGAAAAAAGCCTCGGCCCGACAACGGGCGAGCGGATGCAGTTCTTCGTCGAACACGCGGCCCCGTTGGCGCAACAAGCCGCGCAGCGAGCGCTCGATGATTCCGGCATTGATCGTCGGCAGATTTCGCATTTGGTGACGGTGTGTTGCACCGGCTTTGCCTCGCCCGGGGTGGACGTGGATCTCATGTGTAACTTGGGACTGCGGCCGACGACGCAACGGATTCACGTTGGGTTCATGGGTTGCCATGGCTCGATCAACGGCTTGCGAGTAGCTCACGCCATCACCACCGCCGACCCGGCCGCGCGCGTGTTGTTGTGCGCGGTGGAATTGTGCAGCCTGCATTACCGGTTTCAGTGGGACCCGGAACGCATCGTCGCGAACGCGCTGTTTGCGGACGGAGCGGCGGCGATCGTGGCCGGTGGCGAAGCGACACCGGCGGGGGGCTGGGGCGTGGCCGCCACGGGTTCGTGCCTGTTGCCGGATTCGCAAGACGCCATGACGTGGCGGATCGGCGATCACGGTTTCGAAATGACGCTCTCCAATCGCGTGCCGGATTTGATCAATGCGCATCTACGGCCATGGCTCACGGAATGGTTGGGGAATCATGGGCACACGCTGGAAAGCATCGGCTCATGGGCGATTCATCCCGGAGGCCCGCGCGTGCTGACCGCAGTGGAAGAGGCGCTGGCGCTGCCGAAAGGTTCGACGGCGGTTTCGCGCGAAGTGCTGCGCGACTTCGGCAACATGTCGAGCGCGACGGTGCTGTTTATTCTCGAACGCTTTCGCCGCGCCAACGCTCCCCACCCTTGCGTGGCGCTCGCCTTTGGACCCGGCCTGATGGCCGAAGCGGCGCTGTTCGAGTAACTGCAACTCAACGCGCCAGACTCCCCAAGGCAGATGAGAATGAACGGGCTGGTCTTTCACATCGCGAGCGGCCAGGCGTTCCTTACGGGCCTCGCGTTCCGCGCGGCTACCTCGGAACAAACGGCAGGAGCAGTTGCCGGCGTCGCGAGCCTCGTCATGGTGCCACTGGTGAAGTTCCGGGGCACCGATATCAGCATCCGAAGCGGCCCGATGGGAAATCGCACATTCGAGTGAATGTAGATGGCCCAGATCCCGCGGAAGGCGATGAACACGGCCGCCAGAAAGAGCACACTCCCGCTGGTGTAGAGCCCGGCCCAAACCGCTGTGTCCACGTCAATGTTCATGACTCGGAAGTGACGGGGGCCGGCGCCTCGGGCATGGGAAGGTGTGGCACGAATGGATCGCCGACCGGCGCCGACTTGGGACCATAGATGACGGCGGGGTCAGAGCTCGCCGGTTCCGCTGGCCGATTGAAGGGCAGGCCGGGGACGACTCCGCCAGCCTTCACATACACAAAACCGCCCCCAAGCGTGAGAGAAAACGCGACGGCGACCACTTGGAGAATGCGCCGTGTCATGGCCCTGGGAGGGTAGCCCCGGGGAGTGAACGCCGTCAACGAACGGGACGCAACGAGTCTGTCACGGCATGGCCACGCCGGGGGCCGCTCGATCCCCGATTGTTCCGTGGTATCCTTCGAGGATTCACCCAGGGGGCGTTTGCTCATGTCCATTGCGTTCCGACTCGTTCTCTCGATTGCCCTTGCCTTCACCGCGTGCTTCGGCGTCGCTGCAGACGCCCCCGAACCACTCGAGGTGCTCCTCGTGGCTGGCGGCTGCTGCCACGACTACGCGACGCAGACCAAGATTCTCGAGGCAGGCATCGAGGATCGGCTCAACGCCCACGTGACCGTGGCCTACTCCCCCGACAAGACCACATCGGCCAGGTTCGAGATCTATGAGAAAGACGATTGGGCGAAGGGCTACGACGTCGTGATCCACGACGAATGCTCGGCGAAGGTCAACGAGATCGAGTATGTGCAGCGGATCCTGCAGGCCCATCGCGACGGCACGCCCGCCGTCAACATCCACTGCGCCATGCACTCCTACCGGTGGGGCGATATTCAAAAGCCCGTGCCCGTCGGTGCCGAGAACGCAGGCTGGTACGAGATGATCGGCCTGCAATCGACCGGCCACGGTCCACAGTTCCCGATCGAGGTCGTATACAACAAAGAGCATCCGATCACGAAGGAGCTTACCGACTGGACCACGATCAACGAGGAGCTCTACAACAACATCCAGATCCTGCCGTCGGCCAAGGCGATCGCGAGTGGCAAACAGGCTGTGCGGGGCAAGAAAGACGCCCCGGATACTGAGCCGAAGATGGAGGAGGCGATCGTGGCCTGGACAAACGAGTACGGCCCGAAGAAAACCCGTATCTTCAGCACATCGCTCGGCCACAACAACGACACGGTGGGCGACGGCCGCTACCTCGACCTTGTCTGCCGCGGCATCCTCTGGGCGTCAGGCAATCTCGACGACGCCGGCAAGCCGACCACCGGCTACGTCCGCCCCGTCGCAGCCCGATAACCGCCCACGGACAACAATTGCCTCCGGGACAACGGTGCCATGCGATACCGCGTTTTGATCGAGCAAGACGACGATGGCATGTACTGTGCGGAGGTTCCGGCCCTTCCTGGCTGCGTCTCCCAGGGCAAGACCAGGACCGAAGCGATCGACAACATCAAGGAAGCGATCGCCGTCTATGTGGAGAGCCTCCAAGCACACGGAGACCCCATCCCGCCGTCGATCACCGAAGAGGTTGTCGAGGTCTCTTCGTGAGCTCGCTACCGGTCGTTTCCGGTTGCGAAGCGGTGAAGGCGCTCGAGAAGATCGGCTATGTGTTCGATCGGTAACGCGGCAGCCATATGATTCTCAGGCAAGAGGCCGCACCCCATCGTCGCCTCGTGGTTCCGGATCACAATGAAGTCGCGAAGGGCACGTTGCGGGCACTCATTCGACAAGCCGGACTCACGATCGATGAGTTTAAGGCTTTGCTCTGAGAGCATGAGGCTGCCGCACGTCACACCAGCAGGCCGCGCACGGGCGCGGCGAGTTCGACGCCGGTGAGCTTGGCATCGAGGCCCTGAAACTCGAACGTGAACCGCGCGTGATCGATGCCCAGGAGATGGAGCATCGTGGCGTGCAGGTCGCGGACATGCACGATGTCCTTCACGGCGTGATACCCAAAGTCGTCTGTCTCGCCGTGCGTGATACCACCCTTGATGCCGCCTCCAGCAAGCACGGTACTAAAACCTTTGATGTGGTGGTCGCGGCCGATGCCCTTCTTCTCTCCCTGGCCCATCGGCGTGCGGCCAAACTCGCCGCCAATGACCACGAGCGTCTCGTCAAGAAGGCCCCGCCGCTCGAGGTCGATGAGGAGCGCGGCAGCAGCCCGGTCGGTGGGAGGACAGATCTCGTCCATGTGCTTCTTGATGTCGCCGTGGTGGTCCCAGTCGCTGTGGTAGACGTGTACAAACCGCACGCCCCGCTCCACGAGCCGCCGGGCCATCAGGCAGTTGGTGCCCACGGTCGCCTTGCCGGGCTCAGCGCCGTAGAGCGCGATCGTCTCGGGGCTCTCGTCGGCGAGATCGGCAAGCTCGGGCACGCTTGTCTGCATCCGGAAAGCCAGTTCATACTGCTTGATCCGCGTGGCCACCTCGGGATCGGCCAGATGCGAGAGCCGGTGATTCTCGAGCGCCGCGACCGTGTCGATGAGGTCGCGCTGCGAGGCTCGTGAGATGCCGGGCGGATTGCCAACATAGTGAACCGGGGCCCCGGAGGTAGCCATCTCCACACCCTGAAACTGCCCCGGCAGAAATCCTGAGTGCCACTGCCTTGCGGCGATCGGCTGCGGGCTGCGGCCCACCTTGCTCGTCATCACGACGAAGCCCGGCAGGTCATCGGCCTCGCTCCCGAGACCGTACGTCACCCAGGCTCCCATGCTCGGCCGGCCAGAGAGGGCCGTGCCACAGTTCATGAACGTATGGGCCGGATCGTGGTTGATCTGCTCGGTGACCATGCTCCGCACGATCGCGTACCGGTCGGCCAATCTGCCAAGCTGCGGGAAGTAGTCGCTCACCTCGGCGCCGCACTCGCCGTATCTTTGAAACGGCCGAATGGGCCCGAGCACCCGCAGCTCTTTGCCCTGAAGCTGCGCGATCGGCTGGCCCGCCGTGACGCTCTCCGGCATCGGCTGGCCGTCGAGCTTCTCGAGCATGGGCTTACGATCAAATGTTTCGATATGGCTCGGCCCACCTGCGAGACATAGGAAAATCACCGACTTGGCTTTCGGTGGATGGTGCAGCGGCCAGACCATCCCACGGGCCGCCGCAGCCTTCGCAGCCGCAAAACCGTCACGGGCCAGGAGCGTGCCGAGCGCGGCGCCACCGAGCGACAGGCCGGCGCGGGCCAGGAAGGTGCGACGGGCGAGGGCGATGGATGGGTCGAACATCGTTCAATACCTCGCGATGGCTTCGTGGAGATTGAGGACCGCGCGGGCGGTGGCGGTCCAGGCGGCCAGTTCAATGTCGTCCAGCGACGTGTCTCGCGGGGCGATGCCCACCGCGAGGAGGGCCCGCGCGGAGGCATGATCGTCGGCAAACTCAGCGCGGCGACGGGCGAGCAGGCCCGTCACGAGCTTGCGCTCGGTCGAATCGGGTCGCCGCGAGACCGCATGCCGAAACAGGGCGTCGATCCGCGCGGAGTCGTCGCCCGCTTCCTTCAGCACCCGCTCGGCGAGCGACCGCGCCGCCTCGACGAACGTGGGGTCGTTGAGCAGCACAAGCGCCGCCTTGGGCGTGTTGGATCGCATCCGCTTGGCCGTGCATTCCTCCCGGGTCGGCGCGTCAAACGCCAAAAGCTGCGGATGGAGAAACATCCGCTGCCAGTGGACATAGAGCCCGCGTCGCCACTGACGCTGGTCGAGATCCTCTTTGTATTGCCGCTGGGGAAAATTCAGGTGCTTGTAGTAGCCGGCCGGCTGGTAAGGATGCACGCTCGCGCCGCCGAGCTGCTCGACGAGCAATCCGCTTGCGAAGAGCGCCGCGTCTCGCACGCCTTCGGCCGGATACCGCCATCGGCCCTGTCGGGCAAGCAGCCGATTGTCGGGATCGCTGGCGAGCAACTCGGGGGCCGCGTCTGACGATTGCCGGTAAGCACGGCTCAGCACGATCGTGCGAACGAACCGGCGAACATCCCAGCCGTCGGCGAACTCGAGCGCAAGCCGGTCGAGGAGCGCCGATTGGTCGGGCGGCTCCCCCTGCCCGCCAAAATCCTCGGCGGTGCGGCAGAGCCCGGACCCAAAAAATAACGCCCAGAGACGGTTGGCCGTGACCCTCGCCGTGAATTCACCCGAGCCCCCTTCGGCCACGGGCGCGACGAGCCATCGAGCCAAGTCTGCCCGCGTGGCTCGGCCGTCGACAGGAAGCCTGCCGAGGAACGCCGGAATCGCTGGCTCGACGACCTCGCCCGATTCATCCATCCAGTTGCCCCGCGCGAGAATCCGCACGACGCGTGGCTCTTCGAGCACCTGTGTGACCATGAGCGACCGCGTGAGCCCCGCCCGCTCAGCCTCAAGCTTTTGGAGCTGCTTCCGCTTGGCCACGATCGCCGGTGGTTCCTCCGGCAGCTTTTCGTGTTCTGGCACGTCGTCTTTTGGAGCCTTCTTGTCAGGCTTCTTGTCAGCCTTCTTGTCAGGCTTCTTGTCTTTCTTGGGAGCGGGCTTGCCGTCGTCCTTGTCGGCCGCAGCCTCCTTGACGGGCGGCTTGGTCTCAGGCGCCTGCGGCAGTGGCGGCAGGGTCTTGGAAAGCTCGCGGATCTGGGTGTCGAGGGCGGCAGCGTGCTCGCGGTCGAAGGATCCAACCATCGGCAGCTCGGGGATCCGCGTTGTGGGCAGCGAATTGGGGGCGCCGCCACGGCCGGCAAAGCCCATGTGCTTCTCGTCGTCGATGTCGGCGAAGAAGCCGCCGAGCGCGTAGAAGTCGCGAGCGGTGTAGGGATCAAACTTGTGGTCGTGGCACTGGGCGCAGCCCACGGTCGCGCCCATCCATGCACCCGACACATTGCGAATCCGGTCGGCCTGATAGATGGCCCGGTATTCCTTGACCTGCAAACCGCCTTCGTGCGTTGTTTGCAGGAGACGGTTGTAGGCGCTGGCGAGTACGCGGTCGTCGGGATGTTCGCCCGGAAGCGGCTCGACGAGATCACCAGCGAGTTGGAGGATTGTGAACCGATCGAATGGCACGTTCGCAAGGAAGGCGGCGATCACCCAGTCGCGGTAGGGCGAGGCGCTGTGGGTCTGGTCGCCGTGGTAGCCGACGGTGTCGGCGTAGCGAACAAGATCGAGCCACCAGGCGGCCATGCGTTCGGCATACCGCGGCGAGGCGAGCAGCCGGTCGACGAGTTTCTCGTAGCGATTCGGTGAGCGGTCACTGATATAGGCATCGACCTCGGCCGGTGTGGGCGGCAAGCCGGTGAGGTCGAACGTGACTCGGCGAATCAGCGTCACATCATCCGCGTCGTCAGCCGGCGCGAGGCCTTCGGCTTCGAGTCGCGCAAGCACAAACCGATCGATCCAGTTGGAGCCCCATGCCGTGTTCTTGACGGCCGGATCGGGATGGGCGACGGGGGGCACATACGCCCAGTGAATTTCGTAGGGGGCACCGGCGGCAATCCACCGCTCGAGGAGATCCTTCTGCTCGGCGGTGAGCGAGTGAACGCTGTCAGCCGGCGGCATCACGTCGGCGTCGGTCGAACGAATGCGGGCGACGACCTCGCTCTCATCGGGTTTTCCAGGAACGATCGCGGTCGAGCCACTCTCGAGCTCGCTCGTTGCGGCGTCGCGATGATCGAGCCGCAGCCCCGCCTGCCGGTCGTGCTCATCGGGCCCGTGGCAGGCGAAACAGTTCCGCGAGAGCAGCGGCCGAATCTGGCGATTGAAATCGGGCGGCTCAGCGGCAGCGACGGGGCCAGCAAACGCCGCAGCCACAAGCCCGACGGCGCCCATGCATTCCGCGAGGGTGCGCCCGAGGGAGCGTCCGCGCAGCGGTGTCGTGAGCCATGCCTGCATCGCGTACCCTATCGGCAGAGTTTTCGGACCGAATCCCCCAATTATAGAGCGGCTCTTCGGCCTTCGCCAGGCTTCGACACCGCTCGGTCGCGACGCAAGGCAGACTCGGGCCGAATCGGCTACCCTCTTCACACGACCAGTACCCACATGCCACGTGCGAAACCGCCGTGGACCGGCCTATCGTTCGCACTTCTATCGTTTCCACGATGAGGTCTGTCGGAAGCATCCCCTGTTCACGCGAGTCCCCTGTATGCCTGTTCGCAAGCGTCGCACTTGGAGTTTCGAACAGCTCGAACGGCGCGATGTCTTCGCCGCTGATCTGGATGCCGTGCGCGTCGATGCCGTGGCCGATTACGCGGTGCCAGGGCAAACCTTGGCGATCACCGCGACGATCGCCAATCTCAGTACGCTCGACGCGTCGCTCGACTATGCCGTGGAATTTCGCTTGAGCCTCGATCGGACAATCGATGCGACCGATGTGCTGCTCGATGTAGTCACGCGGCCTGGGCTATCGGCAGCGTCCCACGACGAATGGACGCAGCAGGTCGCGATTCCGACGAATGTCCCTCACGCTCGTTACTACGTCAGCATGTCGATTCATACCAGCGCGAATACGGTCGCCGATAACGCGATCGACGATCAGTCTACGTCGATCTTGTATACGTCCCTCGAAGGCGTCGTTTCCTACCAAGGGCGTACGCAGGCGGTCGCGATTCGATCCTATTTGGGCGGGACCGAGCCAATTCTGGATAACGTTCCAACATGGCTGGTCATCCATGGACGCAACAGCGATCCAAGCTCGCCGAATCTCGTGCAGCTCGAAGGCGTGCTCGACGCCGTACGATCGGGGGACCAAGTGCTGGTGCTCGACTGGCGCGCCGCGGCGGCGAGCGGCGGCCTGGGAGGAGCGGGCGAGAATTACATCAAGCCGGTCGCGACCTGGGCCGCCGGTGCGTTGAGCGGTTACGGGTTCCTGGGTGAACAGCTCAACGTCGTGGGTCACAGCTGGGGTGCGTATGTGGGAGCCGAACTTGCGGAACGCATGCCGGCTCCTCGTGGCCTGCCTGGGCAGGTGAACTCGATCATTGCCGTCGATCCGGCGATCGACTTTCCGGGAGGCAGTTACAATCCGCTGGCCCGTGGCGAAGTCGACTTCGCGAGGAATTCAAAGTTCTCCTGGGCCTTCTATGCCCAGGGTGGCGTGTTTGGATCGGCGACGACCGCGGGAACCGCCGACGAGTCGTTTCTCGTGACGTCGTCGGATCACTCCAAGGTGGTCAACGTGATCGCCAATCTGTTCTCGCTCGCGATCGTACCGACGGCCAGGCCAGCCACGTTGGGAAGGCAGTTTTCGTTTGACCGCTTGCTGGTCTCGCATACGCCGAATCCCGCGTGGCGCCCCAACAGCTACAACAGCTCGGGCCGCCGAGTCATCCGCGGCACGTTTGAAGCGGTCATCACCGCCGCGCCGACCCGCTTGACCGTAGGCTTGTTGAAGTTTGCGACGAGCAAGCAAGAACGGGTCTACCGGCCCTAGTAGGCCGTGTGAGAATCTTGCCGGCGGGCATTGACAGGGCCCAACGAACCATGGCGTTCACCTCCCAGATGCCGACCAAACTGCTGGCCGAGATCCTTGATCGGATGGCGCTGTCGCTCTCCGCGGGGATCAGTGTCCAAAAGGCCTGGAAGGGGGAGGTCGCGCGGGTCCCCCGCCGCTGGCGCGGCGCGATGGAGATGGTCGAACAATCTCTCAACGAGGGGGAAGGCCTGTCGGCGTCGATGGCGAACGCGGGCGAAACCTTTCCCCCGATGATCCGCGGGATGGTGGCGGTCGGCGACCGCACCGGTCACGAGGCAGAAACGCTCCGCGAACTTTGCGGCATGCTCGACCACGCGGTGCGGACACGCCGCGAACTACTCAAGGGGCTGGTGTGGCCCGCGTTTCAGCTCGTGATCGCCCTCCTCGTCGTCGGCTTTCTCATCTGGGTGGCTGGAATCATCCGCAACGAGCGCCGTGAACCGATCGACATCCTCGGTTTCGGCGTCGTCGGCACCACGGGGCTGGCGGCGTATCTCTTGGTTGTGGCGTTCTTGGCCATTGCGGGATGGTTCGGCACCCGCATGGCGGTGGCGAGTTGGCGCCGAAGCGGTGTCGTCCGTCAGTGGCTCGCTGCGGTGCCGGTGATCGGTACGGCGGCGCGGGCATCCGAGGCAGCCGCGTGGTGTCGCGCAGCGAGCCTGGCCAGTGGAGCGGGCCTCGATGCCGGGAGTCTGGTGCGCCTGGGGGCGGCGGTGGCCCCCGGCATCCCTCTCGATGCCGAGCGGGTTGAAGGACGCCTGCGGGAAGGGGCGACCCTCGCCGATACGCTGCGGGAGTCGGGTGGGTTTCCGCGGACGCTCGTCGAGGGGGTGATGACGGGGGAATTGACGGGCAATACCGCCGAAGTCCTGGACCGACTCGCGGGTCAATACGAAGACGAGGCGCGGCGCCTGTTCGAAGCATCGGCCCGTGGGGCAGGATTTCTCGTGTGGACAATCGTTGCGGCCATGATCGTCTTCGTCATCTTCCGCATTTTCTCTTTCTATGTGGGGGCCATCCAGGACGCCGTCGGTTGACGATGATGGAGAGGGGGCCGAACGAGGGCTCGAGGGCTCGAGGGCTCGAGCGTTACCGTGGTGCCTTGCGGCAATGAATGGCCAGCAGGGAATTGGCCGAAACGGTCGACGTCCGGCGTAGTCGGCAAGTGTTGTCGACGACGGCGACGCAAGCTCGCCGCTCTGTGAGACGGATGCGGCTTAACCCATGCTCGGGTACGCTATTTGCACTCTTCGGCAAAGTCTGCCGGGTTCAAGCTTTTCGGCCAGGAAACGGCCAAGAAAGGCTGCGCGGTTACTCGGCAGTCGTCGTTCGATACGACTTTTACGAAACATGAAGGATTGGCAATGTCTTGGAATCAAACTTTCCCGCTCACGTTGGTAACCGGTGGGCGTGGATTCCTCGGCAATAACCTGGTTCGCCTGCTATTGGAACGCGGGGCCGCGGTCCGCACGCTTGAATCGCCGGCGGATGACGAGCGACCACTTGCGGGTCTTGACGTCGAACGCCATCGCGGCGATCTGTGCGATCCCGACGTGGCGCGTCGCGCCTGCGAAGGCGTGGCGTGCGTGCTGCATACCGCGGGAAAGGTGCATGTGGGCTGGCAGGAACAAGCTGAGCAGTGGCGCATCAATGTTGTTGGCGCGCAAAATATCGCCACGGCCGCGCGCGAGGCGGGAGCCCGCATGGTGCATGTCTCTTCCGTGAACGCGCTCGGCCGCGGCACGCGCGAAGCTCCCGCCGATGAAGACAGCCCTTGGAGCCACGAACTGGATAATCCATACATCGTCACCAAACGCGAAGGCGACCAGGAAGTGCTGCGGCAAGTCGCGTTGGGGCTCGACGCCCGGATCGTCAACCCTGTCTACATGTTTGGCCCGTGGGATTGGAAGCCTTCGTCGGGGCGGATGATTTTGAAGGTGGCTGGACATCCGCTGCTGGCAGCGCCGCCGGGCAGCAACGATTTTTGCGATGTGCGCGATGTGGCCCGGGGCATTCTGGCCGCGGCCGAGCATGGACAAACGGCCCGCCGATACATTTTGGGCGGCGAGCCGCTTTCGTATCAGGAAGTATGGCAAATCATCGCCGGCGTTACCGGCGGCGGCACAGTGCTCAGGCTTCCTGGCCCTTGGATGACGCTGCTGCTGGGCGTGGGCGGAACGCTCTGGGGCGAAATCACCGGGCACGAGCCCGACGTCAACTGTGCGACCGCGCAGGCCGTTGTTTTGGAGCATCACTACAGCTATGCCCGAGCCGCGCGCGAGTTGGGCTTTGCTCCGCGTCCGGCCCGCGTGGCGATTGAAGCCGCCTGGCAATGGTTTATCGAGTATGGTTATGCGGAGCAGGCACAGAAAAAAGAGCCCGATGGCGCAACCAGCCCGTTCGCCGAAGGCGTCGAAGCACTCACACGTTTGCCCGTGGATTGAGCAGCGACGCAAAAAGCTGAGTGAGCTTGCAGAGGCAAGCGAATTCGCAAGCGAGCCGACGTTGCGATTCACGATTTTTTTTGATGGTAAACTCGATTGACGACTGTCCCCAGCTTGGCTCGGCTCCAGCCTCAGTTAAGATGGGAGATACCGGGATGAGGTAAACCAACATGCTTTCACATGGATCGATCGTCGCACTGTTCAGCGTCGCCTTGACCGTCTCCACATGGGCCGCCTCCACATGCGATGCGCAGACTTTGCAAGCGCCGACTCCAACCACG
>CAYZHH010000004.1:24734-31281 GCA_964478275.1 uncultured Candidatus Kuenenia sp.
ATGGGCCGCCTCCACATGCGATGCGCAGACTTTGCAAGCGCCGACTCCAACCACGTCGCAGCAACCTCAGGACACCGCTGCGCTGGAAACGAAGCCACCGGAAGAAACTCCATTTCCATTGGTCTTGCGGATCGACAAGTCGGCACTGTTGCAGCTCACGAATAGCGATGTCGACGAGCATGGGCTGGTCGATATGTTTGTGTTGGGTACGCATGCGGTCGGTGAAAGCCGAACCCTGGGGTCGATCCGTAGGGTGTTAATCCCCGATTCCACGGAAGCTTCGTTCGATGTCCGTTTTCAAGGAAACACCGTTGCGACGACCGTAGGCACTCATAAGCCTGCCGTCATCTACAGCCGCACGTTCACCGACTTCAACTGCACGAGCCATATTGCGTTCGATCCGCGTCAAGGCTTTGTCGTCGTCGGCGGGGACGTCGTCGTCAATGGCGATACGCGGCTCGTATTCGACGGCTTCGCCTCGATGCGGCCCTTCGGCCGACGGCTCATCTGCCGCATGGCGGAGCGTCGCGCGCGTCAATCACACGAGCAGGCGCGGAAGATCGCCGATCGCGACAACAAACGCCAGGTGAGGGAAGGTTTTGAGAGGCAAGTCGCCGAGGCAGTTCGGGCTGCCAACGAACGGACGGGGCTCGCTCGCTACGTAAATCGGTTCCTCGGCGATCAAACGACCTTGCAGCTTTATGCAAAGTCGTCGACGGATTGCATCCATATCGGCATCGGGCCTGCCGGAGAGAAATACGAACTGATGACGGCGTTGCCGCCCAGTCGTGATAAGTCGGCGCCCATCGAAATCTGGGTTTACTCCTCGATTCTGAGCCCGCCCGTAGCGGCGCTGGTACAGGGGATCACCCCGCAAACGGCTTTGCCGCCGCTGGTGCAGACGAAGATTCTGGAGGCGCTCTTGATACCGACGCTCGCGCCCAATTCGTCGATTCAGCTTGCGCTCGAAGAGGGTTGGCTCGTATTGGGCTTGCCCGAACACCATCCCGTGGAGGACGAGCGCTCCAAAGATCACCCGCCCTGAAAGGCAGGCCTAGGGCCGCGGCCCTGCTTTTGACGGTGCCCTCGCCGGCTTCTACAATGATCTCACCGCGTCGCCAGTCCGACTCGCGGGTGCCGAAGTCGGCAACGTGCAGCGAACGGCATCGACTCTGTTATCGAAAGGATTCACCATGTCTCAACGCTGGATAGGACATCACGGCACCCTTGGAATGCTGGTCGCTGGTACGCTGAGCCTGGCGGCGGTGGCCGGATGCGGCGATCGCGGTGGTGCCCAAGTGAAAGTGGGCGACGGCATCGAGGTCCATGCCCCAGGCGTGGATGTCGACGTTGATAGGGAAGGCGTGAAAGTGAAGGCTCCGGGCGTCGACGTCGATCTCGACCCCAAGTAGAGTTTCTGGCCATGACGGCCGGGGCTGCAGACAGGAAGGACCGTACATGGGATTGATCGAGTTTTTGCTGCTCTTGCTGGTGGCCGGGGTGGCTGGCGCGATTGCCCAGTCGCTCGTGGGATACTCACGGGGTGGCTGCCTCGTCTCGATCGCTCTGGGATTCATCGGAGCACTCCTGGGCACCTGGCTGGGGCGCGTGCTTGGTGTTGGCGAACTGTTCGCCTTGAAGATCGGCGACGTTGCCTTTCCAATCGTGTGGTCGATCATCGGCGCGGCCGTGTTCGTGGCGATTCTCAGTGCGATCGCCAACGTTCGCCGTCCACCGATGGAATGAACCATCCCGTCGCGACCCAAGACAGCCTCGAGACGGATCGACGAGCCGCAGAACACGACCAGCACCCACCTGCCCGTTACCGCCGCCACAAGAGCTGGAACGATATGCCCAAGCCGGGGTCGAACGATACGACGTCGGTGCGGCCCGACATGAAGTTCGTGCCCTGGAAAATCGTGCGATCAAAAACATACCCGGCGGTAAGCTCGAGCGCGAGACCCTGCCCGAGCGTCTGCTCGAGCCCGGCGGCGACCCGCTGGTCAAACACGTAGAGCCGCTCATCATCCCGGAGGCGATCGGCTAGGAAGAACGTCTGGGTGTCGGTGCGGTAGTAGGCGAGCAGTGCGAGCCGCTCGGTGAGTCGGCGCCGGGCCGTGGCGACGACGTTCACGAGGGGAAAGTAGTTCACGGAGAACGCCCAGTTGTCGTCGGGCCGGTATTCGATCGCGGACGGCAGCCCAATCTTCGCCTCCAGCGTGTCGTCGGGCCGCCACACATAGGCGAGGCCCGGCAGCGGATAGGGAAGTTCCGACGTGGGCGAGTAGGCGAGGCTGAAGTTCCACTCGTCGCGATCATTGGCTGCGGGACGGTTGTAAAACACGACCGCCATGAGTGTGAGGTCGCGGCTAGCCGCGTAGGGCCGGTCGCTCGCCGAGCCGAACTGAAACGTGCCGCCCGCCGTGGCCCCGTTGGCCAGCGGCCGCACGTGAAAGAAGCCGGTCTCGACGAACCATAACTGGCTGGGCATTGGCAGTTGCGAATTGGGAAGAATGGCGCTCGTAGCCAGCTCAAGCCGGCCGAACTTCGCGATCCCGAGCCAGAGTGGGCCGTCCTCCTCGGGCTTGACAAGCGGTGCGGCGACCCGGGCAAACTGCGCGTTCATGGCGAGCGTGGCGGGCTGGCCTGCGACGTCGACCGCCGGCGCCCAGAATCCGCCAAGGCTCACCGGGGCCGACGAGCCGAAGGGTGGCTTCACACCCCGCTTGGGAGTAGCAGCCTCTGGATCGACATCCGAGAGTGGCTCATTGGCGAAGAAATTCTCTTCGAGGTTGAAGTCGATGGGTGGCAAGCGCGCGACGCGATCCTCGCCGCCGGCGGCACCGCTCCAGAGCACAGTGGCCACGGCAATCCACGGCGCGAGGCACGGTACACGGGCGGACACTGAATTCATACAAGCTACGAAAAAGGCAGGCGATGGCTTTTTTCCAAACGCGGATTCGCGGGCGGAAAGGTACTACGCTCGACAGGTGAGGCAAGGCCAATTCGACCGGCCTGCACCCTCCCTTGCGCAAACCCTCCACCCTGTGGGATAAGACTTTCATCTTGTCCGCTTCACGGGAAACACTTGGCCCGGATAAGGGAGTCCTCCCCATGGCTGACATGCACAACGCGACTGCTGGCCCGGCCAAGTCGGTGGGTTCGTGACGTTCATAACCCTCCTGGCCGGCGGACTCTTCTCGCTCCTCCTGCTCGTCGGCTGGTGGGCTGGATTGAGCCGGGCCCGCTGGTTTGAGCGGCTCGCGATCGCCGCCTGGCTCGTGCGTGATTGCCAGCCGTGGGTGCGATTGGCGACACTTGCAACCGTGCGTGAGGGCGAGGGCGAGACCATACCGGTCACCGCTGCCGATTGGCCGGGGTTCCGTGGGCCACTTCGCGATGGCGCTGTGCACGGCGTGGGCCCGCTCGGCGATTGGATGAAAACGCCCGCGCGGGAACTCGGCCGCTTTCCGGCCCTCGACGGCAAGACCTGGAATCATCCCACGATCGCCCGCGGTCGGTTGCTCATACGCAACGCCGAGGAGATGGTCTGCTACGAACTCCCGCCCGGCGGCCCGGCCTGGGCTCTTTCTTGCCCGGGCACGAGTGGGGGTCTTGAGCAGCGGAAGCTGATGGCCGCTGGCTTTCTCATCACGGAGTCCCCATGCCTCGAATCATCGCTCTCGCTTGTCTGGTGTCGGCCCTGATGTCGGCCGTCGTCTTCGCCGCCCAGAAGCCGGGGGCGTTGCCCACGGATGACCCCACGCTGCGGCTTCCCCGCGACGTTCACTTCACCAAGGATGGCAGCGCCGAGCTCGCCAAATCAGTTGTTGCCAGCATTGAACAAGTCCTGGCCGCCCCGGCCAAGTAGGTCGCGCGCTCGGGCCGGATCGGCGACCCTCACAACACCACCAGCACCCACCCGCCAGGTGCGAAACCGCCGTTGACCGTCCTATCCTTTCCTTCATCCTTCGTCCTCTCCTTGGACTTGGCGGCCGACTTGCGTGGCTTGTTTGCGCGCGACGTGCCTTTGGCCTTCGGCTTCGTCATCCATTCACTCATCATTCGTTCCTTTTCGTGAGAAGTTTCTCAAGTCGCTTTAGGCGTTGGCCCCAGCTTCTTTCCTACCCACTGCGCGCCGATCTGTACGACGCTCAAGCCTGCATTGACCAATTGCCGCTTCAGGGCTTCCCACTGCTCGACAGTGCGCGATTCCATCAGCAGTCGCAGCAGCTTCGCGCGGTCTCCCTCGGGTAGCACTCGCGCGATGAGCGGCAGCAAGCCTTCGTTGACGTTGTAGACCGCTCCCGCCCGCAGGCAGACTGGCACCACTCGGTCGCGCGGCACTTGCAGGTCGTCGGCCACCGCCTCGATGGCGTCGCGCATGTTGCGCACCTTCAGCGACTCACCGCCGGCCAGATCGTAGGGCGGATTCCACTCGTCGAGCGGCCGCAACGTGTCGACGTGCGACAGGGCGACCACCACGGGCGGCACGACCAGCCGCGTGCGCTCGGCCAGCCGCAGCCGCGCTTCGTCGAGCAGCTTTCGGTCGGCTTCGCGCGCGGCCATTCGCGCCGATACCACCGCGATCACCAGGTCGCAGCGTTCCAGCTCGGTTTCCAACTTGCGGGTCGCCGTCTTGTCTCCGTGGCCAGCGAAACCGATCGTGTCGAACACGATAGCCTTGAAGACACCGTCGCGCTCGAGCACGTAAGGAATGATCGCATCGGTGCAGGGCAGCACGTCGGTGGCCGCCCGCATTTCGCCGAAAAGGGCGTTGATCAGGCTCGACTTGCCCGCCTTGGTCTGGCCCAGCACGACAACTCGGAGCGGCTTGTCGGCGCCGAGCTCGGCGAACTCCGGATCGTCGAGCGCGATCTGCCCGCTATAGAGCTGGATCGCGTAGCGGCCCGCCCGGCGCACGCAATAGCCGGCCGCCATCCGCGGCAGGTCGGAGACGATGTGCGTCGTCGTGCTGCCCAGCGCCGCGGTTTGCGCCTCGTTGATCAGCGCCGCCGGCGGGTTCGCCACCAGCCGCGCGAGCCGATACGTGTTATAGAGCCCCATAGCGATCTGATTCGCCAGCGGTCCCCACTGGATCACGCGGCCGATGTTGTGGATCGTCATGCGGCCTGAGCCCGGCACCTGCTCTTCGAGAAATCGCCGCAGGTCGCGAATCACCAAAGCGGCGATCGCCAGGGCGTCGGTGACCGTGACCTCAAGCGCGGCTTGTTTCGACTTGGGATGAAACTGCCGGGCGACCACATCGAACACTTCGCGGAACAGCGCCACGATCGCATTGGCGTCGTCGAGCGAGGGCGGATGGGCCTCGGCGGCGAGCGCGAGCTGTTCGACGTCGGCCCAGGCCTTTTCGCCCGCCGCCGGCCAGGTGTCGACCGGCAGTGGCGGCGCCCGCAGCGGCGCGGGCCACGACTGGATCCAGCGCAACAGCAGCCAGCAGACGAGCGACAGCAGCGCCGTGGCGCCGACAAACGCTATCAGCAGCCCATGCTCGTAGAGCCAGAGCGAGCCCACGACAATCAGCAGCCCATACGGCAGCCCGAAGAGAATCAGCCGCAGCAAGAGTGTGAGCTTGAAGGAGTTCATGGGCCCTGCGGCTCGGCGGCGGCTGAATGTGAGTTGGCGGGCTTCGTGCGGCGCTTGAGGTACTCTCCGAACCGCCGGCGGCCCTCGTCCATTTCCTGGGCAAAAAGCGTGCGCAGTTTTTCGGCGTCGGGCGTGATCCCCTGCTGCATCTGCGCGAAGTACCAGCACAGCGTGCAGCCCAGCGCGTACGTCGCGGCGGCGGTATACACGGCAGCCGCGGCCGTCCCCACGCCGGGGATCATCGCCAACAGTGAGCGGCCTGCCAGCCGGGCCAAGAAGCCGGTGCCGATCGCGCTGGCGAGCTCGCCCATCACCTTTCCGCTCAAACGCTGGCCATAGATTGACGCAATGACGTGAAACATCTGCGCATCGATGGCCAGCACCGTCGGCACGTTGACCAGGGGCAGCGGCACCGCACCCGCTGCGCCCGCAGCAACCGAGTACGACACGATGTGTGGCCACGCCGTGCGGAAGTAGAGATCGGCCAGCTCGGCTTGCAGTTCCGGCTGCTGGCGGAACATGGCCCGCAGCCCGATGGGCATGTCCGCTTCGATCGCGTTCCAGAGCGACTCGAGACCGTAGAGCTCGGGCGCGAGCCGATCCTCCGGCAGCGTGAAATCGACCGGCACAAAGTGCTTCGACAGGCCAGCGAATTCCTCGCGCTGCCGCACGAGCGACCGCGCGAGATCGGTGGGCACAGCCTCCTGCCAGCCCTCGGCCTCGAACGGATACGGCTGCGGATGGCCCGTGCCCCAGGCGTAGCCATCGTGCAGCGCGGTTTGCACCACGATCACCGGCCACTCGGGCTTGGCCTTGCGAATCTTTCGCACCGCGTCTTGCACGGCCGAGTTGGCGTGGTCCATGGCCCGAATCACGACCATTAACAGATGCGACTGGTCCTGGGCGAAGGCCAGGTCTTCGGTCGGGTCGTAGCTGGCCT
>CAYZHH010000005.1:0-2737 GCA_964478275.1 uncultured Candidatus Kuenenia sp.
CGTTTGAGCCGTGGAAGTGAGTACTCGAGCTGGGCCAGCTCGACGGCCAGGCGGGCCTCGGCGGTGCGGGCCCGCACCGCGAAGATATCGAGAATGACCTCCGAGCGGTCAAGCACCTTACATCCGAGGGCTTGCTCGAGATTGCGAGTCTGGGCTGGCGAGAGGTCATTGTCGAAGATGACGACGTCTGCTTCGTGGTGTTTTACGAGCTGACCGAGCTCCTCGAGCTTGCCCTTACCGAGGTACGTCGTCTGGTCGGGCCGCTCGCGCCGCTGCACGATCTCCGCCATCACCCTCGTGCCCGCCGTGGCCGCAAGGCCGGCGAGCTCTTCGAGCGGGTGCTCGGTATCAACGGGCGGCTCGAGGAAGACGCCGACGAGGATCGCTCGCTCCGGTTCGTCGCGAGTGGGCATCGGACGTTCTCTCACTCGTCGTACTCCCGTGCGTGGTCGTCGCCGTCGGCGGCCGCGAGTTGCAGGCAGCTCGACCAGCGACGCGTGTCGAGCAGGCCGTCGGCGACGGCATCTTTGACCGCGCAGCCTGTCTCATGGTCGTGGGTGCAATCAGGATAGCGGCAGAGATTCGCGAACGGTCGCAGATCGCGAAAGGCCGCAGGCACCTCAGCGGCCACGATCGCCCACGGCTGGAACTGCCGCATGCCAGGCGTGTCCACAAAGCAGCCACCGAAGCGGTGAGGCAGAAGCCTCGCCGTCGTCGTGGTGTGACGGCCCTTTTCGTTATCGCGACTGACCGCTCCCACGGTGAGGGCGAGTGTGGGATCGAGCGCGTTGAGAAGCGACGATTTGCCGACGCCGCTCTGCCCAACGATCGCCGTGACCCTGGCTGGCAGCTCGGCCGCGAGCCGCTCGAGCCCCAGGCCGCTTTCGGCCGAGCAGGTGATCACTGGGTAGCCCATCCGTGCAAATACACCCGCAAGGGGCACGAGCGCGGCGGCCGGCACGAGGTCGGCCTTGTTGATGACGATGATCGGCCGGATGCCAGCGAGCTCGGCCGCCACGAGCAGCCGATCGATCAGACCGAGCTTGAGGTCAGGCATCGCGGCACTGCCAACGATGATGAGCTGATCGACGTTGGCGACGATCACATGCCGTCGACCGCGGCTGTCGCGCGACAGCGATCGGGAGCGAGGCTCAATCGCCTGGATCGCCGCCCCGTCTGCGGATTCCCGTACCCGCACCCAGTCGCCAGCGGCCAGAGGATGTCGCTGGTCGGTGGCCAGTGTGCGGAGCACCCGCCTGAGCGTGCACCGGGCAACCCGGCCGTCATCACCGCGAACGACACTCTCGAGGCCATGCACATGGAGCACCTGGCCACGCCAGCAGTTGGCCGTCGCTGGCGACACCGACATGCCGTCGGCTGCGTCATCGGCTGCGGCGCCCATGACCGTCCTCTTGCGGGTCAGTTCACCCTTGCCAGAGAGCCGCTCGCCGGTGGCGCGGTCATCCACGGCATCCGGGTCGTTCGCAAGAGCCTTTGTCAGGTTGCCGTCGCGCCGTCGCCCGCTCCGATTCTTGCGAAACTCGATGCGAATCTTGCGGGGTCGCGGCATGGGCCCATTGTACGCACAGCGGCCCGCGTCGGTTTTCGATCGACTAGGGACGCGAGCCGCGGGACGACCGAGATGATCCGCGCCCCACGAGGCCCGCTTCTTCGAGCAGGGACTTGCCAAACAGCTTTATGCCGGTCGATGTCTCCGGCGGTGGCGCAGTGGCGCCGAGGCCCGCGGGGTCAAAGGCGATCTCGAATTCGTGGTTCGAGATGGTGAGTCGATCGCCAGGCTTCAGCAGCTTCTCCGTCACCCGGTCTCCATTGACCTTGGTGCCGTTGCTGCTACGGAGATCCTTGATGATCCAATAACCATCTGTCAGGGTGAGCTCGCAGTGGTGCCCCGAGACATTCGGAAACCGGAGCACGATATCCGCGCTTTCACGACGCCCCACAATGAGGAACGTCTTGAGGAGCGGAATCGGATCGCCGCCGCCAATGGGCAGAAGTTCGCCGTACATCATCTCTCTCGGCCACGACAGACCGGCCTCATCGAATCTTCAGATTTTTAGCGGGTTCAAAGTCCGTCACGGTCGCGCCGAACCGAGACTTCGATAAGGACCGTACCAACGGTGCTTCTACCCGGCTCCCTCTCTTAAGAAGGTACGCACAACAGATCCTGGCAGTCAAGCCGCCAGGGAACGGCCCGTCCGGTGGGCCGTCGATGGGCGTATACACTGGACCCACACAGACTGGAGCGGACCGGGTGGTCGCCGGCCGTGGGCTTCATGCCAGCGGCGGGAGGAAAGTCCGGGCTCCGAAGGGCAGAGTGGTGGGTAACGCCCACCGGCCGCGAGGCTAGGGAGAGTGCAACAGAAAGGAAACCGCCGCCGGGATCAGTCCCGGCGGTAAGGGTGAAACGGTGAGGTAAGAGCTCACCAGCAGGTCGGGTGACCGATCTGGCTCGGCAAACCCCACTCGGAGCAAGGCCAAACAGGAAGGAGAACGCTGCCCTCGGGAAGCGTCGCGGGGCGGCCCGTCCCGCACCACCTTCCGGGTAGGCTGCTTGAGGCCCGAGGCAACTTGGGTCCTAGAGAAATGATCACCGCCCCGCCGCATAGCGGGGACAAAACCCGGCTTACAGGTCCGCTCCAGTCTGCTTTACGGATTCGCGGCCATCCATGGCCCGCGAATCCTTGCCCGGGCCTCCGCCCGGAAGGAGGCGACGCAT
>CAYZHH010000005.1:2837-26108 GCA_964478275.1 uncultured Candidatus Kuenenia sp.
GCGTCGCAGCCGATGGTGGGGCGCCGATGCTTGAGGTGCGCATCCATGGCCCGCGAATCCTTGCCCGGGCCTCCGCCCGGAAGGAGGCGACGCATCCGGCGTCGCAGCCGATGGTGGGGCGCCGATGCTTGAGGTGCGCATCCATGGCCCGCGGCGAAGTCAGTCTTGATCGATGCCAGCGGCACCGCGGACGCGTTCGGCGGCAAGGTCTTGACGCTCACGTTCGTCGAGGAGCTTCATGAGCTTGGAGATGCAGAGCGTGTTCACGCTCACTTGAAGGAGGCCGGCCTCGTTCTTGAGCGTCTCATGGAGCGAACGCGGCATCCGGACGGTCACGACCCGCTGAGACTCCCGCTCAATGGGCCGTGACTGTTGTCGAGTCCGAAGCGTGTCGAGCATCTCGCGGATGCGGGCATACTGCGGGGAGCATTCGAAACGGGCCAGTTCCTCGGGATCGCGGAATGTCCGCCGCACAACCCCGTCTATCCCAAGCACCTCCCGAAAGAAGACGACCCACTCGGGGTCCATGCCATAAAGCCGTTCGGCGACCTGAAGGACCGTGCGGGCCTGGGTGTCGAATGCATGGATGACGGGAAGTGTGGACGCGGTCATGGGTGCCCTTTCAGATTGTCTCAAGCTCGCCGGCCTCGGTTGCGGCCACGTCGCCGCTCGCCCGGCACAGCAACATGGCCCCCCGGTCAAGTGACAGCACGAAGTGCTGTCACAGCAATGACTTCTGACTTGCCGGGAGGCCGTGTCTCAAATTTAGGCAGGCATGCCACAGACGCAGGCAGGCCGGTGACTGCTCGCTATGTAGGCAGGCCACTCGTTTCGCATTTGCCAATTGTCCGGCTCGCAACGCCGGGCGAAACATGGCCTGAGCGGAAGTGGTTGCCTATCTTCGCGCGCGGGCATGGGCCGCGACGTGGTCGGCAACCGCCGCCCCGACGGCGTCGCCCGCCACCGTCTCGATGCCTCGCCAGCCCGGCACGGCGTTGACCTCGAGGACGAGCACCCGTCCGTCCGTGGCTGGCAGCAGATCGACGCCAGCCAGGCTCGCGCCCACCGCGGCCGCCGCGCGGCGGGCCATGTCTTCCTGGTCCGCCGGCAAGACGAAGAGGCTGGCCGTGCCTCCACAGGCGAGGTTCGTCACCCACTGCCCAGGGGCCGCGTCCCGCCGCATCCCAAAAACACGCTCACCAATAACCAGCGCCCGCACATCCCAGCCACCATGAGGGACAAACTCCTGGAGGTAGATCGCGCCGCTCCCGGAGGCCGCGGCCGCGCCGATCGCCTCGGCCGACATGCACCGCACGATCCCTCGCCCACGGGAGCCGAAGAGCGGCTTCACAACACAGTCACCGCCGAGGGCTTCCCAGGCCCGCACCGCCTCAGCGGCATCCTGGACGACCAGGGTGCGTGGTACCGGAAGACCGTTGCTCGCCAGGACAGCCAGCGCGAGATACTTGTCGATCGCTACCTCGAGCGCCCTCGGCGGATTGACGACCGGAGTGCCACGGGTTGCAACCCTGCCAAGCACATCCATTCGGAAGATCACTTCCTCGAGCCGTGACTCAGGAGGCGACGTGCCCGGCATCCCGCGGACAGCGACGACATCGGCGGCGGCAAGACCATGCGGCCCAAACTGCTCCCCCGAGGCCGTCACCTCCGCCGTGAGGCTTTGCCACGTCACGATCGCGGGCTCGAGGCCGCGCTGGGCAAGGAGGGCGGCGAGTCGTTTTGCATGCCAGCCGTTCGGCTCACCGAGAATGCATGCCCTGTGGGTCATTGCGTGACCGCTGGCTGCGCGCCGGAACTCGTAAACGAGCTTGCCACGATCTCCGGCTCGAGCCCGCCGAACGTATGTCGCTGTCCCGTCTGAACGTTCACCAGGTCAAGGCGTGCCGGCGCGAAGAGTGCCGGGTCGATCGCGTAGAAGTCGCGGCCAGCCGCTTCGAAGACAGAAAGAAACGGTTTTCCAAACGCTGGTGAACCTCGGCTCACAGCTCGGCTGCCGATGTCCGCGAGGCTCGCGTCATCGCCTGTCACTTCGAGCACCACGCTCCCGCCATAGAGGATCGCATCATTCGTGCGGCCGATGGCAACGAGGTCGTTGTCTGGTACTGGTGGCAAGGGTGCCCTTCCTGAGCCTCGACAGATTCGGCCGAGATCGAACCCAAGGTCGTGAAGTTTGTGGAGCGCCGTCTCGAGTGAGCGGGCGACGACCTGAAGCGTGCCGGCCGCGCTGGCGGTGCGGGCGACGAGAAGCAGGAGCTTGTCAGCCGCCACTCCCGCGGCAGCCGCGAGCTCGTGGCAGATGGATTCCGGTGGCAGGCGACTTGCTTCGAGCAGTCCAACGGCCACCTCAGGTCGTTCCCGCATGCCGATTGTGTCAAAGAGATGTTCTCGGCCGATCGCTGCCCGGATCGGCCCGCTGGCCATTGCGAAGTAACTGCCCGATGCGACCTTCCAGCCGGCGTACTGCGCGGCGAGACAGGCGGCTACGGGCTGCGCACTCGACACCATCACGGTCGGCCATGGGCAGCCGGGCCAAGCTGCCGTCGCTTCCGACGAGCCTCCAGGGGCGTGAACCGCGACATCGCCGGCGCCTCCCATCGCAACGCGGGCCATGATGAGCCCCGCCTCGTCACCGCCGCGAGCCTTCACGCCGCAGTCGACAAGACGCACTCCGCCAGCTTCCACCACCGTCGCGGCCAGTTCGGCGCAGCGGCGGATGAGATCTTCGGCAATGGCGTACCCGTCTTCGTTGAGCCCCATGGAGTGTCCTTGAAAAGGCGTCATAATGCCCCGTCCTGTCGGTGTCGGCAACGCCTCCTGTGGTTTCCGCCGCGTGTTTTCGCTCCTGCTTCATTGGTGACCTCTCATGGCCAGCCTGACTGTCGAGAACTACGCCAAGACGATCTACCAGATCACGGCGTCTCAGGATGGCAAGCCCGCGAGCACGGGCCAAATCGCGACGGCCCTCGGCGTCTCGCCGGGCACCGTCACGAGCATGCTCAAGACGCTCGATACAGCGAGTCTCGCCACGCACCGACGGTACGAAGGCGTAGCTTTGTCGCGGGCCGGCCGGATGCTCGCGCTGCGTGTGATCCGTCGGCATCGGCTCATCGAGCTCTTCCTGATGCGCACGCTCGACATGACGTGGGACGAGGTGCATGACGAAGCAGAGCACATGGAACATGCCGTGAGTGATCTCCTCGTCGAACGGATCGACGCCTATCTCGGACGACCTGAGGTCGATCCTCACGGCGACCCGATTCCTCCGGCAGACGCGCACAGCTTCGCCGATGGCGAAGAGCCAGCGGCGCTTCTCCTGGCCGACTGCGGACCGGGCAAGGTATTTCGGCTGGCCCGCGTGCTCGACCAGTCATCGGAGTTTCTGCGCTACCTCACGGAGTGTGGGCTCGTGCTCGGTGTGACAGGCGACGTGGAACGCAATCCCGACGGCGCGGGCTTGATGCGGATTCGTGTCGGCGGCAACGGGCTATCGTTCTCGCTCGAGGCAGCCGAGAAACTTGTCGTGGCAGAGGCGTAGGCAGCGGCCAGGCTCTCCCAGGTCGCTTATCGACCACGCTCCCATACGGCCGATTGGCCGAGGCATTCGTCGACCTCAACGCGAATGGTCTCAGGGGCCGGCTCGCCGGCAGCAGCGAGCGATTCGAGCAGGCATTCGCCGATCCACGCGGCGATCCATTCCGCGGTGGTATTGGGAACCGGGAGCAGCACACACTCGCTCGCCGGGAAGACCCAACGTCGATCGGCAAACCGCACGGTCACTTCGTTCCCGCCGAGCGGGCCCGGCCCGGTGGAGACCTCGAGGAATCGGTTGGCCGTCGGCAAGAGCATCCGGTGATCGAGCCCAGCGAGGATAGCGGTCATCGCATCGCGGAGGGCGATGAAGTCGATCACCATCCCGTGCGGTCCAACGGGGCCCTCGATATCGACCCCCACCGTCCAGTTGTGGCCGTGGACCGGCTCGCAGAGATCGTCTCGAAGGGTGATGAAGTGGCCCGCCGAGAAGACATGGATGGCCTTTCGGAGCTTGACGTGGTGGTGGACGTTCATGGTGGTTCGTGTTGCGGGACGTGGAATGCTGTCTCGTGGAAGGCACGATGCAGGGCGGGTCGGAGGCGACCATCCCGAAGCAGAATATAGAGAGCCGCGGCGATGAGGTCGGCCGTGGTGCCCGGGTTCAGCCGGCATGGGCTTCGCAGCGAGGCGTCGAAAGCGTCCACAGCGTCTCGCCAGCCGAGCTCCTGTTCGCGGCCGACAAGGGTGGCCGCACCAGCCGACACATCCGCGGCAACATCCGCGCCATGCCGCCGGGCGATGAGCGAGTCGGGCTCCCGCGCGAGTTGTCGCACATGCGCGCGGATGATCGCGGTTTCGAGTGCCACTCCGGCATCGATGTCGGCCGCAAGGTTGGCTACAGGCCCGTCAAAGAGTGGCTGGAAGCCGTGAGCCCAAAGTCTCGCGATCGTGTCGCGATCGGCTGCGAGCCGCATGGCATCGCGGATGGATGGTGGTGGCGGACCGGAGAGGTCATGACGATTGGCTCTGCCGAGCCCACCGGGGCGGGCGACTTGGAACGCGTTCCAGATGGCGGCCGCATCAGCCTCGTCGAGCCGTTCGAGCACGGCGTCGATGGTGTCTGGCCGGAGGGCATCGGCGGCCCCAGGCACAGCGGCCACAGGAGCAACGAGCAGGATGATGCCGAGGTTCGCATTGGATGGTGTGGCGGCAGCGGCGGCTCGCACGGCAGCAAGGATCGTCTCACCGAGTGGCCGGTTGGTCGCGCGTTCGATCGGCAGTGCGATCGCACATCCAGCCGCGACGAGGTCGCCAAACGAGAGGTCCACAAAGCACGCTCGTGGGTGGACATTCCCCGGCTTGGCTGCCGCCGCTTCGAGAATGCTCGCCACAGCCGCACACCAGCCGCGGCCCCAGGCGGATGCCGCTGATGGGATCGCCTGGACGGCCTCCGTGACGGCATCGCGAAACGGTGAGACGCCGGGCGTCATGTGAGCATCTCGTTCAGGGGGGAGGCAATTGGAACCATCCATCGCCGCCTCCGAGGCTACACTGGGCTTGGTAGGCCGGCGCCCCGGCCGCATGGAGAAGACCCCCCTATGGCGTCGGTGACAAGCGCGGTCCAGCGAGTGAGCGTAGGGCCAGAGTGTTTCTTCAATCGGGAGCTCAGCTGGCTCGAGTTCAACGTCCGCGTTCTCGAAGAGGCCGAGAACCCTGAGAATCCGCTCATGGAGCGGCTCAAGTTCCTGGCCATCTTCAGCTCAAATCTGGACGAGTTTTTCATGGTCCGCGTGGCGGGCCTTCGCGAGCAAGCCTTCGGTGAGAGCGCACCGCAGGACGAAGCCCCCGATGGGATGACGGCCCTTTCCCAGCTCAAGTCGATCGCCCATCGCACGCAGGAGCTTGTCGCGCGGCAGTACCACTGCCTCCGCGAGAGCATCGGCCCAGCGATGGAGGCCGAGGGGTTTCAGCTTCTGCGGTATGCCGACCTCGAGGGTGCCCAGCGGGAGCAGGTGGATCGGTTCTTTCACGACCGTGCCCAGCCAATCCTCACGCCCATGGCCGTCGATCCGGCCCATCCGTCGCCCCGCTACCACAATCGAGGCCTCTACCTCGGCGTGATGCTCCATCGCACCGAGGGGCTCGGGCCCAAGCGGCTCTTCGCGGTCGTCCAGGTGCCGCAGGTTCTCCCGCGGGTCGTGATGCTCTCCGGAGGCGAGCCTGGCCGCGTGCCGTTCGTGCTTCTCGAGGACGTTGTATCGGCCAAGCTGCCCGATCTCTTCGGTGGTTTCGAGGTCGATTCCTGGACGGCCTTTCGCATCACCCGTGACAGCGATCTCGAGCTTCTCGAGCAAGAGTCGGACGACATGCTCAAGCTCATCGAGGACCGTCTCAAGGCACGGCAGCGGGGCCAGGCAGTGCGAATCGAGATCGCGGCCAAGGCGGACGAACGACTCGCTGCGCTCATCATTGACGAGGAGGGCCTGCAAGCGGCCGATGGAGGTCTCGAAGGCTACAGCGAGGTCTATCGCATCGACGGCCCGCTCGACCTGACGGCTCTCTGGGAGCTCTACAGGCTGCCGGGGTTCGAGCGGCTCCACGACAAGCCGTTTACGCCCCGGCCTCCACGCGGGCTTGAGCGGCATGGCGATGACATTTTCGCCGCCATTGCCCAACGCGACATTTTCCTCCACCATCCGTATGACTCGTTCGATTCGGTCATCGACTTCGTGAGCCGAGCGGCCAACGATCCTCGCGTCTTGGCCATCAAGCAGACGCTCTACCGCACGAGCGGCGATTCCCCGATCTCCCGCGCCCTTATTGCGGCCGCGGAAGCAGGCAAACATGTGACCGCAATCGTCGAGCTCAAGGCGCGGTTCGACGAGGCCAACAATGTGAGCTGGGCACGGCAGATGGAGCGGGCCGGCGTCCATGTCGTCTTCGGGTTTCTCGATCTCAAGACACATTGCAAGGTGTCGCTCGTGGTGCGGCAGGAGGGGGGCGGCCTGAAGCGGTACGTTCACCTCGGAACGGGCAACTACAACCCCACGACGGCGCTGCACTACACGGATATGGGTCTCTTCACGGCCGATGAGGCGGTCGCCGACGATGCCTCGGCGCTCTTCAATCTGCTCACCGGCTACTCGCAAGGGCATGCCTGGCGGCGGCTCATCGTGGCCCCCGACGATCTGCACCGGCGAACCATCGAGCTGATTGAGCAACAAGCCCGCCGAGCCGAAGCGGGGAAGCCTTCGCGGATATTCGCCAAGCTCAATGCGCTGGTGGATCACCATGTGATCGAGGCGCTCTACAGGGCGAGCCAGGCCGGGGTGCCGATCGACATCGTTGCCCGCGGCATGTGCTCACTCCGGCCAGGCGTACCGGGCCTGAGCGAGACGATCCGCGTGCGAAGCATCGTCGATCGGTTTCTGGAACACAGCCGCGTGTATGTCTTCGGGCCCGACGATGAAGCCGAGGTGTTCTTCTCGAGCGCTGACTGGATGCCACGCAACTTCTTCCGCCGTGTCGAGGTGATGTTTCCGGTGCGCGATCCGGCTCTCGCGGGTCGGATCCTTCGGGAGATCATCCCGGTGTACCTCGCCGACAACACGCGAGCTCGCGTGCTCGACGCGGAGGGCCAGTACCGCCTGCTCTCTCCGGCCGAGGGCGATCCAGTCCGACGGAGCCAGCAGGAGTTTCTCGCCCAGCGTCCCGAATCAACTGCGACGGAACCACGGGAGTCGGCGGGGGCCGCGTCGTAGGCCCGCTGCCGGCGGGCCACTTCCGCCATCGCGCCCACGGTCGGTAGACTTCGTTTTTCGTCGTACGCTGGAACGAATCGATGGCGGAGGACTACTACCAGACGCTCGGCGTGTCCCGCACGGCATCGGCCGAGGACATCCGGAAGGCCTATCGGGATCTCGCCCGCAAGTATCATCCCGACCTGCATCCCGACGACGATGCGGCGAAGGAGAAGTTCAAACAGGTCCAAAGCGCGTTTGACGTCCTCAGCGACGCGAGCAAGCGGGAGATGTACGACCGCTACGGCAGTTCCTTCGAGGGCGTTGGCGCGGGTGGCCCCCAAGCAGGCCGGGGAGGTGGGCCGTTTCCAGGTGGTGCTGGAGGTTTCCCTGGCGGTGGCGGCGGTGACATCGACCTCGAGAGCCTCTTTGGCGGAGCCGGTGGGTTTGAGCAGATCTTTGGACGGGCTTCCGGTGGGGGTCGAGCGACACGTGGTCGCAAGCGTGCTACCCAGATGCCTGGCGAGGACGTCGAGGCCCGCATCGAGATTCCCTTTCGCCTCGCGATCGATGGCGGCAAGACTGACGTGCGGGTGGACCGTGCCGGCAAGTCGGACACGATCAGCGTCACGATCCCGCAGGGTGTTCCCGACCGCGCGAGGATGCGACTGCGTGGTCAGGGCCTTCCGGGAAGCAACGGCGGTCTGGCTGGCGACCTGCTGCTCGAGGTTCACATCGAGCCCCATCCGATGTTTCGTCGCGAGGGCGATACGCTCGAGGTGACGCTGCCGGTGACACTCGCTGAGGCCATTGAAGGCGCGAAGGTGGACGTGCCAACGCCGTGGGGCACCATCTCCCTACGGATCCCTCCGCAGACGTCGAGTGGTCGAAAGCTCCGCGCGGGCGGCATGGGAGTGCGACACACCAATGGGTCGAAGGGCGACCTCATCGCTGAGGTGCAGATCGTTTTGCCGGAGAGTGCCGATGCGTCGGCGATCGAGCGTCTGCTCGAGGCGGCGAAGGCCACCGAGGCGGCTGCGGCGAGCCCGCGGGCAGGCCTGCGGTGGTGACTCCTCGGGACGAGCGGCTCCCGCGGACAAGACGTATTCTTCGCTCAGCCGATTTCGCCCGTGTGTACCGCTGTCGATGGAGCGCCGCGGCAGGATCGCTCGTGCTCTATGCTGTCCCACGGGATGCTACGGCGGAAAAAGCATCCGAGCCACGGGTTGGGCTTTCGGTGTCGCGGCGCATCGGAAACGCCGTTGTCCGCAATCGATGGAAGCGTAGGCTGCGTGAGGCGTTTCGGGTCATCCGGCCGCGGCTTCCCTCGGGAAACGACTACGTGATCGTCGTGCGGTCGGGCCTGCCGCCGGCCGGTGCCGCAGGGGCCAAGCAGATCGCGGAGTCTCTTGTGGATCTCGCCACCCGTGTGACGAAGCGACCGAGCTATGGCCAGCGTCTTGCGGAGGGTGGTGCCCCAGGCCCCCATCCGGCTCGGCGAGGCAGAAAGACGTGAGCACCGTGGCCGCAGTGTGGCGGGCGGTCTGCCGCGGCCTCGACCGTGTGGCGTCAGCGGTGCTCGTGGGGCTTGTGATCGTGTACAAGCTCACGCTGAGCCCACTCCTTGGCCGGCACTGCCGGTACACGCCGACATGCAGTGCGTACTTCCGCCAGGCGGTCGAGAAGTACGGAGCGTTTCGGGGCGGGCTCAAGGGCCTCGCCCGGATTGCCCGCTGTCACCCGTGGCACCCTGGCGGCCACGACCCGCCATGATGCACCCTGAGGAATTGCTACGGCTGCTTCGGCACGAGGTTGAGCAGCCGGCCTGGTGAGCCCATGATGTTGTAGCCGGCGTCGACATGGAGGGTCTCGCCGGTGATCCCGAGCGACTCACGGGACAAGAGCCACGCGCCCGCCTTGCCGACCTCCTCGTGCGTGATGTTGCGGCCCATCGGCGACATGTGCTCGTAGAGGCCGAGCATGTCATCGACGCCCGCGCCACGGCCCGCGAGCGTCCGCAAGGGGCCGGCGCTGACGGAGTTGACGCGGACGCCAGCCGGCCCGAGGTCGTAGGCCATGTACTTCACGCAGGCGTCGAGCGTGGCCTTGCAGACGCCCATGATGTTGTAGCCAGGGACGACCTTCTCGCCGCCGAAGTAGGTGAGCGTGAGAATCGAGGCGTCTTTGGAAAGGATGCCGCGGGCGAGCCGGCCCACGGCCAGAAGGCTGTAGGCGCTCGTCTCCATCGCGATGCGAAACCCCGCGCGGCTACAGTTGGTGGTGTCGCCCTTGAGGTCATCGAGTGGGGCGTAGGCGATCGAGTGAACGATGAAGTCGAGGGAGCCGAATTCCTGCTTCGCGCGGTCCATGACAGCCGCGATCTGGGCGTCATCGGAGACGTCCATAGGCACGAGGAACTTGGCGTTGGGCTCGGGATCGGTGAGCTGCGCCACGCGGCGGCGGTTCCGCTGACGCTCGTCGTCGGGTCGGTCGGGAAGGTGGGTAAAGCCGATCTGGCCTCCTTCGGCCAGGACTTCTTTGGCAATCGCCCAGGCGATCGAGTGGTCATTGGCCACTCCGAGCACAAGCCCCTTGAGTCCGTCAAACCTTCCCATGAATCCGTTTCCTTCGAGCTTTGCTTTGCGCTGCCGTCCGAAGTTGGGCGGAGAGGCGAAATGTACCGGCTTCGTGGAAATCCCTCAACGCGGGCGGCATTCTGGAATGCGGTCCGCATGTGGAAGTCCGTCTGGATGGCGGCCTCACGCAGAATCCGCATTGTGCTGGTCCGCGGCGATAGAGCGACGCAAGCCTGGTCCCTTGCCTGCTCCAGCCGACGCGGGTAAAACGACGTGCTCAGCCCCGTTAGCTCAATTGGTCAGAGCATCTGACTCTTAATCAGAGGGTTCCTGGTTCGAGTCCAGGACGGGGCACTGAGCCTTTTTTCGCGGTTTGCCGGCTACTTCGCATCCTGACGACGCGACGACCCGGGCGAGCGTCGCGCGGATACGGTCCAGTATGGCCGCGGACACCGTTCCGAAACGGGTGACGACAAGCGACTGGGCAAGCGTGTAGATCTTGTCGACTCGAATCGTGCCCGGCCGGTTGAGCCGCCCCGCCCGTAGGTCGCTCGCCGTAATCGGCAAAGCCCACGGGTGTCTGTGCCGGGTTCGACGTCATGGCAACCACGATGAAGTCGGGGCCGGTGTCGTTGTAGGCATCCGCAGACACGATCACGACCGGCCGCCGCTTGTGGCTCGACAAGTCGGTGAATGGCACCGGGATGAGGACGATGTCACCCTGCTGGAGTCTCATTCCAGTCCTCGTCGTCGAGTGGATTGTCCCAGAAGTCGAGACTGCTGGTGGCCGCAGCGGTCAGGTCGTCGAAATCGTAATTCTCAGGGACCACGAGGACGGTCAGTCGCTGACCCGGCCGGAACAGGCCCACGATCTCGATGCGGCCGTCCTCGCCTGCGGTCACTTCGTAGTGGAGAGCCGGCTGCGATTGTCTGCTTTCGGTTGCCATCGGATTCCTGCCTCCCGTCAAGTGGGCCCTCTGCTTCAAGACAAGGCTACCGCATGACCGGCATGGCGTCTGCTGAGGTGCCCCCCGGATTTTGGGCGGCTCGATAAGGTGTCGTTTTCCAGGTGGGAGGCGCCCTATCAAGAGCAGGACGATGGCAGGAAAGCGCCGGATGTCAGTGGGATTTGGTGGCGACGTATCCGGAGTGATACGGGCAGCACTCAAGTGAATCGAAGCGGATGTCCTGAAAGCCGACTTCCGCCAGCCATCGTCGCATATGTTCGGGGCGGGGGCGAATATCCATCGAGGGACCGCGTGGCGTGCTCGCGTCGTAGTTCCAATGGATCACAGCTACCCTGCCACCCGGCCTGAGAGCCCGTCGGGCCTCACGAAGTAAGGCGACAGGCTCTTCGAGATGGAGGATGTTGAAGAGCATGGCTAGCCCACGCTTGCATTGGCACGCCCGCAGCCGTCCGTCACAAAATCGCGCCGCTCGGTGAAAATATTGGCGAGTCCCGTGTGCCTCATTCGCTGTTCGGTCGCCTCGATCATCTCCTGCTCAATGTCGAGAGCGTACACGCATCCAGGCACGATTCTCGCCGCCGCGTCCGTGAACAGTCCATACCCGCAACCAAACTCGACAACGTCTATGCATTGTTCATCACACTCGAGCGTTGACAGGATGCACGCCGGATCGAAGAAAGAGCTCCAGCTCTCTTCCTCCGGCATCCCGCTTTGCCGCCCTTTCACTGCTCTTCCGTATGACTGATGTGATTATCCAAGCTCAATGGCGGATGTTCGTAGCGGTCTTCTGCCTGCTCAGGGTATCGCAGCAATCCGCACCCGTTGGCCGTCCCGCAAGAGCTCCGGCTGCTTGATGACGATGGTGGTGTTCTCGTCAAGCCCCGACACCACCTCGACGAGCGGGCCGGAGCGCAGCCCGAGCGTAACCGGTCGGCGCTCGACCTTCCCGTCATTGACGATGCAGCAGCTCGTCGTCGCGCCGTCTCGGATCACTGCCGTCACCGGGATGACGATCGCCGCAGGGCGTTCCTCCAGGCGGATGGTCACGGTCGCGTACATGCCCGGCCGCAGGCGGGCCTCGGGATTCGGGATGTCAATCTCGGCGCGGAGCGAGTGATTCGACTCCATGAGGGTCCAACTCGTGCGAGTCACCGTGGCGTCGATGTCCTTCGAGCCGACGGCCTGCACGTGAACCAACGCCGGGTCGCCCGGATCGACGCGGGCGGCCTCCAGTTCCGGTACATCGACGAAGATCCGCACGACATCCGTTTGGGCCACCACGACAAGCGGCTTGTTCGAGGGGCCGCTCGCGGGATGGACGTAGTGCCCGGTGTCCACTGTCCGCCGCGTGACCATCCCGTCGTAGGGAGCCTTGATCTCCGTGTAGCGGAGCATGGATTTCGCTCGGTCCTGAGCGGCCATAGCGACCTTTGATCGGGCTTCGGCGGCGCCCTTGGCGGCCTCTGCCTGTGCAATGTTGGCCTGGGCCTCGCGGAAGCCAGTTGTGGCGGACTGGACTTTTGCCGTTGCCTCATACGTGGCGGCCTCGGCAGAGCGGAATGCATTGAGCGTCTCGTCTTCGAGCTTCTCAGTGACGGCGCCCTTAGATGCTAGTTCCTTGATCCGGGCATGTTCCGATTTCCAGCGTTCCATGTCGGCATTGGCTCGGGGGATGCCTGCTTCCGCTTCCTTGATTCTGGATTCCGCGGTCGCCGCTGCCGCCCTGGTTACCGTAATCGCTGACTCGGCTTGCTTCACTTCCGCCTCGGCCTGGGCAACCAGGGCTTCTCGTTCATGAAGCTCGTCATGCAGCTCCGGCACGGAAATCCGAACGAGCACGTCATCCTTCTTCACGGTATCGCCGATGTCAACGAGCAACTCCTCGACGAAACCGGCGACTTTCGCGAAGAGGGGCGTCTGCTCGAAGGCCTCGATCTGACCGGGCTGCGTGGTCGACAGCGTCAGCGTTGTGCGCTCAGGCTTGGCGGCTGTCACTTCCGGGAACGTTGCCACCGCAGGCGGCGGAGGCAGGGGATGTCCGCAGCCACACGCGGCAAGGGCAGTGCCTGCCAGGAGCACGATGGCGAAAATTCGTCGGTCGCATGTGGTCATCGTCGCGTCCCTTGTTCGGCCAGTGCAGACGCCGCTGACGGTGTGAAGGCGGCACTCTCGGGATCGGTGGGGTCGAGTGATACCGATGCGACCCTCGCCCGTCCTTGGAAGATCGTGAAGATGCCGGGAAGGATGAAGAGCGTCGTGACGGTGGCGGCCGCCAAGCCACCGATGACGGCGCGGCCGAGGGGCGCGTTCTGCTGACCCGCCTCGCCAAGCCCCAGGGCCATCGGCAGCATGCCAGCGATCATGGCCGAGCTCGTCATCAACACGGCCCGGAGGCGACTGGACGCACCGGCCACGGCCGCCTCCCGTGCCGGCCGGCCTTCGCGACGGATGTGCTCGGCAAACGTCACCACCAGGATCGCGTTGGCCATCGCCACACCAATCGCCATGATGGAGCCCACAAACGATTGAACGTTGAGCGTCGTGCCGGTGAGCCAGAGCATGACCAGCACGCCGGCGATGACGGCCGGCACGGTCGAGACGGTGGTGAGGGCCAGCCGCACCGACTGGAAATTCGCCGTCAGGACGAGAAAAACGACCAGGATCGCGACGGCCAATCCCACCGACAGCCCGCTCATCATCTCATTCATGGGCACGATCTGACCGCGAATCGCAGTCGTCACGCCCTGCGGTGGGGCGCCCGCGCGGTCAATCGCTGCCTGCACCTCGCGGGCGATAGAGCCCAAGTCCTGGCCGTAGATGTTGGCCGTGATCGTGACCTGACGCCGCATGTTGTAGCGATCATATTGGCCCGGCATCGTGCCCGGCTCGAGTGTCGCGACGTCACGCACGAGCACCTGCCCATCGTCGGTCTTCCGCACCGGCAGGCGGCCCAGGTCATCGGCAGACTCAACCGTTTGCACCCGTTCGTCTGGCGACCGAAGCACCGGGCGGGGCACTTCGACTTGCACCTGGTACGCAATGCCAGACTTGGGGTCGGCCCAGTAGTTGGGCACGACAAACCGGCTCGAGGACGTGGCCATCGTCAACGCCCGCGACACGTCGACCTGCGTGAGTCCAGAGAGTCCTGCCTTCTCCCGATCGATCTCCACTCTGATCGTGGGGTAGTCCATCGATTGCCCGAACTGCACGTCCCGGAGTGACGGGATCGTGGCCAGCTCGGCGCGGATTGTGTCGGCATGCCGGCGGCTATCGGCGAGGGCAGGCCCGCTCACGGCGATTTCAATCGGAGTGGGCGACCCAAAGCTCATGACCTCGTTGACGATATCCGAGGGCTCGAACGACACACGCAGCTCGGGCATCTGTTCCGCAACCCGCTGGCGTAAGCGTTCTTTCAGGTCTTCGACACCGATGCCAGTATGCTTCTCGAGATCGACGTAGAGGATCGCCTCCTCCGGGCCGCGTGACCATTGATAGACCGCATTCACGGGGAAGTTGGAGTGGATCATCCCGACGTAGCCAAGCGTGAGGGCGACGTTCTCGGCGCCCACTTCCTGCTCCACCAGATCGAGCATGTCGAGCGCGTACTGCTCGGTCCTGGCGATGTGGGTGCCATCGGGAGCACGGATTCGGAGCCGGAACTGTCCGGCGTCCACGAGGGGAAAAATCTCCCGACCAAGCCTCGGACCGAACCAGGCTATCGCCATGAAGGCCACCACCGCATAGGCCCCGGCGATCGGCCATCGCACCGCGACGAGTTTTGAGAGCCCCCACGCATACGCCTTCTGGAGTCGTCCGAATAGGGACACGCCGTCGCCATGGGAAGCCACGTGTCGCAGCAGCCACACGCTCACCACCGGCACGAATGTGCTGGAGAGCACGTAGGAGCCGATCATGGCAAAACCCACCGCGAGGGCGAGTGGTGCAAAGAGCCGCTGCGCGGCGCCTTGCATAAAGAAGGCGGGGATGAAAACCGCGAGGATGCAGACCATCGCGAGCAGCCGGGGCACGGCCGTCTGGAGATTTCCGAGTCGCACCGCCAGCGAGACGTTGTCGGTGTGCGCCATCTGGGCATGGATGTTCTCGACTTCGACGGTCGCCTCATCGACGAGAATGCCGATGGCCAGCGCGAGCCCACCGAGGGTCATGACGTTGATCGTTTCGCCGGTGAGCCACAGAGCCAGAATGGAAAAACAGAGTGCCAGCGGGATGTTCAGCACCACAACCAGAGCGCTCCGCCAGTCGCCGAGGAAGAGGAGCACCGCGATGCCCACGAGGATCGCTCCCAACGCACCTTCCAGCACCACCGATTCCACGGCCCGCGTGACGTAGGGCGACTGGTCAAATTCAAAACTCGCCTTGATGTCGGGCGGCAGAACCCGCTGCATATCGGGAATCGCCTTCTTGATGTTGCTGATGACGCTCATCGTGGAGGCATCCGCCCGCTTCGTGGCGAGGATGTACACGGCCCGTCGACCATTGGCGAGCGCGTAGCCAGCCGGCGCGTCAGCGGCATCGGTCACAAAACCGACATCGCGGACATACACGGGCGAATCACCCGTGCGGATGGGAATCGTGAGCAACTGTTGGGGGTCTGTGACGACCGAGTTGGTGGACACGATCGGGTATTTGTCGCCGACCAGCAGGTTGCCCGAGGGGCTGATGGTGTTGCCAGCGGTGAGCGCCTTGACCACCTCGTCGGGTGACATGCCGTAGGCCTGGAGCCGCTGCGGGTCGACGGAGATCACGATGGTGCGGGCGCTGCCTCCGAAGGGAGGCGGTGCGGACACGCCCGGCAGCGCGGCGAACATCGGCCGCACGCGGAACAGCGCGATGTCCTGAATCTCCGCGATCGTGCGGGTTTCGCTCGAAAGCACGAGGTAGCCGACCGGCACACTCCCGGTGTCGAATCGCATGACGAAGGGCGAGACCGTGCCCGGTGGCATGAATGCCTGGGAGCGATTGACGTAGTTGATCGTCTCCGCCATCGCCTGGGGCATGTTCGTGCCCGGATGAAAATAGAGCTTCATCAGGGCGGTGCCCTGGACGTTCCGCGACTCCACATGGTGGATGCCGCTGATGTAGAGGAAGTGGTACTCGTAGTAGTTGGTCAGGAACCCTTCCATCTGGGCCGGATCCATGCCGCCGTAGGGCTGGCAGACGTAGATCACCGGCAGGTTGAGGCTTGGAAAGATGTCCACTTCCATGCCGCGGGGCAGCCCCTGCGGATAGGGAAGCCCGAACTGTTCGAAGACCGATCGGCCCACTGCCATGAAGCTGCCAAGCGCGATCGCAAGGACCAGGACCATGACGGTCAGAGGCCGCCGCAGGGCAGAGGTGATGATGAATTGCATGCGGATGCGGATGCGGATGCCTGGTTCAGCGAGCGGCTGATCGGTGCGGCTTTATCCAGCCTGCATCCTTTGCCTAAACCACGCAAGTATAAGCCTTGACCGGATAATTGCTCCATTCGGCACAGCTTGACGCCGATCATTGCGAGAGAGCGTAGGCGACTCTCGGAACCGGCAGGCCATCTGTGTGCGCGGTGCTGGTACTCAGGGATCATGTGGCGATGGGGACTCGACGCCGACGGACGCGCCCGCTTGTCTCGATGGTCTGTGCCGTCGTCGGGCTGGCTGGATGCGCGACCACGCCCCACGTGCAGGATTACGGGCCGCCTGTCGGGGCGACTCCTGCGGCGACCGACCCCAGCGGCGCCCACGGGGTCCTGCCGCTCCCAGCGGTGAACGTCGATCGCGAGCCTTCCATGGTTCAGCTTGTCTCGAAGCAGGAATCGTTGCCGTTGCCACCCGGTGCCGGCGACCAAGAACCGGCAGCTTCTCCCGTGCCTGCGTCAGGAGAGCCTGAACTGGTATCCGCCGTGCCCGCGATGCCGCAGCCGGACGTGCAAATCCGCGAGGTGACGATGGCGAACATTCTCGCCTCGGTCGCCGGACGCAACCCCGAAGTCGGTTTCGCCAACCAGCGCTACGCGGAGGCCTATGCCAAGCTCATCGCCGCCCGCGTGCTCTGGCTCCCGTCGATCAATGCCGGCCTGGGCTGGAACAACCACGCAGGGCCGTTGCAAGCGTCCAACGGCAGTGTCAATGAGGTGAGCCGCAGCTCATTGACAACCGGTCTCGGCGTGCAAACGATCGGTGCCGGCTCGCCCGTGGTACCTGGTCTTTTTGCGAACTTTCACTCGGCCGAGGTGATCTTCCAGCCACGTATCGCCAGCCGCGTGGCGGCCGCCCGCGACGCGGCTGTACGGACCACCATCAACGACTTGCTGCTCGACACCTCGCTTGCCTATCTCGAACTGCTTCGCGCCCATCAATCGCGGGCCATCGCCGTCGATATTCAAGAGCATGCCCAGCGGCTGGCGACGGCAACGGCTGATTTCGCCCGCAGTGGCGAGGGGACGGAGGCCGATGCCGATCGCGCGGCCACGGAGCTCTCGATCCGGCAAAACGAGGTCGTGCGGGCGGAAGAGGAGATGCAGGTTGCCTCGGCGCGGGTGGTCGAGCTTCTCAACGACGATCCGCGATTCGTGCTCGCACCGCTCGAGCCGGCGATCGCCCCGGTCGAGCTCGTGCCTCTCGATGCACCGCTTCATTCGCTCCTGCCAACAGGGCTCACGCGGCGGCCCGAGCTTGCCGAGGCCCAGCACCTCGTCGGCGAAGCGGTCCAACGCATCAAGATGGAAAAGCTCTCTCCCTGGCTACCCAATGTCTTGATGGGCACGAGCTACGCAGCGTTCGGTGGCGGCGAGGGAAGCCAGATAGCAAACACGGCCGGCCGATTCGACTTGGATGCCATCACCTATTGGCAGGTGCGGGGCCTCGGAGTCGGCGAGTATGCGGCCCGGCGCGAGGCCCAGGCCCGGTTCGACCAGACCAGGATGGAACAGATCCGGGTGATGAATCTGGTGAGTCGCGAGATTGTCGAGGCCCACGCCCAGGTGCTTGCTCGGCATCGTCAGATCGCGATCGCCGAGCAGGCGGTGGCGCGGGCCACGAACTCATTCGAGCGAAACTGGTTGCGGGTTCGCGATCTCAAAGGCTTGCCCATCGAAACGCTGCAGTCGATCCAAGCCCTGGATCAGGCGCGGCGGGAGTACCTACGGGCCCTGGTCGACTACAACGCCGCCCAGTTCCGGCTCCAGCGCGCCCTCGGCTGGCCAATCGATCTGATGGCGGAACCGGCTGCGCCGAGCTTGAACACCTCATGATGCTCCGCCCCGGCATCCTCTTCCTCTACGGCTCAGCCCTCCACGCCGAACCGAATGCCGGAGCAGTACGCCCGCCGCCCCGCAAGACACGGTCGAGCCCGATTGGCTACGCTCGGAAGCCGACCAGCCGCCATCACTACGTTGCGGAAGCGTCGTTAACCGTCCTGTCCTTCGTTGCCTCTACGGAGCATCAACCAATGAAGGATCTCGTGACCTTGTTGTTCGCCTTGACCTCAGCAGTGGCGTTTGCCGCTGAACCCACGGCGTTCGTGATTTCCAAAGTCACGAAGCCCACGGTTGAGGCCGTGGAGAATGATCCGCTTCAAGCCGACTACGACACGATGTGGGCCGACTACGAGGAGGCCATCAAGAAGGCCACCGATAGCGTCAAGGCAGCCTTGGACAAGCAAATCGCCAAAGCGACGGACGAAGGCGAGCTCGAGCTGGTTGAGGCCTGGGATGGAATGAAGAAACAGTTTGCCGAGAGTGGCAAGCTTGAGTGGGATACCAGCCCCAAAGCCCCACTGGAATGGAAGAAGAAGTATCCGAAGATTCCCTACCCTCGTGATATGAACGAAGCCGTCAGGAGTGCATCAAGTGGTGTCGCATCCGCCAGAGCGAAGCTCGAAGAGGGGTACGCCCAACTTGTGAAGTCGTACACCAAGGCGAAGAACATCTCGCGAGCCAAGGCGATGCGAGATGAAGGCTCGGCGACTGCGGCGGATCCCGGGAGGCTTTCTGGCGTTTCACGTGCCGTGGCGATCAACGGCCAGCGCTTCTTCAAGCTTCCTGGCGTGCAGATCGACGCTGGGTCTTGGCTTTACCCGCCGGGCATCCTTCGGAACTCGGGAAGCAAATTCGCCAAGCGGGGCAGCCAACAAGTCAAGTTTGACTTGCCCTGGCGACATCGGGCGAACGAACTGGGTGTACTTCGCTGTTTCTACGACGGTGAATCCTCACCGGTCCAGCACGCCCCGAATCGCCTTCATGGATTCTGAGTCGGTGACGATTTCAGCCCGCAGAATCAGGTCGATATCTTCAGTCGTCCGTGCGATTGGCAAGTTGTTGACCGCAAAGAGCGTGCGGATCCGGGGATTGTCTCTGACGTAGAGTTGCTTGAGATACAGGCCGTAGCCGCCTCCGATGATCAGCTTCTGCGGTGATTTGAGCGCCGAGTCGAGATCAAGCAGGGTGGTCAGCAGTGGTTCTTGAGCCATCGAGATGCGCCGAGCGTCATTCTTTCAGTTCGCGAAAAATCAGATCCTTGACCTGCAAGGCTGTTTCTCGCTCTCGTTTGTCACCGGCAGAGCATTCCAGGAAAACCTGAATCGGTGAGGCGAAAGGGAGATTCTGCTTCATCCGTACGTCGAAGTAAACCGTAGGATCATCCGTTCCACGCAACTCGAAGTCGATGAAGCGTGATGTTTCCTCGACTCTTTCTCCCCAAGAGCGGATGAGTCGATCAATGTGCGGCGTGTAAAGAACCGGCAATTCTTGCCGTCCCATGACGGCGTAGTTTTCGATTGATGAGCGTCCAGTGAGCACCAAGGAAGTCTGCTGCGTTCCCTCCGCGAGCAGAGTCTCCAGCGGTGACTCTGCGATGCATGTCAGCCCTTCTGCAGCGAGCTTGTTTCCCTTGGTGGTAAGGGGGAGACGCTTGATTGCAAGCGTAACCGTCTTCGTGGTTCTGGGCTCCCTGTAGGTCTCGGAAAGTTTCTCCAGCAGTTTGTCCGGTTGCCGCAATCGAAATCCGTCCGAAGTGCGATCGACAATCAAGTCAGACTCCATGCGTTTGAGCGCCTTGGAGATCGTAGACAACACCGTTGCCTGACAGATCGATGCCGCTCAGTTTTCGTTGCTGAAGTTCTTCGAGTTGGTTTTCTCGCAGGTAAGGAACGACCAGCATCGGAAGCAGGTTTCGTCGCCGCGCTGCTTTCTCGATCTGGTGGAGTGCCTCATCGAAGATTCTGGGGGAGTTTCGAGGCTTGAATTCGGCAGCGAGCTCGAATGTCTGCTCCTCGGCAGTGGTGGCAAGGATGGCGTCCAATTCATCGGTCTTTTGCAGGAGTGCGTCCCCAGGGCCAAGACGGATCAGGAGCGGCGGGAAGTCGTACCCGTCGGCAAAGTGCGCTCGCATTTCGGCTTTATTGATCATGGCTCACCACCGGGCTACCGGTTGCCCGACTCTGCGACATCCGCGCGGCGCATGGTCCGCAACTCTGGCAGCAGCACCGCTGTTGCGATCACCACCAGGATCGTGCCGATGCCGCCGGAGACGACGCTGAACACCGGGCCGAGCAGCCGCGCCACCAATCCGCTCTCGAATCCGCCGACTTCGTTCGAGCACTCGATGAACACGCTGTTGACGGCGCCGACGCGGCCGCGCAGGTGATTCGGCGTGCGTGCCATGACCAGCACGCTTCGAATCACCACGCTGATGTTGTCTGCCGCGCCCAGTGTCGCCAGCATCGCCAGCGACAGCCAGAAACTCGTCGAGTAGCCGAACACAATCGTACACGCTCCATATGCCGCCATGGACCACAGCAGCGCCGGCCCGGCGTTCTTGAACGGTGGACGCCGCGCCAGCACGATCGCCATCGCGAGCGCGCCGACGTATGGCGCGGCCCGCAAGGCGCCAAATCCTTGCGGCCCGACGTGCAGAATGTCCTCGGCGTACACCGGCAACAGTGCCGTCGCACCACCCAGCAGCACCGCGAAGAGATCGAGCGTGATGGCACCGAGAACGGTTTTCTCGCGTGCCATGTGCTGTATGCCTGCAAAAATGCCCGGCCACAGCGCCGACGGCCGCACCAGTCGCCAGATCGAATCGACGCGTTCGTGCGGCTCATCGGTCACAAACGGCCGAATGAACATCGCGGTGAAGCCGAAACACATGCACGACGCTGCGGCGATCGCGTACACCACCCACGTCACGTTCAGCCACGCGATGAGTCCGCCCGCTGCGAGTGGCCCAAGCGTCGCCGCCAATTGAAACACGCCGATATTCCACGTAATCGCATTGTGAAACACCGGCCCGATCGGCCCATCGCGAAACAACTCCGGCAACAGGCTCGATCGACTCGGTCCGTTGAACACGCGAGCGCAGCCTGTGAGTGCGATGAGCAGATACATCACCCACAATCCAAGGTGACCGTCGCCGAAGAGGCCGCGACTCCATGCGATCGAACCCAGCGCGAGGAGTCCGCCGGTGAGCGCGAAGCCGAACTGGGTCAGGATCAACACTCGCTTGCGATCGACCAGATCGACGATGCGACCGGCCGGCAGCGCGAGCAACACCGTCGGCAACGCGCGGGCCAAGCCGATGAGTCCCAACGCCAGCGGGTCGTGCGTGCGGTCGTAGATCTCCCACGCCAGCGCGGTGGCCTGCATTTGCAGCCCGAACGACGCAGGGAGCCAGCCGCCCAGGAACAACCGGTAGTTGCGCTCGCGGATCGCGGAAAAGGTGTCGTGAGCCATGGTTGAATGACGGTGTCGGATTCAGGGACGAGTGCGTGAAGCTCAGGAGATGCCACGTCGACTCGCGTCGCGTGCCACGCGCATCGGCCGTCGCCCCGTAACGGCGCACGCCGTCTTGATCTCGAAGCAGCTCGAGGAGCCAAACGACGATGGGCCTTGCCCAGTACACGAATCAGAAAACGCACGTCCCCACCAGGGGGTCGTCAGGTCTCGGCAGCGGGCTCGCTCGGCTCCGAGCATCTGCGGCAGGCGTCCATGCTCCAGGCGCCAGCGCCGTTGGCCATGATGAAGACCATCGTGCCCATGAGGGCGACATTTTTCATGAAGTTGATTTGCTCTCTCATCTGATCCGGGCCCGCCGGGAGCTTCCAGAAGGCATGGAAATAATAACTTGCGGCGATCAAGAAGACGAGCAGCAGAAGAGCGCCGAATCGGGCGTAGAAGCCGACGATCAGAGACACCGATCCGAGAATCAAAAACACGATCGCTCCGGCGAGCATGATCTTGGGCTGCTGGATGCCGACACCCCCCATCGTCTCGGCCACCTCGGTGAATTTCGGGATCTTGTTGGCCGCGGCGCTTGCCAAGAAAATCGCAACGATCATCAGCCGGGCGACAACCGATACAAAACCCTGAATGACGTGCATCTTGGAAGCTCCGAAGGTGGGAACCGGGGAGACCCGGCAGGCGAGAGGCTACCACGGCACGCCGGGGAATCGGGAAGGCCAGTTTGGGGGCGGACGAGGACGCTATGCTGTCACTGGGCCGCCCCGAAAAGATCACGAACACGAAAAAGCTACGAGGTAACCATGACCACCGACGCTCTCGAAATCGATGTCCACGCCGTGCAGGCCCTCCGATCGGCAGGCGAGCAATTCCTCCTTCTCGACTGCCGTGAGCCCGACGAACACGCCATCGCCATGATCCCTGGGGCCACCCTTATCCCCATGCAAGAGATTCCCGAACGGCTCGCTGAGATCGAGGCACACCGCGACGGCCGCATCGTCGTCCATTGCCACCACGGCGGCCGCAGCATGCGGGTGACGCGGTTTCTGCGTGAACGCGGCTTCCCGACCGCACAGAACATGGCTGGCGGCATCGAGGCATGGTCGCTGGAAATCGATCCTGCCACACCGCGGTATTGAATCGACGACTTGCCCCAAGACGGAATGCCGAGTCACGTTCCCCAGAGGGAGCACGGCTGCAAGTAGACTCGAGTCGTTCGCAAAAGGCATCTCGACGCCCATCCAGAAAGACCGCATGACCCGTCTGGTTTCGTTCGCGATCCTCATTGGACTGGTTGTTCTCTTCGGCCTGCTGTCGCTGCAGGTGATGGCCGCCTTCCTCTTGCCACTCCTCTTGGCGGCGATGCTCGTCGTCATTTTTGGACCGCTCCACCGGGCCATCCTGCGCCGCATCGGTGGGCCACGATGGGCCACGGCAGGGCTCACGACGCTCGCCGTGCTGGTCATCGTGCTCGTGCCCCTCGGCTTCCTCGTCGTTCGGGCCGGCACAGATGCGATGGCGCTTCTCCAAACGCCCGACGGCCTGAAGCTCGACCCTGCCGCGCTCGAGGGCATCGTCGCTCGTGTCAACGAGGCCACCGGGCTCAATGTGACACCCGACGACGTCAATCGTGAGCTCAGAAAGATCGGCGAGGAATGGATCGGCCCTATCGTCACGGGGGCGCCGGTGAAGGCATTCAAGCT
>CAYZHH010000005.1:26118-30928 GCA_964478275.1 uncultured Candidatus Kuenenia sp.
CGTCGCATTCTTCTACTTCCTCGCCGACGGGCCGCGGATGCTCGCGGCCGTCACCAGACTGATTCCGCTCGACATCCGCCACCAGTGGCAGCTTCTCGAAGAGTTTGAGGAGATCAGCCGGGCCGTTGTCACCGCCACGCTCCTGGCGGCGGCCGTTCAGGCCACCCTCGGCGGCCTGGGCTATGCGGTGGCGGGTTTGAACAACGTCTTCCTGCTTACCCTCCTGACGTTCGTTCTCTCGATGGTGCCGCTGCTCGGTGCCGCAGCGGTGTGGCTGCCTGCTTGCCTCTACCTGTTCTTCTTCGCCAAAAACACGTGGGCTGCGGCAGGTCTGGCGGCCTGGGGGCTGCTCGTCGTCTCCGCAATCGACAACATCATCAAGCCGATCGTCCTCCAAGGACAGTCGAAGCTCCATCCCCTGTTGGCGCTCTTGAGCGTGCTGGGGGGCGTGGCTGCGCTCGGGCCGATCGGAATTTTCGTGGGCCCCATCGCCGTGGCATTCCTCCAGGCGGCACTCACGATGCTCGCCGCAGAAATCGACAGTTTCGACGCGTCAGACCGGGCTTCCGCTGCTGCCGTGGCAGCGGCCGGAGAGGCTGGCCTGGTGCCTGCCGGGCCGCTCAAACCGCCGTCGGAGTTGCATGAGGGGGGTAGTCGAGGTTGAAATCTGGGGATTCTGCGGCCATGGGGCGGCGGAATGCGATCCATTCGATCGCCTGGTGACGCCTTCGAAGGGACTGAGCGATGATTCTTGACTGCGTGCTGGCCCTGGCGGCTCTCCTCGCAACCGGCATTGAAGCGGCCTATGTCCCGAGCGACGAAGGCGGAGGCGACTACCTCGTTCGCGTCGAGCCCGACCTCATGCAGAACGAGACCCCCTACCAGTTCACGAGCGACGTTCCCGCCGACTCGCGTGACATTCGCCGCGTGCGAATCTATATCGGCGATGCGTGGCCCCCCGCGGTGGAGCGATCGGTCGTCGAGGCCGCCAAGCGGCCGCGCCGAGTGGCCCCGGTAGCAGTCGCATCCGGCCGCAACGCTGAGCCACTTGCTGCCACATCCACAGGCGTCATGACGACCGACCGTCCGTGGGGCTTGCTTATCGGAAGCCTCATTGCGCTGTTCCTCTCGCTCGGAGCAAATGCCTATCTCGGCATGCTCCTTGCAGGAATGCGGCAGCGGTATCTGCGAGCCGTTCAGGACGGCATGGTCCGCGTGTAGCGGATTCCTACAGCCGCTGCTTCCGATGACGCGAGGCATGTCGCCGGGGTGGCTTGGCGGCAGCGGCTAGCTGACCGTGGCTTCGTGATACGCCCTTTCCATCGGTCCCAGTCTCGCGGCCAAAGAAGAACGCTTCAGCAGGCCAGAGATCGGTTGATGGTGGCGGAACCTTGGCGACGGGTTGCGGCTCGGGCTCAGGGGCTGGCGACGCCTTGGCCACGATGCGAGGCGGCGGTGCGGCCTTGCGACCCCAGGTGGCATTCGGATCGCTGAGGGATCGAACGTGGGCGCCGGCCTCGTGGAAGATCGCCGCGACGTGCGCGTGGCAGGTGAGCACGAGCATCTGACGGTCGGCACCCTGCTCGGCGAGGAATTCGACCAGGACCCGGGCGGCGGAGCGGGCGCGGACATCGTCGAAGTTGACCAGCGCATCGTCCATGACCACCGGGAGCGTCACATCGTGTCGGCTGAGGTCACGAAGCAGCGCCAGCCGCAGCGCCAGAAACACCTGCTCCCGCGTGCCACGGCTGAGCCGCTCGGGTTTCCAGAGCGTGCCGTCCTTCTCGTGGACATCGAGCCTGGCCTCGTCCACAGCCGTGGTGATCGAGTGATACCGGCCGTCAGTAAGCCGCGCGAGCCACCGCGACGCCTCACGGAGCACGGGTGGCTGATGGTCGCGGGCCACGGCCGCGCGGGTTGCTTCGAGGAGCTCCCGGGCTCGTTCGAGCACGCGCCGACGGTTTTGCTGCTCAGCGATTTCAAGATCGAGCAACGCCAGCTCCGCCTGGAGCGACTCGTTGCCGCGATCCGACGCAGCCGCCTCGACGCGGGCGGCGGTCGTCGCGCGGCGGTCGCGGGCTTCGGTGAGGGCTGCCCGATGGCGAGCGGTCACGGCCGCAGCCTCGGCGAACCTGCCGGCGAGCGGCACGGCCGGCGCATCAGCAAGCCATTGATCGACATCGGGTGGTTCACTCGTCCGTCGTCGGGCATCCTGCCAGGCCACCTCAGCGGCTTCAGCCTCGCGGCGAGCTTCCTCGTATTGGCCGCGTCGGTCCACCGTGGTGAGGAACTCCGCTTCGGTCTTCACGCCCCACCGCACATAAAACTCGTGGACCGCACGTTCGGCGACCTTCGCCTGGCGCAGCACGGCGCGGTGACGGCGACGGCCAGATTCGAGTCGGCGGCCAAGCGACGCACGGCGACGGACGATCGTGCGGTCGGCATCGAGCCGCTCCTTCAAAAGCCGCAGGTGATCCAGCGGCGTCGACTCTGGGACAAGCTCGCATTCGACGAGCAGCTCGTCGATCCGGCGGCCGACGGCGGCGAACTCGTCGCGCTTGTGCCGCGCCTCCTCGGAGAGTCGGCGACGGTCGTCATCAAGCGTGAGGAGCGTGTGGCGATGGGACGCGATCTGCCGCACCTCTCGGGGCGAGAGATTGTGTGGCAGGCCACGGTGCTCGAGCGCCTTGCACCACCGGCCGCGGGACGCCATCCGCTCCTCGTTTGCCTGCTTCACCTCCTGCTCGGCGATTGCCACTTGCTCGGCGAGGGCATGGACGGAACTTGCACGGCTTGCCAGTTCCTCGAGCCGATCGACCTCGGCCTGCGCGACAGCCAGCCGCCGGTCGAGGCCGGAGGCAGCGTCGCCACCCAGTCGCACGTCGAGCGCTGCGATCTGGCCCGCCAGGTCGTCGCGCTGCTTCTGTGCCATCTCATACTGGCGCCGCGCGGCCTCGAGACTCGCCGTGGCATTGTGGTCGAGTGACCATGTGGTGATCGAGGCAACGCCCGCGCCGGCCGCGCCGAGCGCGGCGATCGCGTAGGCGAGAGTGCCCGTGACCTCCTTCGGCAGAAGCGACCCCGAGAGCAGCATGCCCGTCCCGGCCACGAACAAGACGCCGAGGGCGACAAGCCACGGCACAGGAACAAGCTGGGCTTCCATGCTTTCGGTCACATCCCGGCGAAGGCGGGCCACCGATTGATCGAGCTCGCCAAGCTGTTCGCCGGCGGTGATTCGCTTGCGGAGCGAGGCGGCTCTCTCGCCGGCCTTGTCGATGGCTTCTTGAACCGATGATCCGGCGAGGCTGCGGCCAGCGCCTTCGATACCGTTCTTGGCGTCCGTGAGGGTCCGCTTCGCCGCCGCGAGATTCTTCTTCGCGGTAGCGAGACTGCGGGAGGCACGGCTCCACGATTTGGCCCGGCTTCGCAGCGGGCCAAATGACAGGGCAAACCCCTCGGGGAGAAGCACATCGGGCAAGGCATCGGCATCAAACTCGGCCGGCAATGTCACCGGCACGAGCCGCGACAGCCCTGCGATGCCCACCTGCTCACCGAACCGTCGCGCTGCCAGGCGGGCATGGCTCTCGGCCCTCGCCACATCGGCGGCAAGCCGCTCGAGCCGCGGCTCCTCTTCCACAAGCGTCGCGACCGACCCGCGCTTCGACCAGACGACCGATTCACTTGGAAGGTCGCGAAGCTGACGAGCGATTTTCACCCGGATCTTCTTGCGGCTCTTCGCGAGTTTCTCCGCGCGACGCAGCCTGCGGGCGGCATACCGCCAGGCGTCTCGATCGGCGTGGACAAGCGGCGTGCTCTCGAGCAGGGCAAGCTGCTCGGCGGTCTCTTTCCAGGCGCGATAGATCGGCTCGAGCGCGATCACACCACGCACTACGCTCTCGGCCCGCTCGCCCCGCTCGATGCGGCCGGCGATGGCAGCGATCTCCGCATCGAGGTGAGCCAGCTCACTCCAGAGCCCCCCCGCGACGAGGGCTGGGGCACCGGTGGCGGCGAGTCTGGCGAGGAGGTCAGCCCTTCGCGCCTTGAGCGCGGTGAGCGGCGATACGTCGGACGAGGTCGAGTCGAGCCGGGCGGTAGCAGCACGCAACTGGTCCAGCACACGCGCCACCTTCGAGCGATCGAGGCCGCTTGCCAGCTCGTAGAGACGGCTGCCGCAGCCCTCGGGCTCGAGCGTTCGCAGTTCGTGGAGCTCGTCGAGGCCGAAGGCCATGACGTTCGTAAACGTCGTCTCGTCGATGTCCCCAACGATGTCCTGAAGATAGGTGCGGTGACGTGGCCCGTCGCTCGTGTGCCGGGGGTCAATATCCGTGATCGAGATGAGGTCACCGTGGTCACCGCCGAGGCCGATCACTCCGTCGGCATACGTCTCCTGCGTGAGCCCTACGAGATGCGGGCCTTCATGCCGTCGCTCGATGGCCAGGAGTGTCTGCTCTGGCGGCACACGCACGAGGAGCCGGCCCGCGCAGGGCAGGGAGGGATCGAGCACGCCGCGACGGAACTGCCCCTCCAAGCCGAAGAAGATCGCGCGGACGAACTCGAGAAGCGTGGTTTTTCCGGTCTCGTTGGTGCCGTGGAGCACCTGCAACCCGGGACCGAGCCGATCCACGACGACCCGATTCAGGGCGCCAAATCGCTCGGCGTCAATGCGTTCGATGAACATACTGGCAACTCTCTTCAGAAGATTCGGGTCGTGGGCGTCAGGTGGACTCGATGAGCTCGAGAGCCTCCCAGCCCGCCTGGCGGGCCGCGGTGGGGCTGATCGGGGCGGCAGGGTCGAGCTCCATCACCTGCA
>CAYZHH010000006.1:0-5541 GCA_964478275.1 uncultured Candidatus Kuenenia sp.
CACCGAGAGCGATTGCCCCGCGATCGCGACGCGGTACCTGCTCTACAGGTTCGGGGCCGAGCTTGGCGACGACGAGATCAAGGCGCTTGCGGCCTCGGTGGCGAAGCAGTGGAACGAGCATGACGGCCACGCCTCCGTGTTCGCCGGCCCCCGTGAGGAGATTCGCCTCAGGATCACGACCCCGACAGACGGCCCGTGGAAGCTCGACATACAGATTCTTCCCGTCAAACTGGATACCCAACTGCCCGAGTACGGCGTGTCGTCCGGGGAGATTCCGCGGGTCATTGCCCAGTTCAATCTCGGCCGCCCGATCGAGTTACGCCCGGAGAAAGGGCCCCCTATCGGCTTTGGTATGACCCCAAGACCAACTGCCTCGAGACGACGCACCCGGCCGCGGTTCCATTTTCCGCGACCCCGCTTTCGGCTCCGTCGTCCTGCCCGAAATGCTGCGCGTTCCTGGCCTCGTCACGGACCGGGAAGAAACCGAAAACCTGTCCGCTCTGCGGGCACGTGCTGTAAGTGAGGGCCGGCGGGCCGTCCCGCGCCCCGCCGACACCTGAGAAAGCCATGCCGAAGCAGAAATTCGACTCCCGCACGCTGCGAGGCATGGCTGAAGACATCGTCGGTCAGATCGTCGACGACGGATTCTCCGTCGGAGAACGGGCGGATCTCGTCACGTCACTTGTCCGGCAGTGGGCTACCTACGATGGCCACGCGGCGATGTTGTTGGGTGAAAACGCCTTCTTTCTGGAGCTTGGTCACACGCCGCTTGGAAGACCCAGTGCCCACTCCGAGCCAGGACCGAAGCTGTGGCTAAGGCAGGTGGCCATTGAGTGGAATGTCGATCTCGATGATCTCGTGGATGTTCGGAACCAATTGAACCGGGGGCAGAGTGCTGAAGTTGTCACAAGCGATGGGCTCCCGTTGCGACTCTCGGTGAACCCCTCTGAGCGAAAGTTTTCGGTCGAACCGCTCGGCCCCTTGCCGCCACCGCTGGCCGAAGGCAGGGACTATCACAAAATTGCCCTGAACATCCTGGTGCCGCGGTTTGCCGCCGACCTCGGCCCTAAGGAAACTGAGGCCCTGGCTGCCTCGGTGGCACGACAGTGGCAGCGGTTCGACGGCCACGCCTGTCTTCTCGTCGGCGGCCGCGAGCAGATCCACTTCAAGCTCACGGAAGAGGCTGGGGGCGGCTGCCATGTCCAAGAATCGGTCTATTCGGTCAATGTCGGCGGGCTGCTGGGCCCGCTCGGCGTTGCGGCTGCCGATTTTCCGTCGGTGATTGCCCGGCTGAATCTCGGCGAAACGGTCGAATACCGAACCCCGGACGGCGTTCCTTCCCGTCTGTGGCAGGATCCGAGAGACCGCGCCATCCGCCGACAGCCGCTCGACGCCGTTCCAGCAGCAGCAATGCCGCTGGCCGTGACGTTATCCTGCCCGAAGTGCTCGGCGTTCGTGTCGCCGTTCCAGGACGGCAACAGGCCCCGCACCTGCCCCCTCTGCGGGCATGTGCTCTGAACGGAGGAGTGGTCGCTCGTCCACGGCTGCCGTGGGCCTGCGGATGGTCAAGGGTCGTGGGCGTGGCGACGAAGAAGGGTGCCAAAAGAGCTGTCGGCCGGGAGTTTTTCCATCCCGAGCATGTCAACATTTTTGGCGTGTCGCTCACGTTTCTGCGGCATGAGAACGAGGAAGTCGGCATTCCACATCTCCTGGCCCAACGGTATTCGGATCGCCACGGTGTACCGGCCACGGCGCGCGCTCGACATCGCGATGGTCAAGCCGCTGGGCCTGGGCGGTGTCAACGACGCCGGACGACGTCGAGGATCTGCTGGCGCAGCACGCCTCCGGCGGATCGGTGCCCCGTTGAGGTAGCCAGATCGCGGGCCATGTCGGTACGCTGCCGCCATGAAGATCTTTCGCTTCCGCATGCATCGCATGCCTAGGTTGGTCGCGGCGATTGGCGCCGGGCTGCTTCTTGTCACGGCCATGAGCCACGCAGCCCGCGCGGCCGATGATGCCCGCGACGGAGACTCACCGGCGCCTCCCGAAAACCCGCTCGTCGAACTGGCGACCATGGAGTATCGGCCCATCGCACCCGTGACGGGGCCGCTGCGGCTGGCAGGTTCCTCGACGCTCGATCAGGCTGCGGCCTTTTGGGCAGACGGCTTCATGAAGGTTCACCCGAAGGCCGTCGTGACAATCGATCGCACGAGTACCGATGGCGGCTGGCAGGCGCTCATGGACGGCAAGGTTGACGTGGCACTCCTGAGCCGCGTGATCACGGACGACGAAATCGCCGCCGCATCCAAGAATGGTCGCAACCCCGTCGTCATCGCCGTGGGCTTCGACCAGCTCGTGTGGATCGTCCATGAAAAAAACCCCGTGGCCGGGCTCCCATGGAACCCCGAGACAGGCATCGTCCCCGCCGGCGCGAAACGCGACGCGATTCGCTGGTCGGCCTGGACCGACGCGGGGGAGCAGGCTGCGGTGCCGGTGACGGTCCACGGGTCTGAAAAGGGATCGGGGACGCGCCGCTACCTCGAGCGACTCGTCGGCGGTGAGGCGGGCTGGCCCGGTTCGATTACGAGCCATGATTCGATCACGAAGGTGGCTGAGGCCGTCGCTGCGGATCGCGGTGGCCTAGGCCTCGTGGGCATAGCCGTGGCGGGCCGGCCGGGACTGCGTCAGCTCCCGCTCGGCATCCAGCCGGGCGTGATCGGTGACGTTCCAGGATCGGAGCGAACGCCGGATTTCCGTCCGCTGTATGTCGCCGTCGTCCCGCCCGCAGAGGGCGACTGGCCGCCGGCTCTGCGTGAGCTCGTCTCGTACATTCTGAGCTTTCCGGGCCAGCTTGACCTGGCCAAAGACGCCCTTGTGCCGCTGTCCCGCGGCGAGATCCATGCCCAAAAGGAACGGCTCGGCTGGCCGGTAGAGCGATGAACATAGCCATGTGGCAGCGGAGCGTTGTGATCGGATGCGTCCTCATCGCGGGCGGTGTTGCCACTGCCGACGACATTCGCACACGGGATGACGCCGCATGGGGGTCGCAGGGAACCCAGGTGGCGTATGCCCAGCCAGCTCCGCCCCGTCCAGGAGCGTACCGCCTCGGCATCAACGTGCAGAACTCACCCGTCGGTGTCGAGGTGATCGAGGTAGGAGCTTCCTCGCTCGCGAAGTCGGCCGGCCTCGAGGTCGGGGACACCATCGTGGCCGTGGCGGGCTACCAGGTGGGGTTCGTGGGTGAGCGACTCTTTGATCTGGGTGACGAGATTGCCCGACGGATCGACCCGTCGGAAAGTGTCACGCTTCTGGTTCGCAGTACTCGCTCCGGTGCCCTCGCAAACGTGCCGGTGCGGTTTGCCGCAGCCTCGCGGGCTGTGTCGGGCCGGCTGCTCTCCGACGGCAGCGCACGATTGCCGGCGTCAGGCGTCGTCGTCGTGCGGGTGCTCGATGTCACCTACCCGCAGTGGCAGGACGTGGCGGTCGTGCAGACACAGCTTCCCGCAGCCCCGTTTCCAATGAGCTACCGGCTGGAGCTCCCTGCCCTGACGGCGGGTCACCGATACGCGCTCGACGCCCGCGGCGAGCACGGCGGGCGGATCGTCATGCAGAGCGGCCAGCCGACACCGCTGGCTTCCATGGACCGTGATCAGAAGGTCGATCTTGTGCTCGCGGGCGCGGCATCGACTGCGGCCGCCCCCACGTCCACCAGCATCACCGGAATCGGCGGCCTCGTCCGTGTGAACGCCAGCCCGAGTCCGGCCCTTCAGCCCCGCGACCAGATCGACCAGTGGATCCGTAGCTATCTTGGCCGACCGCCACGGGCCTTCGAGACGGAAGTGTGGCAGGCGGAGCTCATGCGAGGCCGGTCGCTCACGAGCGTGCAGGCAGGGATTCTGAGTAGCTCCGAGCTCTTTGAGCGAACAAGCCGAAGCCCAGACCTCTATGTCGCTGAGGTTTTCCGGCTGTTGACGGGCAGTCAGCCCACGCCAACGCAGTTTGCCGACCTGCGGGTTCGCTATGAAAAAGCGCTCGGTGTTCGCCTGCAGTTCGTCGGAGGGCTTCTCCAACCGCCGCGGTAGCACCACCTCGGCTGGCGCCACCACGATTTCACATCGGGTTTGCGAACAAGGGATTTCGTGGAGACACTCGTGGTCGGTCGGGGGAGATGCTTGCTTCCCGTCCGCCCTTCCCGGTGCCGATTGACTCCACCTCCTGACATCGCCGATGTGAGTCTGCCTTCAGGCGGCCTGCCGATGACGGCGTTCGAGGAGCACATGCTCGTAGACGACAGGCCCTCGCATCCGATGGTCATCGTCGCGCGGTTGGATTTCACGGGGCAGGCCCCTGTGCCGGCGTTGGCTTCGGCCTTCGACCGGGTGATTCGCGGCGAGCCGCTTTTGACCGCCCGTGTCGCCCGGCCCCGCTTCCGACGGCGGCGCTGGCTGCCTGGCCCGCTGCCTCTCCTTCACACGTCGAACGCGGCAAGCCCTCCAGGGCCTGCCGACATGCCCATTCCGCGGCTCGATCCGCAGCACGGGCCGATGATGCATGCGGAAGTCATCGCGTATCCCGAGGGCTGGTCGATCGTGCTTGCGGTCCACCACGCCGCATGCGACGGCCTCGGCCTCGTCGGCTTTATCGAACGCTGGCTGCTTGCTGCGGCGGGCCAGGAGAGCCGACGTCCGCGCGAGGCGGCCAACGTCGTCGCATGCCTCCGGGCCCGGGGCCGCGTTGCGGGATCGTGGCGAGGCTTCCTTCGTATGCTGCCGGGCCTCCGCGTTGGCCTGGCGGGGGTGCGGCAATTCATCGCGAGGCGCGTGGTTGGGCTCGGGGGCCAAGCCGCCGCAACGGCAGCGACCGGTGCAGAACCCTGGAGGCCGACGATTCTTGTCGCCGCCATCGACGCCGCGACGTATGCCGAGGTCGAGGCCCGCGCCAAGGCCGACGGTGTCACGGTGAATGACCTCCTCGCCGCCGCCTTCATCACGGCGATCGCCGACGCCGCTGATGATGCCAGGGATCCGGCGATCGGCGACGGGTGGGTCCGCCTGAGCGTCCCCACGAGCCTGCGGGCAAAGAGCGACTACCTGCTTCCGGCGGCGAACCGCGTAAGCATGGTCTTTCTCGACCGGCAGCGGGAGCAGTGCCATGATCGCCACGAGTTGGTTGCGGGCATCCATGCTGAGATGGAGCTCATTCGCGTTCACGCGCTGGGGCACATCCTGCCGATGAGCCTCGAGGTCGGGCGCCTGGCCCCCGGCGGCCTGGCCCGCGCGGCGAAGAACACAAAGCCCCAGGCTACGGCCGTGCTCTCGAACCTTGGCCGTTGTTTCCACAGGTCTCCACTGGCGGATGACGATGGAAGAATTCGAATCGGTGAAAGCCACATGACCGGCTGGTGGATCGTGCCCCCGGTGCGGCCCGGCACGCCGCTGGCCGTGGCCACCCACGAAACATCTGGCCGTCGCACGATCGCTGCCCATGTCGACACCGCGGCGTTCGAGCCCGCCGCCGCGGTGTCGACATGGGCAGCGATCG
>CAYZHH010000006.1:5551-26511 GCA_964478275.1 uncultured Candidatus Kuenenia sp.
CCGAACGACTGCGCGAATTCGCCAGGGCGTCGCCCCCGTCGGTCAATGTCGCGCCGGAGATGCTGGCGTCATGAGTCTCACCGACACCCAGCTTGCATGGATCGTGGCGGCCGTCGTAGGGAGCTTGATCGTTCCCCAAGTCGTGCTGACGGTCTGGTTTGTCTGGATCGTCCGCAGCCGCACACGGGCATCGTGTGAGCGGCAGCGCGACCGCGAGACGGCAGCGACGGTGCCGGCGGAAGTCGTGCTCTGCCTGCGAGGCTGTGACGCCACGCTTGGCGAAGTCTTCGCCGCACTCGCCCGGCAATGCCACCGCGATTGGCGGCTGCGGGTGATCGTTGACTCCACGCGTGACCCGGCCTGGGAGGCCGCCCACGCTGCCGTCCGCGCGCTCGAGGGCCGCGGGGCAGCCTGGCGCCAGGCGACGATCGAGCCGCTGGCGGTCCGTCCCACGACAGGCTCGCTCAAATGCGCGTCGCTCAGGCAGGCCCTTGAGTCGCTCGATCCACGCACGCGCGTCATCGCGCTCATCGATGCCGATTCCGTCGTGCGTGAGGAATGGCTCGTGACGCTCGTGGACGAGTGCATGCGGCCAGGCGTGGGAGCCGTTTCTGGCAATCGCTGGTATGACCCCGTTCACAACTCGCTCACGGGCACCATCCGCATGCTGTGGAACGCGGGGGCGATCGTGCAGATGGCCGCGTTCGGCATCCCCTGGGGTGGCTCCCTCGCAGTTCGACGCGAAGCGATCGACGCCACCGGCTGGACAGAGATCATCCGCACGACGCTCTGCGAGGATACGTCGCTCGCCGCGCCGCTGGCCCGCGCGGGCTGGCAGTACCGATTTGTGCCGGCGCTCGTGGCCGTGGACGAGGACGACGATGTGGCCCTCGGCCCGCTGACCCGCTGGATTGCCCGCCAGCTCCTGACGGCGCGGCTGCACCACCCATCCTGGCCCCTGGTCGCGATGCACGGTGTATCGACGTCCCTCTCCATCGGCGTTGCCTTGGCGTTCTGTGTCGTGGCCATTGCACGTGGCTCCTGGGGGGCAGCCGCGATTGCGGCGGGCGCCGTGGTCGCCTACGAGGGAGCCTCCGCCGTGCTCTTCCTGGCAATTGCATCTGCGGTTCAGCAGGCGGTCGTCGCCGCAGGTGGCCGAGTCCGGGCGGTGCTGCCCGGTCGGACCCTCTGCCGTATGGCGCTCATCCCCATGACCCAGGTCGTCTACGCCGTAGCCACGGTGGCCGCCCTCACGACCCGCTCGATCGAATGGCGCGGCATCATCTATGACATCGTGCAGATTGCGGGCCGCAAGGCGGTTCAGGTTCGTCCATCAAGTCACGCTGCCGATCAGGACACGGCCCGCGCCGGTGACACCGCCACCGGGTAGCCTCCGAGCTGCTGGGCCAAGGGCGACCCGGCGGCTGTTGCCGTTCGCGGCCCGGCGTGCACCGCCGCAGCAAGTTCGTCCACGGTAAGCGTGTAGCAGGGAAGCCTGTGATCCAGGCCGCGTTCCAGACACGCCGATGCCTTGCAGTCGCGTCGAATCGTCCAGCTTCCGCCGCCCGCGCCCACCACATCGATCCCGATCGTGGCCGGAGGGCTCGCTGCAGCACCTCCTGCGACCGCGCGGGCAACCGAGAGAAGCTCTGCCGGCTCGAGGCTGCCGAGAAGATCGGCGCACCAGGTTTCGATGACCGGCCCCCGATGCTTCCGTTTGCCCCATCGGTCGGCATCGCCATAGGCAAGGAAGCGGTGCAGCATCGGCTCGTCGATGATCGGACACGGCAGATCGGGAGTCAGTTCCGCGAGCGTGGTCGTCTCGAAGACCGGGTCGGTCTGTTCGTAGGGTTCATAGAGCGACTTCCCGCCGTAGGCAGCCGACTCAATGTCGTTAAGGTCGGACGGCTTCCGCGATCCGCAGAACTCGACGCCCCCGGAATTGAGGTAGCTGCTTGTGAAATCGATGAGCTGCCGGATCGTGATGGGATTCTCAGGGGCGAGGTGGATCGTGCGGCCTCGCGTCTCAGGCATCCCCAATAGCCGTACCATCGCTTCGGCCACCCAGTCGACAGGGATGAAGTTGCGCTGCTCGTCGCCCGTCATGGCGAGCCGGAGCGACACCTTTCGGAAACCTGTCTCGTCCGCGGGAAGGTTCCGCACGATGACGGTCATGAGCTGGAGCATCGCCATCATCCCGTGGTAGGTGCTCGTGGCACCGGTCCGCGAGTCACCGACGATGACGGCAGGGCGGAAGAACGTGGGGCGATCGAGAAAGCGCGCGGAGCGGACAAGCGATTCAGCCTCAAACTTGCTGGCCTCGTAGTCGTTGCGAAACCCGTGGCTAGCGGTCGCCGGCGCTTCCGGGATCGGCCCTGGGGCCAAGCCGCAGACATAGGCTGTGGAGACATGATGAAACTCGCTGATTCCTGTCCGAGCCGCGAGGTCAAGCAGGTTCCGCGTGCCGCCAACGTTGGTCCTCCACGGCTCGGCCTCCCTGTCCTTTCCGATGAACTCCAGGGACGCCGCGTTGTGCAGGATCGAGTCGCAGGCCCGCCGCACCCACTCCACTTCGGCATCCGCGAGGCCGCATGAAGGACTCGTCAACTCCCCTTCGATCACGACCGGGCGAGGAAGGCGATGCCCGAAGGTCTCCTCCTCCCTGGCCAAAATCGCTTCGATCCGCTCGCGACCACTGGCTTTGGATGAGGGTCGAACGAGCACGGCAAGCTGCCTGCCCTGATCGAGGAGTCGGGCCATGAGCTGACCACCAAGGAGGCCCGAAACACCGGTCACAAAGAGGTGGGACATTCTCTATTTCCACGAGGAAAGATGGCGAGGAGGGCGAAAATGCAGGATTCTCACAATATAGACAAGCCGCACCGTAATTTCCGAGCCTTGGAGTGTCAATAACCGCGGCCCATCAGCCAAGACGCGAAGAATCGCGATCTCTTGGCAGGACCGCCACGATCGTCAGTCTCTGCCAAGGCGTGGTATGCCGACCATGCCAGCAATCCGCGGGTTCGACAGGAGGGCCACCATGCCCAGGTCGCAGCCCTGATGCGGTCACTTGGTATTCCGCACCGATGCGACCCTGGCCGCTACCGGGCCCACGGCTGGAACAGCGGCTGAGTGCCAGGCGGCGTCTCCTGGCTCGTGTCGGGAGGGCCGTCACGGGGGCAACGTGCGTTAGACTCTGCTCGGCTCTCACAAAGGGCTCGTTGTCCGTCATTCGGAAGCACCCCATGCATCGTCGCACGCTTTTCCTGGCAGCCATGGTGCTGGTCGCCGTGGGGGCCGCCGCGGCCCACGCCGCGGATGCGGGCCGGCCGAACATCATCATTATCATGTCGGACGACATGGGCTACACCGATCTCGGCTGCTACGGCGGCGAGATCGCCACTCCAAATCTGGATGCCCTCGCTGCCAAGGGGCTTCGCTTCACCCAGTTCTACAACACATCTCGCTGCTGCCCGACCCGGGCAAGCCTTCTGACAGGGCTCTATTCCCATCAGGCCGGGGTTGGCGACATGGTCAATGACTACGGGCATGATGCCTACCGTGGCGATTTGAATGATCGCTGCGTGACGCTTGCCGAGGCGGTTCGTCCGGCCGGCTATCGGACGTACATGGCTGGCAAGTGGCACGTCACGAAGCATGTCGGCCAAGACGGCCCGAAAGACAACTGGCCGCTCCAGCGCGGTTTCGATCGGTTCTACGGCACGATCTCCGGGGCCGGAAACTTTTTCGATCCTCAATCGCTCGTCCGAGACAACATGTTGATTTCGCCGTTCGATGACCCCGAGTATCAGCCCGACACCTTCTACTACACCCACGCCCTCAGTGACCACGCCGTGCGGTTTATCCGCGAGCATGCGACGGCGCAGGGAAGCACACCGTTCTTGATGTATGTCGCGTATACATCACCTCACTGGCCCCTCCACGCTCTCCCTGAAGACATCGCGAAGTACCAGGGGAAGTACGACGCTGGTTACGAACCCGTCCGCCGCGGTCGGCTGAAGAAGGCGATCGAAGCCGGCGTTCTCTCCAAGGATCAGTCCCTCTCGCCAACGGTCGGCAACTGGGATGCCATCCCCGACAAGGAATGGGAAGCGGCCGGCATGGAGGTCTATGCCGGGATGATCGACGCGATGGACCAGGGCATCGGCCGTCTCGTTGGCGAGCTTGAGAGGACCGGCCAATTCGAAAACACGCTCATCCTCTATCTGCAAGACAACGGAGCCTGCCACGAAACCAACGGCCGCACGGCCAAAAAAGATCATCCGGATGGCCCGCGGCCAGAGCAGCCGACTTTCCCGCCGGTCAGCCCAAAGGCGGTCCTCGAGCGGAACTTTTTTCCTGTTCAGACGCGGGATGGGTTTCCGATTCGGATGGGCCCGCACGTGATCCCGGGGCCCGGCGACACCTACCTCGCCTACGGCCGCAACTGGGCGAACGTGTCGAACACTCCCTTCCGCGAGTACAAGCATTGGGTGCATGAAGGGGGCATCAGCACGCCGCTGGTCGTCTCCTGGCCTGCAGGCATCAATTCGCACCATGATGGCGTGGTCGTCCACGAGGTCAGTCACGTGATCGATCTGATGGCGACGGTGGTCGACGTCACCGGAGCGACCTACCCGGATGCGGTCGACGGCGTGGCCATCCACCCGACGGAAGGCGTGAGCCTCCGGCCGACATTCGCGGAACAACCGCTCGAGCGTTCCGCCCCGCTTTTTTGGGAGCACGAGGGCAACAAAGCCATCCGCGACGGCCGCTGGAAGCTCGTGGCGAAGCACGGCCAGCCGTGGGAGCTCTATGAGATGACGGCCGATCGAGCGGAATCCCGCGACCTCGCGAAGCAGAAGCCAGACATTTCGAAGCGGCTCCAGCACGCATGGCAGGAGTGGGCAGATCGGGTCGGTGTGCAGCCATTCCCTGTCGCATCCAAAAGAACGCAGAAGAAACCGATCACGACACCGCCAGCGACTGGTTTGCAGAGACACCAATCATGAGCTCCTTGGGATACATTCTCGCGTTTGTCGCGGCCGTCCTCTGGGGTCTGACCTATTGCCTGGATGAGCGTGTGTTGGAGAGCCTCTCCGTCCCCAAGCTCTATTTCCTGCATTCACTCTGCGGAGTTCTGGTCGCAGGCGCGATCCTGCTGTGCCAGGGCAACTCGATCGGCAGCTTGCTCCACATCGACCGGGCCACCATCAGCCTGCCGCTGGTAGCCGTGACACTCGTGACCGCCACAGCAGCCGCATTTGCGATCCTGGGCTCGATCCAACTCCTGGGAGCGGGTACGTCGGCGGTCCTCGAAATCTCGTACCCGCTTTTCGTGGCCCTCTTTTCGGTCCTCCTTTTCCAGGGCCAACTGGAGCTCCCCCTCGTGATCGGTGGAATCTTCATCTTCATCGGATCGGCCATCATCGTGCTGGCCTAACGACAGCCTGACGACCAACGACGGTTCGGGTGCTCGTCTACCTGGAGCGATTCCGGCCTTCCTTGCCGAAGGCCCCTCCTGGTGGCGACAAGGCAGACCGCGACCAGCAGGTCACATGCTGGTCGATGGCCGGCAATGGCGCGGCGAGTCAGCGTCTCACGGAAGCGAGACACTTCTCACGAACCGACTGGTTGGCGCCACGCTACGAGCAACTCGGCATCCACCCGATGCCACGACGGCTCATGAATTGTCAGTCCACCTGTCGGTAGATTCCGAAGTTTGCGACGGCAAGTGCCTTCAGAAAGACTGCGAGCGACTCTCCAGGCATGATCCCGATGGTGTAAATAGAAAGCCTTCGGCTGCGATTGGCTTCGGCCAAGACCTTCACGATCGCATCCGGAGCGACCAGTTTGCCTGTCGTTGGCTCGCCGTCAGAGAGGAAATAGATTGCCTCTGTGTCGAACGTAAACGCTGCCTCGATCGCGTTGAAGGAGGCTGTCAGGCCACCCGGAACGAGCTCGGCGACAAACGACGACGCGGCCCGCTTGGCAGCCTCATCGGCCGGGACGAGCGTTGCCCGCCAGGCCACCGGAGCGTCGCTGAAGGCCACGACGGTGAAAGCGACAGTCTCCGGGAGCCCGCCGATCGCGGTCATCAACTCGCGCTTCGCGGAATCCATCCGCGATCCGGCCATGCTCCCCGAGGTGTCGATGACAAACACGACCCGGTCGGCATAGAGGGGAATACCGTAGTAGGACGTGACGTCATCGTCGGCGAGGATGCGGGCCGCCTGCACATCGATCGAGTCGTGAAACTGGAAGGTCGCGCTGCTGGTGCGCCACCATTCCGCCCAGCCGGCCGTATCGAGTCCGTGCCGTTTGCCACTGACTGCGGTGAGATAGGCCACGACGTCGGCCCGAACCTCGCCGGAGAGCGACGGGAGGATTTCCACGAGTGCTGCTACCGCGTCTGGACGTCGGATCGAGATCAAGGCCGCCAGGATCCCGCGACGAAACGAGAAATTTCGGGCGAAGGATTTGGTTTCGCTTATTCGAACGAGCAACCGCACCGCGTCGGCGTCGCCCCGTCGCGTCATCTCTGTGGCTGCAACCCAGAGCAGACCGGCGGCACGGCTGCCTTCAGCCGCCTTATCGTCAAGCCATTCGAGAGTCTCCGAGCCCGCTGGCGAATCAGGACGCGACAACAGGGTCACGGCCAGCGGCTCGGCGATGGCTGACGCCTGTTTGGCCGACTCCGATTTCACGATCACGAGCATCCGCCGAGCGGCCTTGTCATCAGCCCCCATGGCCATGAGCGCTTCGAGGGCCGCTTGCTGAATGGCGGGAGCCGCCTTGCTCCGGCCACCGATCGCGAGCACCTCATCAACGGCCTGCGCCGTCGGTGTGGCAGCGAGATCGTGGATGGTCGCCACACGCACCGCGACCGCCGAAAGTCGGCTTGGCTTGGTCGAATGCCGCGGCGCGGCGAGATCGGCCGCCACGGCCACGCTCGCAACACCCACGACCACGATTCCCGTCCAGGCTCCCCGCATCGTAGGATTCCTCCGAAGGGCACCAGCCATCGACTCGGTCGTACGACCAGACCTTCTATGAGCCTACCCAAGAAAGCGGGCCACTTCATGCCGCGGCGAGCTCGCTCACCCACCGGCCGCGGAATCGCGGGGCCGTCCCGACATGAGGCTGGCGGCATCCTGATGGCCGCGGTGATCCTGGCTTTGGCAACGGCGCTGCGTATGGATACCCACGCGGCCGAGAGTCACGTGATTGACCGCTCGTGGCCGGCAGACTCGGCTGCATGCCGTCCGGGTCGATTCCAGGTGCCCGGGGTCGCGCTGGCAGGCGACGGCAGCGTCCTTGTGCTCACCCGTGGCGTCAATCACTGGATGCCCGGCATGGCTCCCCCCCGACACAAGCTCGTCGCTTCCCCTGTGTTCGACGTTTCGGCCACGGGGGACCGCGCGCAGCCAGGTCCGGGCGCCCGCACCTTCGTGATGCCGCACCAGATCGCCGTGGATCGACAGGGCCATATCTGGATTGTCGACGCGGGCCTCCACCGAGTCGTCGAGTTCGATAAAGAGGGTCGGAAGGTCGGCGACCTTGGCGGTCCGAAGGTGCGGTTCAACATGCCGACCGATATCGCTTTCCTCTCCGATGGCACGTTCGTCGTCGCCGATGGCTACGGCAACAGTCGAGTGGTGAGGTTCACTTCCGATTACGAGGTGGTCGCGTCATGGGGGCGACGGGGCGGCGGTCGAATGGAGTTCCAGATACCACACAGCGTGGCCGTGGATGACCACGACCGAATCTACGTGGCCGACCGCGATAACGACCGCATCCAAGTACTCACGGCCGACGGCGTGTTCCTGGCGGAGTGGAACGACGTCGGCCGGCCCCTGACGGTCCGCTTCGCAGCAGGATCGGTGTGGGTCCTTTCAAACTTCGATGCCGGCGCAGGGATCGTCCGTCGGTTGACGCCTGCTGGTGAGGAGCTTGAGTCCTTCCACACCCTTCCGCCGGGTGACGGGGGCGACTTCGAATGGCCACACGGTCTCGCCGTGTCGGCCGACGGCGCCGACGTGTACGTTGGCTTCGCGCTCACCGGGCGTCGCGTGCAGCGGTATCGCCGCGTCGCCTCTGGCCCAGGGAGCCCGTGACGTCGCGATGACCACGCGCGGCAAAACGCTCATGCTGGCAGTCATGGCGTTGGCCGCGCAGGCCCATGCCGCAAATGCGGACCGGCCGGCTACCGCTCGTACACCGCCGGCACATGGCACGTCACGAAGCATGTCGGCCAAGAAAGATCACCCTGATGGCCCGCGGCCAGAGCAGGCGAACCCCCCTTCGTCATCAGCGGCCTCTTCATCTTCCTTGGGTCGGCCATCATCGTGCTGGCGTGGGCTGACCTATCGGCCGTAATCGCATCTATCGCAGCCGCGACAGCCCGGCAGCGACTCGGAACCGATTGAGCGCGGTCCAGGCTGCGGGACATCGCTTGAAGAGCTTGAGGAGTTGGGTTGCGGTCACGCCAAGGACGGCCGCGGCCCGCGGCATGTCAAGGCGGTGGGTATGCAACTGGTCGAGCGCTTCGGCGATCATGATGGGAAAGTCGTCGTGGCTGGCGGCCACGACGACCTGCTGGCCACGAAGCCGCGACTTCCAGCGATCGGAGGGCCCTGGGCTGGGTGGAGTGCGATGCTCGATCGCTAGCGCGAGCCGAAGCCGAGCCAGCGCCACGCTGCGGTTCTCGGCCTGACTTCGCCGCTCGGAGGCCTCGGCGGAGATACCCGTCGCCCTATGAACGAGGATGACGGCCGTCTCGGTCTTGTTGCGATGCTGGCCACCGGGCCCCGACCGCCGTGTGCGAGTTTCGCTACACGCGTTGAGAATCGCCGCGGCCGTGAGGCTGGCTGGATGCTTCGCAATGAGCCGTGACACCGGAGCTCCCATCCCTCAGAAACCGGAGACTTTTGCATACCTCAGGATCGTACGAGAAAACCGATTCACACGGCAACGAAAACGAAAAGAGATCGCCGTGGCAACTCGAAGGGAACGGATATCATGGTCATTCACCACGGAGTCAATCCCATGCTCGCCCCCCTGCTTCACACCTGGACCATGAACCTTGGCTATGCGCAGCGGCTCGTCGCTGAAGTCCCAGACTCAGGCATGGCGGTTCAGCCCGCCCCTGGAATGAACCATGCGGCGTGGGTGCTTGGCCATCTCGCGTGTACGGCCGACATGCTCGGCGGCATGGTCGTCGCCAAGCCGGTATGTCCGCCCGAGTGGACCGTTCTCTTTGACTGGAATTCGACCCCATCGAACGACGCAAGCGTGTACCCGTCGAAGGCCACGCTCCTGAAGGCCCTTGAAGACGCGCACGCTTCAGTCGCCGCCGCGCTGCCTGCAGTCCCGGCTTCCCGTTGGGCTGAACCGACGCCACTCGAGGCCGTCCGTGGATTTCTTCCGACGCTTGGCGACTGCTTCGTGTTCGTCATGGCGGCCCATGAGAACATACATCTGGGCCAGATCTCGGCCTGGCGGCGAGTGCAAGGCATGGGTCGCGTGTAGCCAGCCATCTCGCGGCCAGGCGATTGGGCAGCCACCGCGGCGCGAACATCATCGCTCGAAGACGGCCTGCCCGGGTCCACGCCGGTCAGCAGCAGCCCGTGTCGCCGACCTTACACTTCTCGGGAGCCAGGCACGCGGTGTGCTTGGTGCCAAGGTAGAAGAGGAGCCCGGCCGGCGTGACCTCCATGCCACCAATCGGGTACTGCGAGATCACGCCCTCTTCGTACTCGACTTCCACGGGAAGATCGTCTGATTGCAGAAGCGGTCTTGCGACCCGCATGATCGCCGCCAGTTTCGTGGTCTCGAGCCGATGGTCGATGTCATTCGCGACCCACACCTGAAGGACGCATGCCTTTGTGGACCGCACGGTGCCACCACAGTCGATGAAGTCCTTCTGCACCCGGCCCACCTCGGTGATGTGGTAGTGCACCGGGACGAAAGACTTGTCCGGCAGCATCCAGTGCATCGTCTCGCCGGGGTGGCGGTCGAGGACACTCTGAAACTCATCGACGGTCATGGGCAGATCCTCACGCGAGAAATCCCCTGCAGCCAGCGTCCGTCACCGCATGCAGCACGCGCTCAAAACGGAGGGCACGGGAGTCGAACCCGCAACCGATTACTCGGCATCTGATTTCGAGTCAGACCGCTAGCCATTCGCTTACCCTCCGGGGACGATTCTAGAAGCGGGCGCCTGCGCCCTCAAGATCGGCCAGCTTTCAGCGGCCTCCTACAACGCTCGTACCGAAAACCCGTCCTGTGACGGCTGGTCGGAAGATGCCGGAGGCGCCGAGGGCCGCAGCCATAGCTCGCTGACACCCGCCCCGCTGTCGATAGATCCTGTGGATCGCGGGATTCCGATGCCTTGGCCGGCCGTCACCCCGCTCGGAGCATTTTATCAATGGCGAAAGAAACTTGGCGGCTGGTTACCCGAGGCGCCGACGGCGAACTGGTTATCCACGACTTCGACTCCCCCGAGCAGATCCTCCAGACCCACCTCCCGATCGGCATCGACGACTGCTCGACCGACCTCGACCTCCGTGGCGCGCCGGTCTTCCGTGGGCTTATCGGACCGATGCCCGAGGGCCGCACGATCGTTCGCTACGAGACGCCCGAGGTCTTCGAGGCCCTCACGAAAGAGTGGGCGGCGCCCAAGCCCCCACGGCGACGGCGGCGCAAGACCGACGCAGTGGCCGAGGTGCCTGCGACGGATGGCTGACACGATCTTCGGGAAGATCATCCGTGGCGAGGTGCCGGCGAAGATCGTCCATGACGACGATCAATGCTTGGCGTTTCACGACGTCGCCCCTCAGGCGCCCGTCCACGTGCTGGTGATCCCGAAGAAGCTTCTTACGTCACTCGCCGAAGCGACGGCCGCGGATGCTGACCTCCTCGGCCATCTCGTCGTCGTCGCCACGCAACTGGCCCGCAGCCTCGGCCTCACGGACGGGTACCGGCTGGTGGTGAACAGTGGTCGCGACGGTGGCCAGTCGGTGGATCACCTCCATGTCCACCTCCTCGGCGGCCGCCAGCTCGGCTGGCCGCCAGGCTGACACGGTACCGGCCGATGGGGAGGCAGCTTGTCGCGATCCCATTCGAGCGGCAAGCTGACGGCCATGATTCACGCGGATACGCCCCCCGATGGCATCGTCGTCGTCACCATCGACCGGCTGCCTGCCTGGATGCTGTCGGCATACGGCTGTGCCTGGGTGGCCATGCCCCACCTCGACGCGCTCGCCGGCCGCGGCCTCGTGCTCGACCGCCTGATCGCCACGAGCGATGATCCGCTCGCAACCCTTCGGCAGTTCGCCGGCGCGATCCCATCGTCACTCGAGGCGTGGTCGGTTATGGCCGCCGCTGCTGACCATCGCTGGCCCGTCGCGATCGTCACAGACGACGCGGCACTTGCAGCCGTACCCCAGGTGCCGGCCGACGTGCACCACGTTCCGACAGTCGCCGCGACCGAGCTGGCCCGTACGGAAAACGAAACGAGCCTCGGCAGACTCTTCACCGCTGCCAGTGATCTCATTGCCCAAGGCAAGCACCGCCTCGTCTGGTGCCACGCCTCGAGCCTCGGCATCACGTGGGACGCTCCGGTGGACCTCCGGGATCGCTACCTGGACCCAGACGACGCGCCGCCTCCACCGGGCGCGAACGTGCCCGACATCACCATCGGCCCCGAAACCGATCCCGATCTCGCCGTGAGCATTCGGCACGTGTTCGCCGGCCAACTCTCACTCCTCGATGACTGCATCGGCCAGCTTGCCGATGCCATCGCAGCCCGGCGTGGGGCGTGGACGATTCTGATCGCTGGCGTGCGCGGCCTTCCCCTCGGACTTCATGGCAGGATCGGCTGCGGCCCCCTCCCCCCGTACGGTGAGCTTGTCCACCTGCCAGCCGTCCTCGTCGATCATCGCGGCCGCATGGCAGCGCAGCGCTACGGTGGCCTGCTTGTGCCCGATGATCTTGGTACGACACTCCTTGACCTGCTCGGTCGGCACCCCGCGGCCCCCGCGCACCCCCAGCACGGCCAAAGCCTCACTGGCCTGCTCGATCGATGGCACGGCCCCAACCGCGACCGCGTCATCTCGACAGCCGCCACAGGCACGGGGGTGGCCACACCCGCATGGCACCTTGTGGTGCCAACCAACGCGGGCCCGACGGCCCACCCTGGCCACCTGTTCGCGAAGCCCGACGATGCCTTCGAGCTGTGTGATGTGGCCGACCGTTGCCCGGCGGTCGCCGAAGAGCTCGCTACGCTCGCCACAGGCGATCCTGCGCGGGCCTGGATAGCCTCGCTTTCGAGCGAATCGGTGCATGGCCTCTGACTCGCTGTTTTTCCAGGGGAAAAGCCCTTGGAAACACGCTTTGCCGGGGGGGCTGGCGGCCGCTATCATCCGCCCCCCCCGACGCGGCCCGACGTGCCCATGCCAGCACCGATTCACTTCCTCCGACTCGCCATCGTCCTGGTCGCTACCCAGGCGCTGGGAATGACGTCGGCGGCTTTCGCCGATGGGACGCGGCCCGTCAGTATCCGCATTCGCTGGGGCGGCGGTACACCCCAGACATGGGGCGGACGAATCGAGGTTCTCGCCAGCGATGCAGGGGCTCCACCGAAGTGGCAATGGCGCATGCTCTCGACCCAGCCGGATGCCGCGGCGTCGGTCCACGAAACGGACGGCCGCATCCTCGTGAGCCAGCCACGGCCAACGGCCAGTGATGGAGTCGAGCTCACGATCCACGAGTGGCATCGGGCTCGGCTTGCAATCACCTTCGGTTCTGCCGCGACGGGCAAGCCATCGGCGACGTTCGAGGTGCCTTTGGTCGAGATCCTCGCTGCCCCTTGGCAGCGGCCCCTCGATGGCGATGGCAATCGGCTCATGATCGAGCAGCCCCCGGGCGATGCGTTGCGCGTCCAACTCAGCAATCCCGTGGCATCCGCTGCGACCAGCGCCGGCGGCCTCTGGCGGCCCGGCGAACGTGTGCGAATTGCGATCGCGCCGCTCCTCCTCATGAAGCCGGGAGGTGGCGACGTGGAGGTGCGAGTGCGGCTGACTCCAGCCCGCGAAGAGAAAATCCTCGACTCCCGCATCCTCACGCTCGCGGCCGGCTCGCAGCCACCGGACACGGCGACACCATCCGGCCAAGTACCCACCCTGTTTGCCCCAATCGATTGCGAGCTCACCCTGCCGGCCGACGAGGGGGCTTTCGATATCGTCCTGGATGCGGTCGAACGCCGAGGCATGCGTTGGAACCGGCAACTCGCGAGCACGAAGGTGCAGGTAGTCGCGATCGCCAGCGAGCCGCTAGCGCGGGCCGTCGAAGAACCCTGGAAGATCATTCACGACCTCGACCCGGGCAGCCCACGCCTCCACGAACGGCTCCGCCGCCTGCCAGCCCTAGGCTTACAGGCGATGCCGCGGCCAGCCATCGCATTTCCGGCGGTGCCACTGCCGAGCTTTCCCAGGCCCTCGCTTCCGATGCCACGCATGCCCGAGATGCCGCTGCCGACTATGCCGTTGCCTGACGTCTCATCGCTCGTGCCCCGGCTCGGGGGGCTGCTCGCGAGCGGCCACTCCACGGTCTCGCCGCATCCGCTCGGCACAATGCTCCGTCTCCCGCAGGCTTCGGCGAAGAGCCCGGCGTGGGAAGGCATCGTGATCGCCACCGCGCGACCGGGCCTGCCGCACGTCGTGGAGATCGACTACCCGACGGATCAGCGCGCGACCGTCGCCGCATGCGTCCTCGAGGCGGACGCCGGAGGGATCGCGGTCATGGTTCGCCACGCTGGTGGATTCGACGTGGCTTCGGCAGTCCTTGATGGGCCTGCGAAACTCGGGACCCACCGCTTTGTGTTCTGGCCCACGACCCGTCAGCCCCTGCTCGTCATCGCCAACCCGCTCACGACCGGGCCCGCCCTTGTGGGCCGCATCCGCGTGCTCGCCGGTCCGACGCGGCTGCCGAAAGCGATCGCACCCCAGCGGCCGACGGCACATCGCCATACGCTCAGGCGCACGTTCGCGTTGCTTCCCGTGGCCGACCTCACGGAGGCCTACGGTGGCCCGGGCGTGGTCGCTCCCGACGTCGCACGCACGACCACCGACTGGGTATCGCACCTCACCGCGATTCGACACTCCGCCGATACGATCGCTGCGCAGGGCGTCGCCGGAGGCGTCGTGCCAATGTACGCAGGCGGCGCCGCGGCATGGCCCAGCACACACACGCGGACATTGCCACGGTGGGCACCTGCCGAAGCCGCCGACGGGCCCGAGCACGATCTCCTCGCGGCCACGGCACGTATCTACGCTCGCGAGGGCCTCGCGTTCGTTCCGGCCTTGTGCTTTGACGGCGGGATGCCAGATCTCGAATCGCTGCGATCGGGAATCGATGCGACCGGCATCGCCTGCGTGGGGGCCGACGGGCGTCCTCGAAAGATACCTGGCGGCATCCACTACAACATTCTCGACCCGCGGGTTCAGCGCGCGGTCGAGGATGTCGTGGGCGAGGCCGCTGATCGTCTGAGCGATCTCCCTGCCGTCGCAGGCATGGCGCTGCTTCTGCCCGACGACGGATGGCTCCACCTTCCTGGCATCGCGTGGGGGCTCGACGACGCTACGTTTGGCAGGTTCGTTGCCGCGATCGGTGGCGTGGAATCCGAGAAAGGCGGCGACCGCTTCGCGATCCGCGGCACGCTTGTCACAGGGACCTTGCGGAATGAGTGGCTTGCCTGGCGATCAGGCGAGCTGACCGCCTTCTACGCACGGCTCGCGGCACGGGTGGGCGCCCGTGACGGACGCACGCTCTTTGTGGTTCCGACGACACTGCTCGCGACCGGTGAGTTGGCCACGCGGTTCCGCCCAGCCGCCGGAACCCCTCCCCGGCACGACGATCTCATGCGGGAAATCGGACTCGTGCCGGCGCTTCCACAGGGACCTGCTGCCGGCGACATCGTCTTTGTGCCGCCCCACGTGTTCGCCGCCGGCACCGCCCTGACAGACCGCTCGACAGTCGCGGCCGCGAATCTAGCAGGCGGCGTGGCAATGGCGGCGTCGGGGGTGACGCCGCGGGCGGCCGCGGTCGTGCTGCAACCGCTGGAAGTCAATCTCACCGAGATCCTGCCGCACGGTCCCTTCCCCGCCGCAACGCTTCTCCATCCCTGCCGAGCGTGGATCGAACCTGTGTCCTCGTCGGGCGACCCTGCCCTGGCCCGTGCCCTGGTGACGGCCGACGCCGAAGTGGTGTTGGACATGCGGGCCCCACGCCTCACGACATCCCCTGAGCCGACGGCCCGCTTCGGGCTCGAGCCACTCCCAGCGGTGCCCTTCGAGATGCTGGCCACGGCGGCCGCTCCCCTCGTCGTTCGCACGCGGTCACTCGACGGAATCACATGGGTGCAACTCGTCAACGCGGGCCCCGCGCCTGTCGATGCTGTCCTGGGAATCGCTGGCACAGCGACGGCCGTGGTCGATGCCTCAGCCGGCGGTTCACTCCCGCTTGCCGATGGACGGGCGACCGTGCCGCTGGCCGCTTGGGACGTGCGATCGCTCGCAATCGACGGTCACGGACAGGTCGAGTCGGCCGCAGCTCTCTATACGCCAGCCACACGGGCCGTGGTGGCCACGTCGGTCGAACGACTTCGGCAGCGACTGGGCGTCCTGGCGGCACCGACACCGCTCGACGTTCTCGACAATCCTGGTTTTGAACTCGGCCTGGCGGAAGCGACCGCCCCCGGGGGCGATCCTGCGGTCACCGGCTGGGAGCTGCTCGAACCGCGACGCGGCGCGCTCGAACTGGTACCTGGCCGCGCGGGACCGAATGGTGGGGGGCGAGCCCTTCAGTTTTCATCCCGGAACGGGCTCTCCACCGTCCGAAGCAATCCGTTCGAGCCGCCTGCCACGGGCCGCATCAGCATCGCCGCCTGGCTCCGACTCGACCCCAACGAGCCCCAGCCGCCCCTCCGTATCGCGATCGAGGGTGTCGAGGGGAATCGTGAGTACTACCGGTTTGCCGCCGTGGGCGGTCTCGCCGGTGGGCGTCCCCTCGCGCCGGAGTGGGCGCTCTTCGTCCTCCAGGTCGATGACCTCCCGGCCACCTCGGTGGAATCGCTTCGTGTGCGATTCGACCTTCTCGGTCCGGGCGGCGTGCAGATCGATGAAGTCCGTGTATTCGATCTGGCCTTCGACGAGACTCAGCGCGGCGACATCGCACGGCAGGTGGCCCGTATCGACCATCGCATCAAGGCCGGCGACGTGGGCGGGGCACTTCTCGATCTCGAGGGCCACTGGCCAGCATTTCTCGAAGCCTTTGTGAGTGACGATGCCGTGGCCGCTCGGGCCCGTGCGGAAGATGAACCCCAAGCGGCTACGCCAGCTCCCCAGCCAGAAGCACGGCAGGGCATGTTTGATCGTCTCCGTGGCTGGTGGTAGCCGGGCCGCGATCATCTCCGGGTGACGAGGTCGCCCCGGCGCCCCGGGTTGTTGACCACTTCGAATGGCAGCGGCTACAGTTCCGCGTGCGTCGATCCAGCCATTCACGTTCCTCACCCGTCTCGAAGGTCCATGTCGCCCCTCCAATCACCGGCAGCCCAGACGGCTGCCCTCCCCCGCCTCGACCGGCTTGTTCGCATCGACGAGACCCATGTGGGCAAGGGCATATTCGCCCGCCGACGACTACCCGCCCAGCTCGTGCTCGACGAGATTCACGGCGAGATCCTCGACGATCACCCTGCAGACTCGAGCTATGTCATGGAGTTGCCGAGTAGCAAGCTTCTCGACCCCTCCGCACCCCTGCGGTTCGTAAACCACAGCTGCGACCCGAACTGCGAGATTTTCTACTGGGAAGCCGAGTCCGGCGAGATTCAGGAGGATCGCCTCTGGCTCACGACGATTCGCCCGATCGAGCCGGGCGAGGAGCTGCTGATCGATTACTCGTGGCCCGCCGACGCGGCGATCCCCTGCCGGTGCGGCACGGCCTCCTGCCGCGGTTGGATCTGCGACCCGGCCGAGCTTCATCTCGTTGGCCAAGATGCCGTGTCTTCGGAACCGGCCGCTGTGTCTTCGGAACCGGCCGCCGTGTCTTCAGAACCGGCCTCGGGGTGATGCTGCGTCGCTGACGAGTCTGATCACGCCGGGATCGCACCAGCCGCCACGGCCGCTGCCAGCTCCTGCACGGTCCGCACAATCTCCTCCTCCGAGTGTTCGCTCGTAATAAAGAACCGGATGCGAGCAGCCGATTCGCGAACCGCCGGATAGAGGATCGGACGGGCATTGATGCCACGCTCGAGCAGCCGCTGTGACACGGCAAGGGCGCGGTGTGAGCTTCCGACGATGATCGGGATGACCGGCGTATTGCCGCTGGGGCCGGTGTCGAGCCCGGCTTCGATTGCCAGCTTCAGAAAAAGCCCGGAGCGTTCCCGGAGCCGCGTCACCCGCCAGGGCTCGCGGCTGATCACGCGGACGGCCTCGAGCGCGGCGGCGGCATTCGCCGGCGAACAGGCAGTCGAGAACACAAACGAAGGCGTCGTGAATCCGAGATAGTCGATGAGCCTCCGAGCGCCGGCAAGGTAACCCCCTCCCGACCCGAGCGCCTTGCTGATGGTGCCCATCCAGAGGTCGCCCTCCGCGGGATCGACGCCGAAGAACTCGCAGATGCCACGACCTTCGCGGCCCATCGTGCCGATCGAATGCGCCTCGTCCACGTAAAGCATCGCGTCGTGCCGCCGCTTCACCTCGAGGAACCGCGGCAGGTCGGGATAGTCACCGTCCATGCTGTAGACGCCCTCGAGCGCCACGACCACACGGCGGTAGTTGCCCCGGAGATCTCGGAGGAGGCCATCGAGCTGATCGGCGTCGTTGTGGCGGAACGAACGCTTGCCTGCCCGCGATGCCGCCGCGCCTCGCACGATGCTGTCGTGGGCGAGCTCGTCATGGAGGATGAGGTCACCGGCGCCAAAGAGATGGGCGAAGACGGAAGCATTCGTGCCGTAGCCGCACGGAAACACCGTCGCCCGCTCCGTACCGAGGAACGCCGCGAGCTCGGCATCGAGCGCGTCTAGCAGCGTCGTGTTGCCGCCCACCATGCGGCTGGCCGATGCGCTCGTGCCGAAGCGATCGATCGCATCCTTGGCCGCGCGCGTCACATCGGGGTGTCCAGCGAGACCGAGATAGTCGAAGCTCGCGAAGCTCACCACGTCGCGGCCAGCGATGGTGGCGGTGCGGCCATGCACTTCTTCGTTGGCCAGAAGGAATGGATTGGCGAGCCCGTTCTCGGCCAGCGCGGCGAGCCGCTCCTCGAGTGCGGCACACTCCGGGAACGGGTCCGATGACAAAGCCTCCATTCCGCGCCGCGGCGAGTCGATCACCGGCGGATCGCCCGCCACCATCGTCGGGCGGTCGGCGGCATCGAACATCCGTTCCGACACGCAGTCAATGAGATCGCCGCAGGTGTGAATGGATGCCAGCCACTCGGCGCGAAACCGCATCCCATAGAGCCCCTCGATCCGGACCAGCGCATCGCTCAGGCGGCCGGCATCGATCCCCGCGTCCACGAGGCTCGATTGCGTTGAAAGCGGGCCAGCGGCAGCAGGCAACATGACGCGTTCGAGCTCAGCCATTACCACGCAGGCCACGGCCTCGCGGGAACAGTCGTCGGGTCGATCACGACCAGTTCGACCGTGAGCCGGCGCCGAAACAGGTTCCGATGAGACGTGTTGCATCATCAATCGCTTCTCCCTCCGCAGCGCCTATTCAGCCCCTTCTTTATCGTCATTCTAGGATAGGCAAGGGCATGAAAACCGCCACAGGGGTCATTGGTCTTCCCGTGCATTGGGGCTCGAGAAGCCTGCCGTTTCCGCAGCCGATCGTCCTTCTTGGAAAAGCTTGCGGTCTACGGAGCAGGGCGCGATCATGCCGAACACGCCGTAAAAACTCAATCTGCCAGCAGCCGCCGGAGTACAAACGGCAGGATCCCCCCGGCTTGGAACTGGTCGAGCTCGACCGGCGTGTCGATGCGCACGAGACAGGGAATCTCTGTGACGCTTCCATCCGTCGCGGTGGCCCGAACGGTGATCGTGGCCCGCGGCGCGAGGCCCTCGAACGGGATATCGAAGGTTTCCTCGCCGGTGAGACCGAGCGTCTGCCACGCGTCTGGGAGCACGAGCGGAAGGACACCCATCCCCACAAGGTTCGAGCGGTGAATTCGCTCGAAGCTCGCGGCGAGCACCGCCCGCACGCCAAGGAGCATCGTCCCCTTGGCAGCCCAGTCGCGCGAGCTCCCGGTGCCGTATTCGCTCCCGGCCAGGACCACGAGCGGCGTGCCCTGTTTCCGGTACGCGAGTGCGGCGTCGTACACCGGCATGACCGTGCTGCCGGGCTGGAGTCGCGTGACGCCTCCCTCGATGCCCGGAACGAGGAGGTTCCTGATGCGGATATTGGCAAACGTGCCGCGGGTCATCACACGGTCGTTGCCGCGGCGCGCGCCATAGCTGTTGAAGTCTTCGGGCGGGACGCCGTGCTCGACGAGATACGTCCCGGCAGGGCTCGCCTTTGCGATACTGCCAGCGGGTGAAATGTGGTCGGTGGTGACGCTGTCGCCGAGCGCAAGGAGCACCCTCGCCCCGCGCACGCTTGTTGGGGGCTCCGCCTCGTGGCCAATCTCGGCCAGGAACGGGGGCTCTTGGATATAGGTGCTCGTGGCGTCCCATTCGTAGAGCTCGCTGGAGCTCGTGGGCACGGCGTTCCAACGCTCGTTGGACTGCCACACGTTGTCATAGCGGTGGCGGAACTGGTCGGGTGAGACGCTCGCGGCGACCGTCTGGCGAACCTCTTCGCGGGTCGGCCAGATATCGCGGAGATAGACAGGCTGCCCATCGCGTCCCGTGCCGAGTGGTTCCGTCACGAGGTCGATGTCGGTCGTGCCAGCCAGGGCATAGGCGACGACGAGCGGCGGGCTTGCCAGCCAATTGGCCTTCACGAGCGGATTGACGCGGCCCTCGAAGTTGCGGTTGCCCGAAAGCACAGCGGCCGCCACGAGATCCCCCTCGCTCACGGCCTTGGCGACCGGCTCGGGGAGCGGCCCCGAGTTGCCGATGCAGGTGGTGCACCCATAGCCGACTGTTTGAAAGCCGAGCGCATTGAGATCCTTGTCGAGGCCCGACTTCTCGAGGTAGTCGGTCACGACGCGGCTGCCCGGCGCCAGGCTCGTCTTCACCCAGGGCCGTGTGGCAAGCCCCTTCGCAACGGCCTTCCTCGCGACGAGGCCCGCGGCCACCATCACGTCGGGGTTGCTCGTGTTCGTGCAACTCGTGATAGCGGCGATGACCACGGCCCCGTGGCCAATCGTGTCGGCATGCCCATTGGCCTCAACCTGGGCGGTCCGATGCAGAGCCTCACCCTCGAGCGCGAAACCTCGCTTCGCCGTCGGCGCAATCAGCGACTCGGCGAACGTCCGCTTCACGGCCGCCAGCGGCACGCGATCCTGCGGCCGCTTGGGGCCCGCGAGGCTCGGCTCGATACTGTCGAGGTCGAGCGACAGCCGCGTCGTGAACTCCGGCACGGGCGCCGTCGCGGTCCGAAACATCCCCTGCTCTTTCATGTACCGCTCGACGAGCGTGATCTGCTCCTCGGAGCGGCCTGTGAGCCGGAGGTAGCGCAGCGTTTCGTCATCGATCGGGAAGAAGCCCATCGTCGCCCCATACTCGGGGGCCATATTGGCGATCGTGGCGCGGTCAGCCAGCGGCATGTGATTGAGCCCGGCTCCGTAGAACTCGACGAACTTCCCCACCACACCGGCCTTCCGAAGGATTTCGGTGACGGTGAGCACGAGGTCCGTGGCCGTCGCGCCAGCCGGCAACTCCCCTGTGAGTTCGAAGCCAACCACCTCGGGAAGCAAGAGCGACAGCGCCTGGCCGAGCATCACGGCCTCGGCTTCAATGC
>CAYZHH010000006.1:26521-29534 GCA_964478275.1 uncultured Candidatus Kuenenia sp.
CGGGTCGCGCAGGAAGACGCAGCCCGCCAGGTATTCGAGGTTCACCTGATGGACGATGCCGATCGCCGGCGGCACGACGCGAAAATTTCGGAAGGCCTGCTGGCCCCACCGCAGGAACGCATACCGCTCCGCGTTTCGGGCAAACTCGATATCGACGTTCTTCTCGAGCGCAGTGCCAGAGCCGAAGAAGTCCACCTGCACAGAGTGATCGATAACGAGATCGACGGGGACGAGGGGATTGATCTTCCCAGGATCACCACCGAGCCGCCGCATCGCAGCTCGCATTGCGGCAAGGTCCACGACGCAGGGCACTCCCGTGAAATCTTGGAGCACGACCCGCGCCGGCTTGAACGGAATCTCGCGTTCGGCTGGCTTGGCGGCATTCCACGTCGCCAGCGCCCGCACGTCCTCTTCCGTCACCGCATAGCCGTCGCATGTCCTGAGAAGCGCCTCGAGGATCATCCGAAGCGAGTAGGGCAGACGGGCCGTGGTCGTCACGCCAGCGTCATCGAGGGCTTGGAGGCGAAAAAGGGTAGCAGGTCCGTTCCCGGTCTCGAAAGTTCCCCGGGAAGCAAACGGTTCGGCGGGCGTAGCTGTCATAGTGGAAAAGCGAAAATACGTCGGGAGAGGGGGTATGGATCCGACGACTGGGGGTACGGGTCGTCACGAATCTCCGTAGCCTAGCGGATGTTCCAGCGGGCGTAGAAGCGTCCGCCCATTTGGCACGGGTGAGCCGAAGACGGCGTTTGGAGGGGCAGTATCGTTGGTGACGGCGGCCCACGGCAAAAATCCGTCGCTTTCCGCTCGACACGCCAGCAAGGCGTGGTGTATAGTTGGCGTGTTCGGGTGAGAGCCATGGAGCTCCTCCGACATCTACCACACAAAAGAATCTCTTCAGCGGCTGTTCCCCCCCCCAAGACCCACACATCTAGAGCCGCTTCGGACCCGTGGTTTCCCCAAACCGCGGGTCCTTTTCTTTTGCCTGGCTCCCCTGCCTGGCACCCCTCTGCCTGGCTCCTCTGCGAGCGCCCGAAAGTTGCGGGTTCGGCCGATGCTCGGTAGCATCGTTGTGATTCCGGGTGCATTCTTGTTCCAGCTCTGGACATGATGCATTGCCAGAGCAGCCGGCTCATGCAGGGGAGTGATTCATCAATGGCGACGAATGTGCAACGGGGTCGGCGGTCCACGAGGTTGGCGTCGCGCCGATGGGGCGAGCACGTTATTGAGCAGCTCGAGAAGCGGGCATGCCCAGCCGCCGTCGCGATTACCGGCCCTGCCGAGATCGATGAAACCGCAGGCACCGGCCAGATCGTGGTGGCATTGACCGAGCGGTCACGTGCGCCGGTCACCGTCAGCTACTCGATCCAGTCCACGGCTTCGACCGCTGCGTATGGCCGCGACTATCGCCTCTTCCTCGGCCGCACCCAACTCAAGCCGACCGGCACCCTCACGTTCCGGCCCGGCCAGACGTCGCAGGTCATCACGATGCCGGTGTTTGACGACACAATCCGCGAGGGAAACGAGTCGTTCACGTTTTCGCTCCAGCAGGCCCGCGGAGCCACCCTTAATCCGGCGGCCCGCAACCTGACCGTGACCATCAAGGATAACGACAATTACACCGTCTCGATCGTTGGCCCTCGGAACGTCAACGCCGGAGCCACGATTGAGTACGCGCTCCGACTTTCGTCGCCAGCGACCCAGCGCGAGACTTTCTATGTGAGCACGCGGGACGGCAGCGCGCGGGTGACCCAAGACTATCGCCCGCTGAGCCGAGTGCCGGTCACGATCCTTCCTGGTCAGTCATCCGCACTGGTCCGCGTGGTGACGGTCCCTAACGTTGGTCCGGACTACGACAGGATTTTCTTCCTCGATGTCGTGCCTGCAACACCGGGTTTCCCGGCACCAACGCCCTTTCCTGTCACGATTCGTGGAGTGCTCGGGCCCATTCCGCCAAGCATTTCGATCGCCGATATGACGGTCCTCGAAGGAGCGACTGGCACAACGACGACGGCCAACTTCGTGGTCACGCTTTCGACCCCGTTTCCTCAGTCCGTAAGCGTCGATTACACGAGTGCCGATGGAACGGCTACCGCGGCCAACAACGACTACATCGCTACGTCGGGGACGCTCACATTTGCACCAGGCGAGATGTCAAAGACCGTCTCGGTGACGATTGTTGGTGACAACACGGCCGAGCAGAACGAAACCTTCCAACTGATCCTGTCGGGTTCCACCAACGCATTCGTAGCTCGTTCAACCGCGACGGGCCTCATCACCAACGATGATGGGTCGCCGACACCCGTGTTTCAGATTGTGGTGGTCTTTCCCGACAATTCGCTGACGGCATCGCAGAGGGCGGTCTTCCTCCAGGCCGCTGGTCGCTGGTCGCAAATCATCGTCGGCGACCTTCCTGACGTGACCTACCAGGGGCGGGTGATTGACGACGTGGAGATCGTCGCGACGGCGCCAAGGATTGACGGGGTTGGCGGCATCCTTGGCCAAGCCGGGCCGACGCGCATCAGGACAGGAGGCGACAGCCTGCCCTATCTCGGACAAATGGAATTCGACTCCGCCGACGTTGGCAGCATGGTATCCAACGGATCTTTCACAGATGTGATCCTTCACGAAATGGGCCACGTCCTCGGATTCGGAACGCTTTGGAATTATGGCAGTCGCAACCTCGTGCAGGGCGTCGGCACGAGCAATCCAGTGTTCGTGGGTGCAAACGCCGTGCGGGAGTATCAAACCATGACCGGTACTTTGGCCGCGAGCATCCCGATCGAGAACACGGGCGGTGAGGGCACGGCTGGGGGCCACTGGCGGGAGAGCGTGTTCAGCACCGAGCTCATGACCGGATATGCCGAAGCCCCAGGAGTGCCCATGCCGATCAGCCGTATGACGGTCGGCGCACTCCAGGACTTGGGCTATACGGTTGACTACGCGGCGGCCGATCCCTTCACGCTCAATGCTCGACAGGCCGCCATCAACTTCCAATTGGCTCAGCTTCCAGGGG
>CAYZHH010000007.1:0-16164 GCA_964478275.1 uncultured Candidatus Kuenenia sp.
TGTCATCGACGACAAACCCCGTGATTGATCGCCCCATGCGGATGTACGGGAAGATCACGGCGTAGGGCACCAACTGCTTCACTCGCTCCTTCTCGTTCACGATCCGCGTCGGCGGCCTCGGCGTCTCGGGCACGGCCCCGAGCTCGGGTGCGAATGAATACCAATTCAAACTCGCAGGATGGCCGTGAAAGCTCCTCTGCGACACCGCCTTGAGGCTGCAGGAACAGTTCCAAGGCCCCTGGCTTTCGACGTAGAACAGCGCGCCGTGTTCATCACACCCGATGCCCCCGGGGCTCCGCACACCGGTGGCAAACGCGGTCGTCTTTCCATCGGGGGTCACCTTCATGATGAACCCACGGTTCAGGGCATACGAGTGGTACGACTCCGACAGCCCGAGCGCGATGTACTGGTTTCCTTCGGCGTCGGGCTTCGAGCCGAACGCGTATTCGTGGTAATTCGCGTAGCCCCAGGCGTCGGAGATCGTCTCGAAACGATCGGCCACCCCATCACGATCGGTGTCGCTCACGCGGGTCAATTCGCAACTCTGCGTGACGCGGAACGCATCGTCTTTCCACGCGAGGCCGAAGATCTCGTCGAGCCCCGACGCGAACCGATGAAACGTGGGCGTCGGCTTGGCCGCGTCGATGCCGTCGATCAGAACAATCTCGCCATGCCGCGTTCCGACGGCGACCTTTCCATCGGGCAGCACTGCGAAGGCCCCGGCCTCGATGACCGCGTCATTCGGGAGCGGGATGTTGACGATCGGGTAGTACTCCCGCTCGCGCTCCTCGGTTCCCCAGCGTTCGCCCACCTCCTCGGCACGAACAGCCGTCCACGCGACCAGCGCCAATGGAATTACGCACCAGCAACGGCGACGGCGACGGGTGTTACTTCGAAAGCAGTTCATACGTAAGCTCCAGCGACGAGTTGCCCTCCGGCACGTCAAGCCGCAGAAGCAGCTCCGAGGAATCAGGCGAGCCGGGGAACGGCCTCAGTCGCGCGTCGGCTTCCGGGATCGTCACTCGGAGAGACTCATGGGCGTACACACGATCCGCTTCGTGACGAATGGCTCCGGTGAGGGCCCGAAACCAAACCGTCTGCCGCGTCGGCGACCGGAGCATCAGCACGCGCTTGAGCCGCGGGCGCTCCCCGCTTCCGTCCGCCATCGATCGATCCTCGATGTCGATGGTGCCGATGCGGTACTGGAACGTCGGAATCGCTGCGTCACCGAGAAAGTATCCGCGAAACTGATACCCCACGTTCTTCGGATAGAGCGGATCGGGGTTGGTGCGGGCCTCCTTGCTCATCACCGGCATCGTCGGCCAAGCCGCCCGGTCGTCAGCGAGGTGCGCGAACGAGATATCTTGCGGAAGCGTGATCGGCGTGTTGCTCGGCTGGAAGTCTCCAGAGCCCTGGCCACTCCAATTGACGTTGACGAAGTCGCCGTGCCAGATGGCGGAGAGCGTGCCGGTTTCGGCATTGAACGCGTAGCTGATTCTTTCGGGGAGCCCGACGGCGATCCCGCGAAAGCCCGCGACTCGACTTCGGCCGCGATGGATTTCAGCCCGATCACCGACGGCAAGCTTGGTGCTCACGGGGCGGATGCCCGGTGGATCTGCCGCTGATGTTCCGAGCGAGAGGTAGTACCAGATGGCTTCGATCTGCCTGTCCGTGCTGCCATCCAGGATGGCCTTGTGCATGGCGACGCCGTTGGGCCAAGCGCTCGGCATGAGGGTCCTCGGGCGAAATTCGCCCGGGCTGCGCAGGTATCGGTTAAACCACCCGGGCTGAAGACGGGGAAAGGTCGTCATCAAATCGAGGCCCTGGTTCGCGATCGCGGGCTTTCCATTGAATCGGTGGCACGCGATGCAACTCAGGCCCTTGTCGCCAAGGAGCTCACGGCCAGCCGACCGTAGCTGCTTTTCCAGCTCTTGCTCGCTTGGCGAACGATTCTCGGCGGGCGGGATGGTCATTACCTTGCTCGTCACGACATCGGTTCGGCTCAGGAGGGGTGCCAGGTGTTCCAGATTCGCCGAACCGTATTGGGGCATGCGGGTGGCCATATAGGGGCGAACGCTTTCGCCATCGAAGAGCACCTTCTTCATCCATTCCGGTCGCAGTTTGGCTCCCACGACGGTGAGTGGTGGAGGGATGCGGCCGTCATCACCGAGGTTGTGCTCGCTGCCGGTAAAAAACGTGTTGTACTCGTCGGGAACACCGCCGTAGTCGTCCCGTACATGACATGCAATGCAGCGAAACGCCGTCAGGGTTTTGGCGACGACGAGACTGGCTGGCTCGGCTTCCGGCTCCACCCGCAGGGACGCGTTGATGGCCTCGACCTGAGGCGCCGCGAGGTGGAAACGCGGACCAGGGCCGCTGGCCGTGGACAGGCAGCCCCGAGCGAGGTTCGCATTTTTAAGCGACACGACTCGGGGGGCAGGATCGATGCCCGGCAGCGCATGGCATGCGGCACAGTTCAGCTCCCGAAAGAACTTTTGTCCTGACGTTGCGAGCGCCTCGTTGGGAACGAATTCGGCGTGCTGCGGCTGGTGGTCGCCGATCAGGTAGCCGGCGATAGCCGTGGACTCTGCCGGGGTCAGTTTCATGTCCGGCATGCGGCCCGACGCTCTCGTGCGCAGCGGCTGAAACAGGAACTCGCTGAGCGATGGGACGCTGTATTTCTCGGCGACGTGCCCAAGAGGGATCGCGATTGGCGTCACGGGTGGTGTGGCGGGGCGCTCGCTGTCTTCCTCTTCTTGCTCTTCGTCTTCGTCATCGGGGGCCTTGGCGGCCGGCGCATCGGCACGTGGTTCCTTCGGCCCATGGCATGCAACGCACCCCACCGAATGAAAAAGCGCCTTGCCCGACGCGAGATCAACGGGGCCATCGCGCTCAGTCGTAAAGGATCCCTTGGACTGCGCCACAAGGAAGTGGGTCAAGGCCTCGGCAATCTGCTCACGCTCGTCTTTCGATCGCGACCCCAGAACCTCCGGCATGGTGGTACCCGGATGCGTGGAGGACGGTGAGGCGAGGAATCGCCGTACGTACTCGGGCGAAACCCGTGAGCCAACGGACGTCAAATCGGGCGCCGACTTGGGGAGAACGGTGCCTTCCTCAACCCCTGCGTGGCATGCAACGCACCGCAGTTCGGCAACGAGTACGTCTCCGGCTTGCGCCTGCGACAGCGGATGGTTCCCGGGCCACGCTGCGTCACCCGCTGTGGCAAGGAGAGGTGCTGACGCGAGCACGAGCACGATGATCGCGGCGGCTCGCATCAAGTGATCTCTTACGTCGGTTCGCGCAAAGAAGGGTGCTGAAGAGAATGCCGCAATCAATCCGTCAACAATGTAACGCATGAATGAGCGAGGGGCCGTTTTGTCCGGCTTCTGCTTCGCTGTACGCGGCGAGAAGTGGCCCCAGCTCGCGTGAGCGTTACAGCGTCTTGAGGTACTCGAGCAGGGCTTGCTTCTCGTCTTCGCTGAGGACGTCGGCGAAGTCGTGGCCAGCGGCGCTTTTGCCAGGCTTCCGCGTGTCGAAGTAGTGCCGACGCTCGGATGGGCGACGAACGTCAGTGGGAACTTCCGAGAACGCGTCGACTTCGAGGCCCACGCGGGCGTCGTCGTAGCCGGTGGGGCTTCGTCGCCACACGACCGGACGCTCGGGTGGGTGGAGAACGTGCCAAAGCGTTGGCACGGAACCGTTGTGAAAGTAGGGCGCGCTCGCCCAGACGCCATCGAGCGGCGGCGCGACGTAGCCCGTCGGCTCCTCACGGTCACGGAGGTCTGCGGAGTCTGCTCCATAATGGCCGAACCAGCTCGCCGTAAGCGCTCGCCGGTCGGACGCCGTGAGTGAATCGAGCCGGACACGGTCCGTGCCCACCTCCGCGATCGGCACGAGCCGTTCGGGATAGTGGCCATCGGGGCCATACGTGCCGTGACACTCGGCGCACGTGCCGCGAAAGACTCGCTCACCCCGCGCTGCAAGCTCTCTATCGACCGAGCCCGTCCACTTCGGCGGTTCGAGCGATTCGATCCAGGCTTCGATATCTGAAAACTCGTCCTCCCACTCCCGGAATCGCTCCGGTCCGTTCTGCTCGACGAGCAAAAATTGCATGAGCATGCGATGGCCGCGCGGGGCGAAGCCATCGACATAGAGACTCTTCCGCTTCCGGTAGTGCCACCACGGGGGTGCGTCCATGTCATGGTGGAGGAGGTCGAAGCGTGGAGGTTTCTTCACGATCGAAAGATCGGGGGCGCGGTGCCGCATGAGGGCCACGCCGAAGATGACGGCGTTCGTCGTGCCCACGGTGGTGCCAAGCGGAAGGAACATCGAGCCGACGTCCATGTGCCCAAGCGGTTTTCGGAGTCGAACCTTGACCGCCCGCACCTCCTCGGTGAGCGTCTCGAGGGCGTAGGTCGAGTTGGGCACGCCGGGAATCGCTATGCCTCGCACCTGGCCCTGGTGGCAGGCGAGGCAGCTCATCGTCCAATTGCCCTTGGCATCGACGACGTACTGGAGCGACCGCGACGGATCGTCTGGGTGGGGCACGAGCCCGTATCGCTCCATCGCCAGACGACGCCGTTCGGCAAGGCCAGCCCGTTCGGCCCGGGATCGCAGCGGCTCCTCCCATGTCGTCCAGAGCGAGTCAAAGACTTCCTGATCGAAGTCGGCCGGGAGGTAGGTCCGTTCGAGCAGGTGCTTCCGCCCCTGCTCGGCCGAGCCGTCGGCCATGACGTGATGCCCCGTGAGCATGGAAAGAGCAATGGCCGCGGCCAGGGCCATCATGCGAGCGGACTTCGAATTCATGGCATACTTCGACCCTTGCCACCGATCCTTCGCAGTATAGGCCGGTGCGCGTAGCCGACCGCCCCACCTCCACGATGCCCACCGCCAACCCCCTCCTGCTTCCGGAACTGCGAGTGATGCTCGCCGAGGGAGACGCTACGGGCCTTCGCGAGGTGGCCCTTGAGCTCCACCCCGCAACGGTGGCTGAGTTCTCCGAGGGGCTCGACGATGAAGCCCTCTGGGAGTTCCTCGACGCGGTGCCGGTTGAACGACAGGCCGAGATTTTTCCCTACTTCCCGCTCTCGCGGCAGGTCGATCTCGTCAAGGCGGCCGACCGCGCTCATCTCGGCCCGCTCCTCGAATGGATGGCGTCTGACAACCGCGACGACCTGCTTCGTGAGCTCGAGCCCGAATTTGTCGAGGAGATCCTGCCGCTCGTCGCCAAGGCGGAACGGCACGACATCCGATTGCTGCTCTCCTGCCCGGAGGATTCGGCCGGCGCGCTCATGACTACCGAGTACGCCTCGCTGCCTGCCGACATCACGGCGGGCGAGGCGATTGCTCGGCTCCGGATGCAGGCCCCGGATAGCGAGTCGATCTACTACATCTATGTCCTCGACGCCGAACGCAAGCTCGTGGGGTTCGTCTCCCTCCGCGACCTCATCCTCGCGAAGCCGACGGCCGTGGTCGCCGATCTCATGCAGCGCGACGTCATCACCGTCCGCATGGACGAGCCGCAGGATAAGGTGGTCGACCTCCTCGCCCGCTTCGACTTCCTGGCCGTCCCAATCGTTGACGACCACGCCCGGCTCGTGGGCATCGTCACGCACGACGACGTGCTCGACGCGGTCCGCCAGGAGGCCACCGACGAAGCCCAAATGAGCGCGGCTATCTCGCCGCTGGGCGAAAGCTATCTCGAAGCGGGCATCGCGTCGATGACATGGAAGCGGGGCGTGTGGCTGATGATTCTCTTCGCCACGGCCACCGTCACCGCGATGGTGCTGGCCAACTGGAAGCCGGACGAGGCCCACCTGTGGCTCGTGGCCTTTATTCCGCTCGTGATTGCCAGCGGCGGTAACTCTGGCAATCAGTCGGCCACGCTCGTGATCACGGCGCTCTCCACAGGCGATTGCAAACTCTCCGACTGGAAGCGGATCGTGCGCCGCGAGTTCATGCTGGGCACACTCCTGGGCCTCCTCTTGGCGATGCCAGGCTTCGTGCTGGCGCTGGCCTATGCCCCCACGCCCGCTCAGGCGGCCATCATCCCGGCAACGATCTTCAGCGTCGTGGTCATTGGCTCCATGACCGGCTCGATGTTTCCCCTTCTCTTTCGGTCGCTGGGGCTCGACCCGGCACTCATGAGCAACCCCTTCGTCTCGGCCCTCGTGGACGTCCTCGGCATCGTCGTCTACATGGGGATCGCGACCGTGGTGCTCGGGTAGCGAATTACATCGTCTTCCCAACGGCCGCGGCGACCTTACGGCAGATCGCCATCATCCGACCAAACGCCGCGAAATCGAGCGTCTGTCCCCCATCGCTGGCGGCCCTCGCGGGCTCGGGATGCACCTCCACGATGAGCCCATCGGCACCGGCGGCCACCGACGCCGCCGCCATGCTTTCGACGAGGTTGGCGTGGCCGGTCCCGTGGCTTGGATCAACGATCACGGGCAGGTGCGTGCGGGCGTGCAGCCAGGGCACCGTCGCCAGTGGAAGCGTGAATCGGGTGTGCGCCTCGAACGTGCGGATGCCTCGCTCGCAGAGCATCACTTGGCGGTTCCCACCGTCGAGGATGTATTCGGCCGCGAGCAAGAGCTCTTCGACGGTCGCCGCGGGTCCGCGCTTGAGGAGCACCGCTACCTCCGTGCGCCCGACCGCCTCGAGCAGCCGATAGTTTTGCATGTTGCGGGCCCCCACCTGGAGCACGTCTGCATAGCGGGCCACAAGCGGCACGTCCTCCGGCGAGACCACCTCGGTGACAATCGCGAGGCCTGTCTCTGCGCGAGCCTCGGCAAGAAGCTCGAGCCCCTTTTCCTTGAGCCCCTGGAAGCTATACGGACTCGTGCGGGGCTTGAAGGCACCGCCTCGAAGCGCGGTCGCCCCGGCCGCCTTCACCGCCCGAGCGGTCTCCACAATTTGCTCGCTGGTTTCGACCGAACATGGCCCCGCGATCACACCCATCGTGCCGCCACCGACGACGAGCGATCCCGCTCGCACGACCGTCGGCTCAGGCTGCACCTCGCGGCTGGCCACTTTGTAGGGAGCGAGAATCGGCAGCACCGAGGCCACGCCCGGCAGGGTTTCGAATCCGCTGGAGATCGCGTTTCGCTCATCGCCGACGACGGCGACGACCGTCCGCTCCGTGCCGACGATCACATGCGGCTTGAGGCCCATGCCCTCGACCCGCGAGACCACCTCCCGGAGCTCCGCATCGCCTGTCCCCGCTTGCATCACAATGATCATGGTTCTTTCGTCTCCGGATTGGCCGCCGCCTTGAACGCCGGCGGCAAAGGATCGCCCCGCTTCTCGACAGCCGCCCGCGTCGTAATGAAAAGCTTTTCGACATCCGCATCCTGGCGCATCACATAGACGAGCTTCCCACCAGGGTTCGCCTTCGTGAGGATCATGCGAAGCACGTCATCGGCGGACAGGTCACGGGCTTCCAGGGCGAACGACTGATTTTGAGTGATCCCTTCGAGCTGGAGGTCTGGGCCGAGGATCTCCATCGGCACACCAACCTCGTCCGACACCATCTGGATCGCCATCTCGAGCGTGTCTTTGGCGAACACAACGGTGATTTTCTTCTGAAGCTTCCCCAGAGCGCCGGTCGGGACGCTGGCGACTGGCCCCGCTGGCGACGTCGCCGTAGCGGTCCCTGTCACCTGGGCGAGGGTCAGCTCCGTGGCGAGGGCAAGATTGTGACCGGCGTGCCGCGGGAGGTAGGCGTTGAGCACGACGCCGTTGCCTTCCACGCCCAGCCGCATGTTGGCCACGAGCACCCGCAGCATCGACGGCAACCGCATCACGAGCACGCGACCGTACGGGCTTGGGTCGAGCCGCGCACAGTATTCCTCGACGGTCGATGCAAGGGCCTCCACTTGCGCGGCGAGCTGCGGGGCAAAGACACGGGCAGGCGGATCACGCTCCGCAATGGCGTCGAGCTCGAGGTAGGCGTTGCTGCCAAAGTGGCCCGAGAGCGCCGCCCCGCGCAAGGTCTCGCCAAACAAGTGGCGAAGCGGGTCGGCGAGCTTGGCCAACGGCCCCGCCAGGACGGTGCGACCGCGGTTAAGCAGGTAGTGCGGGGAACCGAAGAGCGTGACATGACGGCGGTCGTCGAGCATGCCGACAAGCGATTCGAGCTCGAGAGGGAGGTCGGCCAGGAGCATGCCATCGGGCCGACCCTGCGCCTCGAGTGACTGCTTCACGATGCTCGCAATGAAGGGCTCACGCCCCGCCGGCCCACCGGGCACGGCCAGGGCAGTGGTGGCAATCGCAGCCTCGGAGGCCACCACGAGTACGCGACCGTCCTCTGGAGAAGGCACCCAAAATGAAAACCCCTTTCCGGCATGGATCGTCTCGCCAGCCAGTTCCCGCGGCGTCGTCTCCCCCCAGGCTTTAAGGCGCGCCGCCTCGTCGGCGATGACCTTCCGACCTGCGACGAGCCGTACGGTGTAGCCTGCAAGCACCTCATCAGCCTCGCCAGCCTGCCAACCTGCCTGCACGAGCTCGATGTCGGCCACCTGGCAGCCGCAGAAGTCGGCAAGTCGTGTGAGCGATTCCTCGACCACAGGCCCGAGTGACTTCACGAACAACTGCCCTTCCTCATTGGCTGAGAGCTCGGCGGGGCGAGCGATCAGAACGAGCTGGGAACCTGGCGGAAGGTAGGCCAGTCGCGGTGGCGACCCTTCGGTGGGCGAGGCCCAGGGCACCGATCCGTCGTCCACGATGACCTGACGGGATACTGCCGCTGCGGGAGCGTCAGGCGTCGGCGCGACGACGGGATCCTTCGGAATGGAAGCGAGCCCACCGCCCTTGGATGGAGAACGGGGCGACGTGGCCTTGGGCGTGTCGGTTTGCACCACGGTCGGCGAAGGCTCAAAATCCATCCGATTCATGACCAGCGCCACGACCCCAGCCAAAAAACCGATCGTGATCACTCCGCCGAGGAGCTGAAGCCCCAGGGACCGACGTCGACGCGCCCGCGTCGCCGTGGATTCAAACGCTTTCTGGGCAACGGCAGTGGGCGCCACCGGCCTCGGGGCCTGAGTCGCCTGGGGTGATGCGGCCTGGGCCGCGCCTGGCAGTTCACGGAAGTCGATCTCGGGAAGCCTCTTCGATTCGCCGGCGCCCGCGGGCACTTCCATTGCAGGCGGTGCTGCTGCCGGGATCGGCGTGGCGACCGGCACAGTCGCCGGCAGACCCAGGCATGTCGCAATGGCATTGGCTGCCTCGGCGGCCGTCTGGTATCGCTTCGCTGGATCACGGGCCATGAGATAGCCGACGAGCACCGCCATCTCCGGCGACACCTGCGGTGGCAGAAGTGGTCGTGGTCCATCGAAGGCCGCCCGCCTGAGCGTCTTCTCGGCGTTCTCGTCCCAGCAGGGTGCCGCGCCAGACACGAGGGCATAGAGAACCGCCCCGAGCGAATAGACGTCGGCCCGTTGGTCACAGACGTTTTCGAGGTGCAGCATCTCCGGGGCCACGAAGGCTGCCCGTCGACCGAGCCGCCGCATCTCCTCGTCGTTCGTCCAGGGCCTCAGCGGCACGCGGTGGGGATCGCCGGCGAGCGGGAACTGCAAGAGCCGCACGCGGCCGATCCGCTCGCCAGCTCCCGGCGCCGGCTCCCGAATGAGCGCGTCGAGCGAGAGGCCTCCGTGCACCGCTCCGCGAGCATGGATGTCGGCAACGGCGCGGGCAATCTGCGCGACGAGCACGCCCGCCTGGGTGGCCGGCATCGGCCCTGCCCGCTCGAGCTCGTCCGCGAGATTCATTCCTGTCACGACTTCACAGACGATGAATCGACTCCCTCGACTCTGCTCGAGGCTCCAGGTGCGACTGAGCATCGCATCGGTCGTCGCGTTGGCGGCTGTCGTCCGCTGCACAATCTCTGTCCAGATGTCGAGCCGCTTGAACCGCTTGGAGTTCAGGAGCACGACGCTCACGATCCTCCCGGAGGGCTCGTGCCTTCCGGTGAAGATCAGCTCGTCGCCCTCGCGGTTATGCCGCTCGAGCAGGCGGTAGTCGCCAAGGAAGAAGGGGCCGAGGTTCCCGATCGAAAGCCTCTTGGCCTGCCAACGGGTCAAAACGCCACGAGTTAAAAGCCACTGGGCAAGGTGCTTGGCATCATGGCCACCGCAGGTAGCTGGATTTGCCTCATGCTCCTGCCGAAGCACCGCGATGGCCCCGCCGTCGACCAATCTGCTGCGGGCGAGGAGATCCCAGAATTCGGCGACGGTTGGAGTGGGCATGGGGGTTACCTGGTCCCAGATCCTAACGGCTTTCTTCCCGAACGCCGATGTCTTCTATTCTTGAACGGCCTGGCACGGCACCGCTATCATCGCTCGTTCGTTCGATTTCCCCGCAGGAGGCCGGCATCCCGTGCGAGCCACCGACGCCACCCGCATCTACTTTGACAGGGCTGCCGACGAGCTCGACCTTTCGCCGAGCATGCGGACGCTCCTCCAGACCGCCAAGCGGGAGGTGCGGGTCAAAATCCCGATCGAGCGGGACTCGGGCGAGCTGGTCACATTCGTCGGCTACCGCGTGCAACACAACGACGCCCGCGGGCCATTCAAGGGAGGCCTTCGCTACCACCCGCAGGTCGATCTCGACCATATCCGGGCGCTGGCAGCACTCATGACCTGGAAGACCGCCGTGGTCGACATCCCGTATGGTGGCGCCAAAGGGGGCGTGGCCCTCGATCCGGCAAGTTGCTCGACCCGCGAGCTCGAGCGGGTGACGCGACGATTCGTGGACGCGACCCACGACCTCTTCGGGCCCGATGTCGATATCCCGGCTCCCGACATGGGCACCAACGCCGACATGATGGCGTGGATCATGAATCAATACGGCAAGTACCACGGTTTCGCACCCGCCTGCGTGACCGGCAAGCCGGTCGAATACCACGGCATCCCTGGACGCGAAGAGGCAACCGGCCGCGGCGTGGGGGCGCTCACGCTCAAGCTGCTCGGTCGGCTCGGCCGCCGGATCCCCGGCACGCGCGTCGCCCTTCAGGGTTTTGGGAATGTCGGCACACACGCGGCAAAGTATCTCCATGATGCGGAGTGCCGAATCGTCGCTGTCGGCGACGCATCGTCGGCGTTCCATAACCCCGAGGGCTTCGATGTTCTCACGCTCCTGCGGCATGCCCGCGCGAATGGTGGACGGCTGGCAGGCTTGGACGGCGGCGACGCGATCACCGGCGCGGAGCTGCTGGCATGCGACTGCGACGTGCTCATTCCTGCCGCACTCGGCGGTGTGATCACGGCTGCCAACGCCAACGCGGTCCGTGCCCCGATTATCATCGAGGCGGCCAACGAGCCGGTCGACTCGGAGGCCGATGCCCTGTTCTCAGCGCGTGGCACGATCGTGCTCCCCGACATCCTCGCCAACGCAGGGGGTGTGACGGCAAGCTGGTTCGAGTGGGTGCAGAACCGCCAGCACTACCAGTGGGGCATCAACCGCGTCCGCCAGGAGCTCGACCGTATCCTCGGCGAGGCCTTCGAGCAGGTCTGGCAGTTGTCCCAATCGCGTCAGGTCTCGCCCCGCACAGCTGCCTACATGCTCGGCGTCGGGCGCGTCGCTCGAGCGACCGTCTTGGGCGGAGTTGCCTGATGGCGTTCCCAAGCGTCCGATCCACCCGCTTTTCCCGTCCGCACAATGCTGCCTCGCGGAACCGATTGGTCGTCGCTCTCGTCCTCCTTGGAGCGTGCGAGCTCGCTGCTCCTGGAGCCGATGAAAGGGCCACTCCCGCTCCGCGGGAGCGTCCCAACATCATCGTCATCATGGCCGACGACCTGGGCTACGGTGACGTTTCGTGCTATGGCAGCACGGTCTTCAAGACACCCTCCATCGACCGGCTTGCAGCGGAGGGGCACCGCTTCACCAGCGGCTACTGCTCTGCCTCCACCTGCACGCCCACCCGCTACTCATTCCTCACGGGCACCTACGCCTTTCGGACAAAAGGCACGGGCATCGCCCCGCCGAACGGGCCAGCGATCATCCGCCCCGGCACACCAACCCTCCCCTCGCTGCTTCGCGACGCGGGCTACCGAGCGGCTGTCATCGGCAAATGGCACCTCGGCCTGGGCGACAAAGAACCGGACTGGAACGGCACGCTCGCGCCCGGCCCGCTCGAGATCGGCTTCGACGAATGTTTCCTGCTACCCACCACCAGCGACCGCGTGCCGCAGGTCTATGTCGAAGGACACCGGGTGCTGAACCTCGACCCGTCCGATCCCCTCACCGTGAGCGACAAGCCCATTGCACCGAATGAGCCAACGGGTGTTTCCCATCGCGACACGCTCCGTATGAACTGGTCCCACGGCCACAATGGAACAATTCACAACGGGATCAGCCGCATCGGCTTTTACACCGGCGGCACCGCGGCACGGTTCCGCGATGAGGACCTCGCCGACACCTGGGTCAAAAAATCAAAAGCCTTCATCGCAGCGAACAAAGACCGGCCATTTTTTCTGTTCTTCGCCTCTCATGATAATCATGTTCCCCGGATGCCGCACGAGCGATTCCACGGGAAGAGCGGCACTGGGCTTCGCGGCGACGCGGTGCTCGAGCTCGACTGGTGCGTCGGCGAGATCATGGCCACGCTCGACACCCACGGCCTCGCGACCAACACGCTCGTGATCTTCTGCTCTGACAACGGCCCAGTGCTCGACGATGGCTATGAGGACGGGGCTGTCACGGAGCTCGGGGGCCACCACCCCACGGGCCCTTTCAGCGGCGGGAAATACACGGTCTTGGAAGGGGGCACTCGCACGCCCTTCATCACCCGCTGGCCGGGCCGCATCCCGGTGGGTGAATCGGACGAGATCGTCTGCACGATCGATGTTGCCGCTTCATGTGCCGCCCTTGTGAACGCACCGCTCCCCGCCCACGCGTGCCTCGATAGTCTTGATATTCATTCTGCTCTTCTCGGTGAGCCAGATGCGCAGGGCCGAACCGATCTCCTCCAACAGGACAACGGAACGAAGGGAACGCAAGGCAACTTCGGCCTCCGCTCCGGCGACTGGAAACTGATTCGGCTCGTGAACGCTCCCGGTGGACAAGCCGTGATCTCGAAACAACCCCTCCCCAAGCCCACGAAGCGGCACTCGCTCTACTCCCTCGCGGATGACCCCGGGGAACGAAACGACGTCAGCCAGCAGCATCCCAAAAAGACGGCCGAGCTGATCCAACGGCTCGATGCCATCCTCACGGACGGCCAAACACGCCCGTAGCCCGCGTCCCGCCGCCCAGAATCGAGGAGGCCAGCTCCGGCAATCCTGGGCAATCCTGTTCGGCACGGCGACTGCGTGGACGACAGAAGCAACCCGCCTTGGCTCGCCGCTGCCGGGAGATCTCCGCGATCAGTTCTGCTGGAAGGTCAAGCCTGTTGGTCTCGATCCGAAGGGTTCCATCCCAGTGAGGCCCCTTCATCCCTCGGTAGCTTGCGTGCGGCTTCACGATCTCGTTGCTCGGCCATGCGGGGCACAATACCGGCGTAGCAGCCATCGCGCAACTCTGCCTAACTCCACAGGCTTGCCACCAAAGCCCCTGATGCTGAGGAGCCGGTCGGGGGCACGCGCAGGAGCCGAGCATCTTTGCGCGGCCAAGCGGCGGACCACTATCCACGAGAGCACACTCGCAAAGTCGCGAAGGCTCCGAGCATGTCACCGCCGGCGAACTAATGCGGCTTGCTTCTGTCGTCCACGCAACAGGCGTGCCGAACACCATCGCCAGCTATCGCCTGTACCACTCGCCGCGGAGCCAGTCGGCAAGAAGGCCGATCTGCTCATCGGTCAGCGGCGCGATACCGCCGTCAACGGCTTTGCCAAAGCGTGGCATCCGGTCATTCGAGTCGCCGTAGAACCGCTCGTGTGCAGGGTCGCTGATGATGCCCACAATCCACACGCGGCTGCCCCATCCCGTCAGGTCACAGGCGGTACCAAGATCCGTGCCGTTGTCGCCGAAGCGATGACAGGCACCGCACCGTTCTTCATTGGCGACGAGCTCACGGCCGTGCGCGATTGTTGCAGCAGGAACCGTCGAGTCCACACGTCCCGCCTCCGCCGCCATCGCGGCGATCACGGCCTCGATATCGGTGGGCTTCCAGGTGTCTTCGTCCTGGAGGTCGCCCGTCACGAAAGACACCATGTCGCCGTCCTTGTGTGCCGTGTTGCCAAAGTACGCGGGGCCAGCAACCCGGGTGGGATCCAGCAGCCCCTTCATCCACGACGGTGTGCCGAAGCCATGCAGGTTTGGAGCCGACGCCTTCGCCAGGACCGCGGCGGCATCTGGCGAAGCGGGGTCGATATGCGCATGGCAGCTCCCGCAATGCTGGGCGAAGAGTCGCGGCCCCTGCGCGAGCGGGTCGCTGCGGACCAGTTCGAGGGCTCCGCCTGGTGGAATTCGCTCGGGTCTTCCAGCAAGCTCGGCAGCCCGCTCGGCGTCGGCACGCGCCGTCCGCACGGCCGCAAGAAATGCTTCCGATCGGCGAAACTTCTCGACCGCAGAAAACTGTCTCGCAATCGCCGCGGCCTTCGTCGCGTCACCGCCGACGGCCGCAAGGAGTTTGCGTTCGTCGCCGTCGGTTTCGTCGAAAAGCCGCGTGGCTTCGCCGAGCTTTGATCTGTCGGTCCAAAGAGCGGAGTAGTCCTCGTTGAGGGCCAGGCCCGTGAGCATCGCCACGCCCGCAAAGAGCCCGAGCGTGAAGGCGATGTTGAAACGGTGGCCGAGCTTCCAGTTGCCGATGATCGGCATCAGGAACATGACCCCCATCACGAGCCCAGGCACCACGATCGCGCCCAGAAATTCGCCGGTGGCCCCCCACCCCTCGAAGACCTTCAAGAACTGAAACAGGAAGAGGAAATACCACTCGGGTCGCGCCGCGGCATACGTCTGCGACGGATCAGCGGGGGCGCCCAGTTCGGCCCCGAGTTCGCCCGTGACCACCTCGCCGCCGGCCAGCATCGTCCGCACCGCCGGCACGAGGATGACACCGAGCACGACTGCCATCACGGCGAGCATCGCGACGGCGTCCTTCAGGAGCTGGTCGGGCCAGAAGAGCCCGTCGGGCTTCGTGATCGGCTGCTTGGCATGGAGGCCGTGCCGGCGAAACAGCGCGAGGTGTACCACGAGGAACAAGACGAGCGTGGCTGGCAGAAAGCCGGCATGGAGCGCGAAGAACCGCGTCAGCGTGTGATGACCGTAATCGGGGCCACCCAGAACGAGCTGCTGGATCTGCGGGCCCACGAAGGGCACGATCCCGGCCAGGTTCGTGGCCACTCGTGTGGCCCAGTAGCCCTTCTGGTCCCACGGCAAGAGATAGCCGGTGAGAGCCATCCCGAGCACGAGCATCATGAGGACGAGCCCCAGCCAGAAATTGACCTCCCGCGGAGCCTTGTACGCGCCGTCGATCACCACCTGGAGCAGATGAAGCGCGAGCAGCACCACCATCGCCTGGGCCATGAAGTGGTGGATGCCTCGGAGCAGCCAGCCGCCAGCCATCTCATGCTGGATGTACCAGACACTCTCCCAGGCGGTCTGGCTGCTGGCCGAATAGCTCGCCCAGAGAAAAAGCCCCGTGACCACCTGGGTCATGAAGGCAAAGACGAGCGTGCTGCCCCAGACATACCGCCATCGGGCACCACCCGGCACTCGTTCAAAGAGCGCCTCGTGCACGAGGGCCCGCCAGCCCGTGCGGTCGTCGAAGAAATCTCCGAGCCGCTTCATGATTCCGCGCCGCGGGCTCGTGCCTGTGGATTTCATGAGCCACATACCTTCTCGGCGATGCCGGCACGAAATGTCGCCCACTTCACGGCAACTTGGCCATTCTCGCCGACGCGGCACTCGAGAGAGTCCATCGGCCGAGGCGAAGGGCTCGGCTCGACGATCTCACCGTCGAGCGTGAAGGAGCTGTTGTGGCAGGGGCAGCGGAACGACCGAGCGCCCGGCTCGAGATCGACGAAACAGCCCGCATGTGGGCAGGTGGCGGTGAGCGCTTCCACGTCTTTCGAGCCCTTCTGCCGCCGCAGATAGACCGCACCGATCGGATCGCGAGGAAAACCGGTCCAGGCATCGACACGCTCCGCGACGATCGCGAACTGGCGGGGCACGCCATCATCGGGAATCGCCGAGAGGTCGGTCACGGGAAGGAACGTGGCC
>CAYZHH010000007.1:16174-29474 GCA_964478275.1 uncultured Candidatus Kuenenia sp.
TGTCCAGACGCCGGCAGCCACGGGCGCAAGCGTCGCGAGGCCACCACACGCGATCGCCGCAGCCTTGGCGAAAAAACGCCGTCGCGAATCCTCCGCGGCCGGCACTGGCTTGTCTGCCTTCATCATGTTGCCTCGTTTTGTGCGTGCCCGTCGTACCGCTTGAACACGGTCAGACGAGAGCCGCACTGGCCACCCAGGCCTCGTCAACCGCCGCGCGAATCCGCTCTTGCGCCGCCTCGAAAGGCCCCTCAATGATCGTCCCCGCTGCGGCTTTGTGGCCGCCGCCGCCGAAGCGACCGGCGAGGGCGCTACAGTCAACCGGCCCGCGACTGCGGAAGCTCACCTTGATCCGGCCGTCCGGCTGCTCGATGAGAATCGCTGCCAACTCGGTACCCTTCACGGCGAGCGTGAGGTTGATGAGGTCTTCGGTATCAGCAGGGGACGCGGCCACTGCCTTGATGTCTTGCTGACGCACCTGCGAGTAGATCACGCGGCCCTCGTGAGCGGTGGTGGCGCCAGCGAGGGTCCGGCCAACAAGATGCAATCGCGAGAGGGAATCCTGCTCGAAGAGCTCGCGGTAGATCACGGTCGGGCTTGCTCCGGCATCGACGAGCCTTGCGGCAATCCGAAAACTTTCGCCCGAGACCGACGGGAATCGAAAACCACCGGTGTCGGTGGAAAGCCCGGCGTAGATCGGCGTGGCGATTGCCTCCGTGAAGGACACCCGCAGACGCAGACCGATTTCGTAGACGATCCGTGCGGTGGCCTCGGCGGATGTGTCCTTGAACCAGAGATCGCAGATGTCGTCCTGGCTCACATGGTGATCGATCACAAGCACGCGATCTCGCATCCCCTTCGCGACATCGGCCATGGCCCCGAGCTGGGCCCAGGCGCTGGTATCAAGAACGATGAGGAGATCCCGGTCGGCGAGGTCCGCAGCCTTGACGCCTTTGGCGAGACTCTCGATCCGGTTGGTCGGGTCGATCCACGCGAGGCTTGCAGGGGTGGCCTGGGCGTTCACGATCCGAACGTGCTTGCCGCGGGCTGCCAGAATGCCGGCCAATCCCAGCTCGCTGCCGAGCGCGTCGCAGTCGGGGCGGACATGGCTCGTGAGCACGAACCGCTCGCGGCTCTCGAGGAGTTCAAGCAGGCTGGCCCAGTCAAGTCGCATCATGGCTCCTGTACAAACGCGGCCGCGATCTCCGCAGCCTGGGCCACGTCGGTGGCCAACTGGGCGGCGAGGTCGTCCGCTGAAGGAAAGCGGCGAGTGTCCCGCAGTCGCGCGAGGAAGTCAACGTCGAGCATGTGGCCGTAGCAGTCGCCGGAGTAGCCCACGAGGTGAACCTCGACACCCGAAGCCGACACGCCGAAGGTGGGCGCGGGGCCGACATTGACCGCAGCGGCGAACCATTTTCGTGTCGGGCCTTCTTCCTGGATGGATGCTCGCGCGGCATACACACCGGCGGCAGGAAGCAGCGTGGCGACGGTCCCGAGGTTTGCGGTCGGGAAACCGAGCTGCCTGCCGCGACGAGCCCCCTCAATGACGATGCCCGAGGCGCGATGCGGTGCCGTGGAAAGCCTTGCGGCGGCCGCGACGTCGCCAGCCGCCACGAGGGCCCGTAGCCGCGAGCTCGAGATCGGCTCGCCATCGACGACCACCGGAGCAACCACCTCGACGATCACTCCATCGGCTCGCGCGAGCTGCGTGAGCACGTGGACGTCACCGGCCCGTCGAGCACCAAACCGAAAGTCGGCTCCCTCGACGAAGGCGACTCCCCCGAGGCGGCCGCGGAGGATCTCGTGATAGAACGCCTCCGCGGGCATGGCGACGAGCGCCGCATTGGCTGGCTGCACGAGCACCGCGTCGAGCCCGAGTGCCAGAAGAAGCTCGGCCCGGCGGGCAGGCGTGGTGAGCGGCACCGGTGCCGTGGCTGGCCGCACGATGCTGGCGGGATGAGGATCAAATGTGAGGGCTATCGCAGGCACGCCCTCCCGCTCGGCTATCTCCCGGAGCCGGCGGGCGATTGCGGCATGCCCGAGGTGCACACCATCAAAATTGCCGACCGCCACGGCGGCCCGGGGCAGCGGCGGCGCACACGACGACGATCCAAAGACGAGCGGAGCGGGGAGCGGCACGGCGACAGGCGGGCTCAGTCGGGCAGAATAAGGAAACCAGAAGTGTAGCTCATCGAAGGTATCATGAGGCATCGCACTGCCCCGGGGAGACCGCCGTGGATCACGAGCACGACGAACGCCAGCAATGGCTCTCTCCCGACATGGCCAGCCGGCTGGCCGCCATCGACATCGGCTCCAATAGCGTCCGGCTGTTCGTGGCCGAGGTGCTGCGTGGGGGAACGTACCGCATCCTCGACGAGGAGCGGGAGCCGACCCGCCTCGGCCGGAGTGTTTCCTCAGAAGGGCGGCTCGATGATGAGTCAATGGACCGCACCGTTGCGGCACTCAAGACCTTCAAGGAGATCGCGGCCGGCTATCAGGTGACAACCCTCCGCACGATCGCCACCTGTGCCGTCCGCGAGAGCCGCAACGGCCCCGAGTTCTGCCGCCGTGTCCGCGAAGAGGTGGGGCTCGAGGTTGAGGTGATTTCTGGCGAACGGGAGGGGGGGCTGGCCTTCGCAAGCGTTCAGCATGCCTTCGACCTGACGGGCCGCAATGTGATCGTGGCCGACATTGGTGGCGGCAGCACCGAGATCGTGTTCGCCACTGGCAATCTCATCGAGTCGATTTTTTCGACGCCGCTTGGCGCGGTCCGACTGACGGAGCAATGCGGGCTTGGCGAGGGAGCTGATGCCGCCGATTTCCAGCGCGGGCTCGGCGAGCTCGAGGAGGTGATTGGTGGTGTCCTCAAGAAGCAGACGACCAGGCCGCTGTTTGCACCACACTTCCTCGTGGGCTGTGGCGGCACGTTCACCACGCTCGCTGAGCTGGTGATGGCCTCGAAACGGGAGGCTGACGTGCCCGTCGGGGGCTATCGCATCTCGCATGCGGAAGTGCGGCATCTCCTCGAGCGGCTTCAGAAGATGCCACTACGAGCGCGTCGTGGAATGGCGGGTATGACTCCCGACCGGGCCGACATCATCATTCCGGGGCTGTCCATCGTAGACGCGCTCATGAAGCGGTTCCGGGTGAACATGCTCGCCGTTCATACGCGTGGCGTGCGGGACGGGCTCGTTCGGGAGATGATCGACGAGGTCGAGGTGCCGTCGCCGACGGGAGACGAATCGGCCCAGCGGGAGTCGGCCATTGAAAGGCTCGCTGCAGCATGTTCGGGCGAGCTCGAGCACGGCCGAGCCGTCGCAGCCCTCGCGGGGCGGATCTTCGAACAACTCGCTGAGCCATTCGAGCTCCCCCCCGGTGACCGCCTCTTGCTTGAATGCGCCGCCAGACTCCAAGACGTTGGCTACGTCATCAACTACGACCAGCACCACAAGCACAGCTACCACCTCATCCGCAACAGCCGCCTGCCAGGCCTGCGGCCCCACGACGTCGAGCTGCTTGCCAACGTCGCCCGGTACCACCGCGGTGCCCTGCCCAAGCGGAAACATAAAAACCTCACGCGGCTCTCCTCGGACGACCAGCGGCGGGTGCAGCGGCTCGCCGGGATCCTCCGGCTGGCCGGCGGCCTCGACCGTAGCCGCACGCAGCAGGTGCGGGACGTGCGGGTCGCCATCAGCGATGGGGGTATGCGGCTCGACGTGGTCTCCGACCAGGAGCCACAGACCGACATCTGGGGCGCCCAGCGTCGCACCGAGCTTTTTGAGAAGGCCTTTGGTATGTCCGTGGAGATCGGCTGGGCCGCGAAGACGACGGCCGCCGCAGACTGAGGGCGACCACCATCGAGCCAGTCGCCGCCGTCCGGCGGTACAACCGGTGCCATCCGTGCGGCTCGGCCGGTCCAGCGGATGGCGAATCTGGATGGGCAAGGATGACGATGAAACTTTTTGTAGACGTCGGCACTCACGCCATTCTGATGCTTCGGCACTCCACCATGCTTCGATCCCTGGCCCTCGTACTCGTGGTGACGGCTGCCTGCCTCCCGGCTGATGCCGCCGGTGGCCGGTGGTTCCGAGGGGCTCGCTCGCCCGCATCGACCGGCACGCCGCGAAACCAGGCTCCGTACCAGCCCGGGGCAAGCCCCTACGAAACGGCCCACGGCACGCGGCCGAAGTATTTCGTGCCACCCACGATCCCGCGCACACCCACCTGGAACGCGTATGGCACGCCCCCGGGGGTCGTCCCAGGCGACTGGCCTCGCTACGCTCCACTCGGATTCGGCGGGTACCGCTTCCCGGCGTCAGGCGCCCAGGCCTACCGCTAGCTCTGTACGCGGCGCCCTCCGATCTGGGAGCGCGTGATGCCGGATCTTCTCGAGGTCACCGACTCGGGGCTCTACTGCGCCGCGGGTGATTTTTACATCGATCCCTGGCGTCGGGTGGCGCGAGCGGTGATCACCCACGCCCACGCAGATCATGCCCGCAGCGGGTGCGACCGCTATCTCTGCGCCGCGCCGGGAAAACCCGTCCTCCGAACCCGCATGGGCGGCAACGCCGTCATCGAGACGCTCCGCTACAGGGAGACACGGTCGATCAACGGCGTAACGGTCTCGCTCCATCCGGCCGGCCACGTCCTCGGGTCGGCGCAGGTCCGCGTCGAACACCGCGGCGAGACCTGGGTCGTCACTGGGGACTACAAGCTCGCCGCTGACCCCACGTGCGCGACCTTCGAGCCGGTGCCATGCGACGTCTTCATCACGGAGAGCACGTTTGGCCTGCCGGTCTATCGCTGGCCCGATCCGAGCACGGTGGCCTCGCAGATCAATGTTTGGTGGCGGGCGAACCGCGACGCGGGCCGCACGAGCGTCATCCTCGCGTACGCGCTAGGCAAGGCTCAGCGAATCGCAGCGATGGTCGATCCCGAAATCGGGCCGATCGTCGCGCATGGTGCCGTCATGAAGCTCGTCGAGGCCTACCGAGCATCTGGGGTTCGCTTGCCGTCCATCGACCGCGTACCGCCGCGGGCCCGTCGCGTCGGTGGCGGCAGGGCGCTCGTCATCGCACCGCCGAGCGTCCTTGGAACGCCGTGGCTCACAATGTTTGGTGAGTCGGCGGTGGCAGTCGCGTCGGGTTGGATGACGGTCCGAGGTATTCGGCGTCGCCGCAGCGTCGAGCACGCTTTTGTTCTTTCTGATCACGCCGACTTTCCAGGCCTCCTCGCCGCGATCGAGGCCTCGCGGGCCAGCCGCATCCTCGTCACGCACGGCTTTTCAGATGTGCTCTCTCGGTTCCTCCGTGACCGTGGCCTCGACGCCCGACCGCTGGCCACGCGCTTTACCGGCGAAGCCTCGCCTGACGCAGCCGACGCGGCCGATGACGACGCTGAAAGCGATGCAGACGGCGGCGAGGCGGTTCTCCCATGAAGGCGTTTACCGACCTCTACTGGCAGCTCGACGCGACCACCAGTACGCAGCAGAAGGTAGCGATCCTCGCGGAGTATTTTCGGGCGGCTGATCATGCAGACGCCGCCTGCGCCGTCCGCGTCCTCTGCGGCGGCAGGCGGCTTCGGGCGGTCTCAACGAGCCAACTGCGGCAATGGGTGGCGGAGGAGACGGGCCTGCCTGAGTGGCTTGTTGAAGAGTCGTACGCCCACGTCGGTGATCTCGCCGAAACGCTCTCGCTCCTTCTGCCGAATGCCGAGCCTGCGAACGACGAGCCTGTCTCTGAAGCGGGCCTTGCCGAAACGATCGATCGCACGATCCACGCGATCGTTGGTGCCGATGACGCGACCAAGCGGGAGGTGGTCACCGCGACCTGGCGCCGCCTCGTCCCGCAGTCGCGAATCGTATGGCACAAGCTCATCACCGGCGGGCTGCGGGTGGGGGTTTCTCGCACGCTCGTCGCGCGGGCGCTCGCGGAAGTGGCCGGAGTCGAGCCTGCTGTGATGACGCACCGCCTGATGGGAGGTGGCCCGGCTGATGCCGCAGAATTCGCGGCGATCCTCTCACCGATCACCACAGCCGACGACCGCCGGCCGTATCCGTTCTTCTTGGCGTCGAGCCTCGAGCAGAACGACACCGCGAGCGTGGCTGAGGAACTCGGCTGCGTCACCACATGGCAGGCCGAGTGGAAGTGGGACGGGATGCGGGCTCAGATCGTCCGTCGCGTTGATGACGCGACGCTCTGGAGTCGTGGCGGGGAGCTCATCAACGAGGCCTTTCCCGAAATCATCGCCGCGGCTGCCACGCTTCCGCCTGGCACCGTGCTCGACGGAGAGCTTCTGGCGGTCGGCCATGGGGCTGGTGATGAGCCCATGCTGCTCCTTGGCTTCACAGCTCTTTCGCGGCGGAGCGGTCGGCGGCAGGTGCCACGAAAGCTTCTGGCCGACGTTCCGTGCGTGTTTGTGGCGTATGACCTCCTTGAACACGAAGGCCACGACATCCGGGCACTGCCGCTTGACGACCGACGTCGCCGCCTTGAAACCCTCGTGCCGTCCTGCTTTGGTGACGCGCTCGCCGGGCCATCGCCGACAGAGACATGCCTCTTTCGTTCGCCGCTGGTGACGGCCGACGCATGGGACGAGCTTGCCACGCGTCGCGGCGAATCCCGGGAGCGCGGCGTGGAGGGGCTCATGCTCAAGCGACGAACGAGCGCGTATGGCACGGGCCGCGCCCGCGGCGACTGGTGGAAGTGGAAGATTGAGCCGCTTGAGATCGATGCCGTCCTCCTCTACGCCCAGGCGGGGCACGGTCGCCGCGCCGGCCTGCACAGCGACTACACACTCGGCGTGTGGGATGGCGATCGCCTCGTCACGATTGCGAAAGCCTATTCGGGGCTCACCGACGAGGAGATCATCGAGATCGACGGAATCGTGAAGGCAACCACGATCGAGAAGCACGGCCCCGTGCGAATCTGCACCCCCACGCTCGTGATGCAGCTCGCGTTCGAGGGCATCGCCCCGTCCTCGCGCCACAAGGCAGGCCTCGCCGTGCGGTTCCCTCGCATCGTCCGCTGGCGGCGCGACAAAAAGCCGGAAGACGCCGGCACCCTCGCCGACCTCCGCCGCATGGTGTAAGCACGCACCAACCGTCGCGCCCGCCGCCTGCGGGCCGTAGTACCCTGTTCCTCACCCCACACCTTGCCTGGGACAGGAAATCCAACCCGCTCAGGCCAACTGGAGCCGGTGGTGAGGGAACTTCCTGACCTGCGATGAAGGCATCTACTTCTTCTTCCCCTTTTTCTTGTTTGGTGCCTGCGTCAATGCAGACGCCGCGACTGACTTCTGTGTCTTGGTCGATTGAGGGCTGCCGAGAAGTTTACCCGCCTTCGAGGCGACCTTCTTTGAAGTTTGCTCGTTGCGCTTTGCCATGATGCATTCCTTTGCTTTGAAAATTGCCACACGTACGACCGCGCTCATCTGCGGCCGCTTGAGCGAGGAGTGTCCACAAGCCTACATGCCCCGACTGCCCACTGATGCACCGGCAAGTTCGGCCCTGCTCAGTACCCCGCAGTGTAGAACGTGCCCGTGCAGACCCCCTTGCGAATCCAGACACGGCAGGCGGCACACCACGGGTAATCCCAGACCTCTTCACCATCCGGCCGGCGATCCACCCGCGAGGGGTGGCCGAGGACTTGGAGGATGGCCGCCTTCGGCTTGCCCTCGACCGACTGAAGCCTTGCCATATCAGCGGCGTTCGGCCAATGTGCGAGTTCCCGCGCTCTGGTCGGGTCCGGCTCCGCTTCGACCAGTACTTGAGCGCTTGGCTGCCGAGGGCCGGATGAACCTCCGGTCCCGACGAACGCGGCAACCAGCAACCCTGTAAGGAACGTCCTGGTCATTGCACGACCTCCGCCGGCCAAACGACCGCGATCAGCAGCTCGCAGCCAAAAGATTATCCACACCACCGGACGCAATCGCGAGTCTGCTGGATCGCTTTATTAGGCATGCTGGATTATCGAAGCCAGTATATGACCGCAGGAAATCCGACAAGAAGAAACCATCCCATGGCGGACAACAGGACCGCTGGAGTGCGAGAGTTGACGAAGCCTCCTCGACCAACGGAGCCCGTGAAATCACCAAGCTCCTCGGGAAACCAGATCAGCGCAATGGGCACAAGCAGAGCGAGAGAGGTTTTCGCGATCTCCACTGTGGCGCCGCCCACAGCGAAAAGCATCGCGACAACATACCCAGAAGCGATGATGGCAGCGATGATCTTGGCGAATGTGATTTGCACGGGCATCGCGACTCTCATGACACGATAGGTTCGGCCGAAGGCCCGCATGGCGCCATGCTGCCTCGCCGCAGAACCACCAGTCGGCGATGCAGGGCCTAGGCCCACCGATCGAGCTGAAGCGCTTCGATGAACACACACGTGGCTTTGGTATCGCACTCGGTGAGAACGAACCCCGGGGCATCTACGACCACCATTGGCGGCACGCCAACATGGCTCTGGTCTTCATTGCCTAACTAGTGCTTATGCCGGTCCCCGTAAGGTCCCGGTTTTGCTTGGTAGCAGGGTTATGCCCGTTTGGGGCGATGGGCTGCAAGCGGCGTGCTGGCCTGGGCTTGCGCGGGATTTCGGGCATGGTTTTTGCCGGGCGATATCCAGCACAAATGCGGCGTAGCAGCGGCCGGACCGTGCTCGATGAGCCGGGCCGTGAGTCGTCGATTGCCAGTCATGCCTCTGCCCCGTCCGGGATTACTGTGGATGCCCACTTCTCCAATCCACGCCGCTGCGCGACTTCCCGCGGAATCGACACCCCAAGAAAGCCCCACGACGGGCTTCCGGCTACGCTGCATGGATGCCGGTTTCACCACGCTCAAAACGATTGCATGCGAAGCCACGCTCACCCACCCGCGGCGTCGATGCGGCGATTCACCGCATTCGGACATGGTTCGCGCGACGTGAATGGACCGCCTTCGATTTTCAGATTGAGGTTTGGCGGGCGATGCAGGTGGGCGAGAGTGGCCTCCTCCACTCGCCGACCGGGACCGGCAAGACGCTCGCCGCATGGCTGGGGGCAGTGCTCCGGCTGAACGCCGCCGATGGTGCGGCGCCGGCGGCCGGTGGACTCCGTGTTGTGTGGATCACGCCACTTCGGGCGCTTGCCGCCGACACGCTCGCGGCGATGGAGGAGCCGCTTCGCGGCCTGGGGCCGCTCACGAAGGGCATCACCGTCGGCATTCGGACCGGTGACACCTCGGCCGCGGATCGTCGTCGTCTCCGCGGCAACTGGCCGACGGCGCTTGTCACGACGCCTGAGTCGCTTTCGATTGTGTTGTCGCTCGAGACGTCGCACGAGATTTTTGGTGTGCTCGATACCGTGATCGTGGATGAGTGGCACGAGCTGCTCTCCACCAAGCGGGGCGTGCAAACAGAGCTGGCTCTTGCCCGTCTACGGGCGCTCCGGCCGGGGCTCGTCACGTGGGGGCTCTCAGCGACGCTCGCCAACCTCGACGAAGCCGCGGCAGCGGTCTGCGGGACCACAACGGCCTTGCCCACACGGATCGTTTCGGCCGCGATCCCGCGGAAGCTCGAGATCGAGACCTTGATCCCCGAGCCCATGGAGCGATTCCCCTGGGCCGGCCACATGGGGATGCGACTCCTGCCCCAGGTCGTTGCGGCGATTGACCGCGCTTCGACATCGCTCGTCTTCACGAACACCCGATCCCAGGCCGAGCGGTGGTTCGATGCCATCCGCCAGGCGCGGCCCGGCTGGAAGAACAAGCTTGCGCTCCACCATGGCTCCGTGGATCGCGATCTTCGCACCGCTGCCGAACGCGGGCTCAAGCGCGGCAAGATGAAGTGCGTCGTGGCCACATCGAGCCTCGACCTCGGCGTCGACTTCGGCCCAGTCGAACAGGTGATTCAGATAGGAAGCCCCAAGGGTATCGCCCGGCTCCTCCAGCGGGCGGGCCGTTCGGGACATGCCCCCGGTGCCACCGGCCGCCTCGTCTGCGTGCCGACCCACGCCCTCGAGCTCATTGAATGCGCGGCGGCCCGCGACGCAGCCGAGCGCGGAACCGTGGAGGTCCGTCGTCCCCTCGAAGCCGCGCTCGATTGCCTCGCCCAGCACATCGTCACGGTGGCCTGCGGCGGTGGCTTCCGCGCGGCCGATCTGCGCGCCGAGGTCACCTCCACCTTCGCCTTTGCTGCGCTCGACGACGCCTCGTGGGCTTGGGCGATGGATTTTGCTGCCCGCGGAGGGCCCGCGCTCGCCGCCTATCCCGACTTCGCCCGCATCAAGGAGCGATTTGGGCGGTGGTACGTCGCGAGTCCGGCCATTGCCCGCAAGCACCGCATGGGCATCGGTACGATCGTCAGTGACGTGGCCGTCGACGTGAGGTGGCTTCGGGGCGGTCGCCTTGGCACCGTCGAAGAGTCCTTTATTTCACGGCTCAATGAGGGCGACCGTTTTCTGTTTGCGGGCCGTCCGCTCGTGCTCTTTCGGTTCGACGGCCTCACCGCCTGGGTCAAGCGGTCGCGCTCCCCTACCTCGCTCCAGGTGCCCCGCTGGAACGGCGGCCGCATGCCGCTCACAACACTCCTCTCCGATGCCGTCCTCGAGCTTGTGAGCAGCGCTACCCGATCGCGAGCCAAGCCGTCGCCCGAGGTCGCAGCCGTCAGGCCACTCTTGGAGATTCAAAAACGCTGGAGCCGGTTGCCCAACCGTGACACGCTTGTGATTGAGCGATGGAGGGGCCGCGACGGTGATCACGCGTTCGTGTTTCCTTTTGCGGGCCGTCTCGTTCATGAGGGGCTCGCGTCGCTCGTCGCCTGGCGGCTAGCCCGGTCACAGCCGGCCACGTTCACGCTTGCCTTCAACGACTGGGGTTTTGAGATCGCGGGAAGCGACGGTCTTCCGATGTCGCGGCGCGACTGGCAGCGGCTTCTGTCACCCCGACATCTTCTCGAAGACCTCATGGCCTGTCTCAACTCGACCGAGATGGCCCGACGTCACTTCCGCGAGATCGCCCGCGTGGCCGGCCTCGTTCGGGGCAGCGGTCGTGGTGATCGGCAGACCCAAGCATCCGCCGGGCTCATGTTTGATGTCTTTGCGGAGCACGACGCCGACAACATGCTCCTCGCGCAGGCCCGCCGCGAAGTGCTGGAGCGGCAGTTCGAGTTTCGACGGCTTGCCGACACGGTTGACCGCATCACCTCCCAAGCAATCGTCGTCGTCGAGACACCACGGCTCACTCCCTTCGCCTTCCCAATCTGGGCCGAGTTCATTCAGTCGCGGCTCACGACGAAAGATTGGCTCACCCGCATCACCGACATGGCCCGCGACCTCGAACACGCCGCGGTCAGCTAAGCAATCTGTCCGTCAACGTGATCCACGTCGACAAAAAGTACGGCTGCGAGCGAGTGGGCGAAGGCGTCGCGTTGCTCCGGAGACAAAACCTCCGGCGTGTGAAAAAACAGACCGTTCTCGATCGAGCCGGACCGCTGCGTCTTGTAGATCGAGTAGGCGGCTGAGTTGCAGATGTAGCCGCCTGCGTCGCTGCTCTGTCTGACGTCGAAGCCACGTGCCCCGAGAGCTTTTTGGATCGCGCGGAGAGATGCCAGCGAGAACACGATGTCTTGCACCGCGTCGGGGTCTGCCGCCGGGTCGTTGAAGCTCGGGACATCTTTCCCTGCGTAGCGTCCGGGCGTGTCGACGTTTCTGCGATTCGTGGCACGTGTTTCGATTGCAAAGTCCTTGCCTGCACCAAACGCGATCCACGTGATGCGGGTGCCACGATGCCGCTCGATCTGCGCCGTGAGGACGTGGTCAAATTCTTCCCAGGTGACCGCCACAGGAGTCACACACTCGCAGCGGATGCCGCGCGCGTTCACCTCGCGGGCGAACTGTTTCGCCAAAGGGTTCGAGGGATTCTCCTCGTCGCTTCGATAGTTCCGAAACGCCCCAAACCCCGTGACAATGACCACGCGCTCTTTCACAACTGCTTTCCCACCCCAGCGGGCGACTCCTGCGGGCCACAACGTGGACGCGACTCCTTGCGGCCATTACAACACGCCAAGCCGCTATCCCATACGATTTCTGTGCCCGTCCCGCCCCATGCGCCTCACCGCTGTCGCGTCGCCCGCCGACGCCCACGACGCCGAAGCCGACATCGTGCTCATCCCAGGGCGGGCGGCGTTCTTGCCGGCGACCGCCACGCTGCTTGTGGCCGACCTCCACCTCGGCAAAGCGGCTACGTTCCGCAGCCACGGAATTCCCGTACCCGAGGGCTCGGCGCACAAAGACCTCGCACGGCTGGCCATGCTCGTGGCTGCAACGCATGCCCGACGGCTCCTCATACTCGGCGATCTGTTTCACGCGCGAAGCGGGTGTACGGTCGAGGTGTTTGAAGAGTTCACCGCGACGCGTGGCCTCTTCGCGACGACGCAGATTGTGCTCGTCGCAGGCAACCATGATCGGTCAGTCGGACGCCTCCCCGTCGGCCTCGGCATCGACTCGGTCCTCCGAACGCACGACGAGCCGCCGTTCCACTTTGTCCACGAGCCGGGCACGCCACTCCCGGAGCCTGATCGCGACGAGCCCTTCACGATCGCCGGCCACATTCATCCCACGATCGCTGTGAGCTCCCCCGCCGGCGACCGCCTTGTTGATCGCTGCTTCATCGCCGAGCCGGGCTTCCTGACCATGCCCGCGTTCGGTTCCTTCACGGGAGGCCGACGCGTCACGGCGACAGATCGATCGCGGGTGTGGATCGCCCGCGACGACGGCGTCGTGGAGGTTACGTCGATCGTCCGAAACCAACGCAGCGCGCGGTGACGGTAATCCGTAGCAACACCGAGCCGCGGGAGGCGTCCCAGCCGTCAAACCGCCATGAAGCCCACGAAGAGTCTGGCGAGAAGATCGCGCGCGGTCATCGAGATCTGGCCAAGATCGGCTGCGGCTGCGTCACCAGCGGCCCCGTGGATCCACACAGCAAGACGGGCGGCGTCGAATGGCGACAGGCCCTGGGCCAGGAGGGCCACGACGACGCCCGTGAGCACATCGCCAGTGCCGGCGGTTGCCATGCCGGGGTTCCCAGTCTCATTGATCGTCTCGCGGCCATCGCCCACAACCAGCGTGCCAGCCCCCTTGAGCACAACCACCGCGCCGGTCGCAGCAGCAAATTCCCGCGCGAGCCCGGTCACGAAGCCGCGGTCGAGTGCATCGGGTCCAGAAGGATCGCGACCGATGAGCCTGAGCATCTCGCCGGCATGAGGCGTGACGATCCGAGGCCCACCACGGGCAGCCAGATCATTCGCCGGAAGGTGCCCCAAGGCCCAGAG
>CAYZHH010000008.1:0-14089 GCA_964478275.1 uncultured Candidatus Kuenenia sp.
GCCCCACCTCCCACCGATCCACCGCCGGGTGAAGATCCAGAGCCACCACCGCCACCTTCCCCGCCTGCGCCAGTGGTCGACGTGGGCGACACACTCCTAGGGGCATTCCGTGTCACGGCCACGTCGGGCCAAGTTCGCCTTGCGGGCATCGTGGGGGACGGAAGCTTTGGGAGGCGGGATGTCGACTTCTACCGCGTGCGGGTGGCCAAGGGGCAGACGCTTGTTATCCAGACGATTGCCGAACGGCTGCCTGGATCGTCGTCGCTCGACACGTTCCTTCGTGTGTTTGACTCGCGCGGCCGTCAGATTGCCGCCAACGACGACTCCAGTGGCACGCTCGACAGCCGCATCGTGATCCGGCCGCAGGCCACCGGTTTCTTCTTCATCGGTGTCTCGGGCTACGGGAATTCACGGTACAACCCGAATCGGGCGGGGTCTGGGGTTCTGGGATCCACCGGTCGTTACGAATTGGGCCTCACGTTTGGACCGATGCCCGGGAAGCGGGCAATCGAGAGCCGAGGCAACCGAATCTTCGGCGCTCCTGATCCCATTCCGGCGCCTGCGGGCCAGTCGGTTACGAGATTGTTCGCCGCCCTGGCGAGTCACGTCTCGAGTGCGGCGCTATCGCCCGCCGCCGCAAAGCCTCGGCGCTAGCGCGTGAAGCGGTGCACCATCATGTGCCGGTAGGTTTGCCCCGGCTCGAGCCGCACGCTGGGCCAGTCGGCATGGTGGATCGAATCCGGGAATTTTTGCGACTCGAGGCAGATGGCCGCGTTCGGGCCATACGCTGCACCCTCCTTGCCTGTCAGCGAGCCGTCGAGAAAGTTGGCCATGTAGACCTGGATGCTTGGCTGGTCGGTGAGTATCTCGAGCGTGCGACCGCTCTTCGGATCGCGGAGCGTCGCCGCGCGACGGAGCTCGCCGTCTGGCCGCCAGCCTCGGAGCACATAGGCATGATCGACGCCCCGAGCGACGCCCGGCGGGGCGTTTGGTGGGAGCGTCTCCATCGCGTGCCCGCAGCGGCGCCATGGCGTTCGTTCGGGTCGGAAGTCGAAGTCCGTTCCTTGGACCATCGCAAAGGCTCCGGTCGGGATACTGGTGGCATCCACCGGCAGGTAGCGATCGGCCTCGACTGCCAACTCGTGATCCTTGATTGACCCCGATGCTTGACCGGCGAGGTTCCAGTAGGAGTGGTGCACCATGTTCACGATCGTGGTGGCATCGGTCGTGGCCGACATCTCCACGATGAGCTCACCAGCGGGTGTGAGCGTGTAGATCGCCTTGGCAACGAACCGGCCGGGGTATCCCTCCTCGCCATCGGGCGAGACGAGCTCGAGCTCGATGGCCGGCCCTCGAGCCGTGGCCCGAGGCGTTGCCTTCCAGAGCTTCTTGTCGAAGCCTTCGAGGCCGCCATGAAGATGGTTGGCGCCATTGTTCGTTGCGAGCCGGTAGGTCTGGCCGCCAAGCTCGAACGTGCCCCTCGCGATGCGGTTCGCACATCGCCCGCAGATCGCGCCGAAGTAGGGATGAACGGCCACATAGCCGTCGAGTGAGTCGAAGCCGAGGACGACATCGACGGGTTTTCCAGATGGATCATCCGCAGCCGGTGGCACGAGAAAGCTCGTGAGGATGGCCCCGAAGTCTGTGACCGTGGCCCGCCAGCCACCTGGCACCTCGAGCGTGTAGAGCGTGGCTGTTCGGCCATCCGGCAGCACACCGAACGGGCGGCCAACCGGAACACCTGGAGCGCTTGCGATTGGCATCGGTTTGTCTGTAGCGAACACGGGCGACGGCGCGATGGGCAGGGCGACGAGGAGTATCCATGAAGACGCACGGACGACCACCGAAAAGACCATGATCAAACCCCCTGGGAATCCACGAGCCGCCAATCAGGCCCCGACGACCCTCACGCCGCCTGCTGGACCCTGGTGACCGAACGAGCCTTGGCGGGCGGAGCCGTCTCGGCCTCCTCCTGCTTCATTTCGATCCAGCCATCCACACTCCACGGCCCACCCCCAAAGGCTATGAGGGAAAGGAGCCCTCCGCCGATGGCGAGGTTCTTCATGAACTGGATCGTCTGGAGCTGCCGCTGGGCCGCGTCCGTAAACTGCCAGAAGTCATGGAAGTAGAAGGTGGCGGCTGCGAGGAACACGAACAGAAAGATGGCGCCAAACCGTGTCCAGGCGCCGGCGATCAATGAAACGCCGCCCAGCAGCAAGAGGCCGATTGCACCAAAGAGCGCGAACCGCGGATTGGGAACGCCTTCCGAGGCCATGTACTCAGCCGTCTGTTGGAACTGCGGAATCTTGTTGCCCAGCGCGCTGACAAGAAAGATCACCGCAATGGACACGCGGGCAAGGAGCGACACGAGTCCTTTGATGGCCGTCGCAAACTGTTCCATGACATCTCTCTCCGCGGTCCCCGACGGCGTGCCGGGGGGCGGGGATGATGGCGAAGCGGCGGGGCCCAGGGCAAGGCCGGAATCAACTTGGAAAACCGGGGCTTTCGTCCGTCCGCTGACGGAGGACTTCCGCGGCCACGTCAGCCGCCAGATCCTCTACCGCGTCGTCGCCTGCCGTCCCGGGGGGTCCGGGGAGAGGGATCGCCATGGCTGCGTCGTGACGGCCACGGTCAATCACGTGCATGTGCCGCCAGCGGCCGCTCTCCCAGCGAAGGAACATCGTGATACCGAAGATGATGATGTAAAACGACGCCCCAATCCACGGCCCCAGTGACTCGAGGCTCGGGAACAGCACGACAAATGCCTGGCCGCCGCCCACGATGAAGACCCAACTCAGGATGAACGTGACGACGCCGGGCCAGACGGTATCCCCCGCGCCGCGGAGTGCTCCCGTGCAGACAACGCCGACCGCATCCATCGTCTGAAAAAACGCCGCGCAGATCATCAGCCGCGTGCCGATCGCCACGATCATCGCGACCCGTTCGGGCGGTGTATCGGGGCCGCCAGCAAAGACCGACACCAGCGGCTCTCGAAAGACCACCATCACGACGGCACAGAGCGTGACGTACACCATGGCGAGCTGGAGCCCGAGCCTCGCCCTGGCCGCGGCCACGTCGGGAAGCCCTTCACCGATCCGCTTGCCGACGATGGCCGCCACCGCGGCGGAGAAGCCCACTGCCGGCATGAAGCTCAGGTGCATGTACGTAAGCACTGCCCAGGCCGCGGTCATGTGATCGGTGCCGAACTGGCCAACCAGCACCGACATGAAGACAGACCAGCAGACGATCTCACTGCCCCACTGGAGCGCCGCTGGCCAGCCGAGCCGCATGAGATCCCGGATGGCAGCGAGGTCGAGCCGCCAGGTGGTTCGCGTGCGGAACCGGCGGTCCATATCCGGCGCGAGGAAGCAGGCCATGGGAATGGCGAACTCCACCGTGGTGCCCAACACCGTGGCGATCGCGGCGCCCGCGAGGCCGAGCGCGGGCATGCCGGGGACTCCGGGCAAACCCAGGGCGGGTAGGCCGTGTTCGCCATAAATGAAGACATAGTTCAACAGCACGTTGCAGCCGTTGGCGATGAGTGCGGCCAGGGCAATCACCTTCGGCATGTGCATGCCGAAGAAGTAGTGGCTCATGCTCTTGTTCGCGAGGAGCACGAGCGATCCTGCAAGCACGATCTGGCCATACTGTGTCTCGAGCTCCTGGAGCCGTGGCTCGTGCCCCATCAAGGAAAAGATCCAGGGCATCAGAAGAGCAAATGGCACGAGCACGAATGCCCAGGCCCCGAGCGAGAGCCAAAGGCCCGCCCAGGCGTATCGCGAACCTTCTTCGGGCCGGCCGGCACCGAGGTTTTGGGCCACGTAGGTATTGATCACCGTCAGGAGGCCCATCGTGATGGCCATGAGATTGAAGGCCCAGATGCCTCCATTTCCCTGCGCGGCCACCTCGAGCGGTCCGACCTGGGCCACCATGAGCTTGTCCGTGAACTGCATGACCGTATAGCTGGTCATGGTCAGCACGGTCGGCCAGGCGATGGCCCAGACCTCACGGACAGCCGGGGCCGACCACACCCTTTCGCGTGGCCGAATGGTGGTCGCCGATGGTGCTGCATCACGCATCGCCGTGCACCTCGGCGCCGAGGTGTCGCGATGGCGTCACACCGCGGGATGGGGCGGCAGCTTCGTCCCGCGTGATGCAGTGGAGCGCGCCGCGGCCTCGGACGAGCTCGCGGCAGTCGACCGGCTCAATCCTTCGGCCTGGAAAACACTGTTCGAGCATCCGTAGCGCCGGCTCGTCGGTGGGAGTCCCGAAGACCGGCACCGCAACGACCCCGTTGGCCACATAAAAATTGAGATGACTCGCGGGGAGCTGCGTCCCTTCGAAGGCAAACCGCGATGGAATATCGACTGGGATGACCTCGAGTCGACGGCCGGCTGCGTCGTGGAACGTGGCGAGCTGTTCAAGATTGGCGGCAAGCGCAGCATGATTTGGGTCGCTCCGGTCGGGCTGCCGCGCGGCAAGCACGCGGCCGGGGGCCACAAACCGCGCAAGCTGGTCGATATGACCATCCGTGTCGTCGCCCGCCAAGTCGCCGCCCACCCAGAGCACTTTCTCGACACACAGCCATCCACGGATCGCGGCTTCGATCGCGTCCCGATCGAGCCCGGGATTTCGCCGATCGTCCACGACGCAGCGCTCGTTGGCCAGGATCGTGCCGGCCCCGTCGGTTTCGATTGCACCCCCTTCGAGCACGAGCCCGGGCTCAAAGACGTCGAGACCGAGATGCACCGCGATGGACCTCGCGACGCGGGCGTCGTCGTCCCAGGGCGGGTATTTGCCGCCCCACGCATTCCAGCCCCACGCGACGGCAGCGCGAGGCGAAATTTCCGGGGTGGCCGCGTCCTTTCGGAGTAAAAAGACGGGCCCCGTGTCCCGCACCCACGAGTCGTTGGTGCGTATCGTGACGAATTCAATATTCGCCACGCCAGCCAGTCGTTCACGCGGCTGCGCAAGAAGCTCACTCGAGCCGATGATCCGCACGGGCTCATGGGGAGCGATGAGCCTCACGAGCTTTTCATACACAAGCGGAATCGGCTCAAACGGGCCGATCCACGTCTGACGACGATGGGGCCAGGCGATCCAGGTGGCGGCATGGGGCTCCCACTCAGCCGGTAGCCGGTGGGTCACGGCATCAGGCGAGGCCATCGTCAGCCTCCCCATCGGTCGAGGAGGCCACCGTAGGCGTCGATGCGGCGGTCGCGAAAGAATGGCCAGCGGGTTCGCGACCATTCGATCCGGGCAAGGTCACACTCGCACATGATCACCTCGGTTGTCTCGTGCGATGCCATGGCCACACGCTGCCCGTTCGGGGCATAGACCACGCTCGCGCCCCAAAATCGCAGCGGACCTTCACGTCCGGTGCGATTGACCGCCACCACGAAGACGCCATTGGCTATGGCATGGCTTCGGAGCATCGTGTCCCACGATTCGTACTGCGCGGCATGGAGCGACTCCTCACCATCGAGCCAGCCGATCGCGGTGGGGTAGAAGAGCACTTCGGCGCCCGCCATCGCCGTGAGCCGGGCCGCCTCCGGGTACCACTGATCCCAGCACACAAGCGGACCGACCGCCAGCCGGCTCGTCGGCACGCTCATGAAGCCCGTGTCGCCAGGCGTGAAAAAAAACTTCTCGTAGTAGTGAGGGTCGTCAGGAATGTGCATCTTGCGGTAGATGCCTGCGACGGAGCCATCGGCATCAAACACGACAGCCGTATTGTGAAAGAGGCCGTGCGCTCGCCGCTCAAAGACGCTGCCCACGAGCACCAACGCGTGCTTCTTCGCCGCCGCCGCGAGCTGCTCGGTCAGCGGTCCAGGCACGCTCTCGGCCTCGGCAAACTTCCCCTGATCCTCGATCTGGCAGGGATACTCGCCAGCAAAAAGCTCTTGGAGACACACGACCGTGGCCCCGCGGCTCGCGGCCTCGGCGATGCCCGCCAGGGCCTGGGCGATGTTGGCCTCGCGATCACCGGTGCAAGCCGACTGCACGAGGCCCAAGCGGACGGTGGCTGGGCGGTCGATGCGATTGGGTGGGAGGTTGCGTTGCATCGCCGCCATCCTACGCGAGGCGGCCGCACGCGGGCGCTGCGACCACGCTACAACCGCGCGCCATCCGAAAGAAGCCGCTGGCGGATCGCTTCGTAGGGCACGTCCTGTATGGCCGAGTCGGCTCGGATGGCGAGCACCGCCGCCGTGCCCGCCGCCTGGCCGATCGCCATGTAGACAGGCTCCATTCGGAGTGATCCATACGCCGCATGCGATGCGCTCACGCACGATGGAACGAGGAGGTTCAGGCACTCGTCTCGCTTGGGCCGAATGGCACGCCATGAGATGCCATACGGTTTCGGGGGCACTCTCCAAAAAACCCCATCGCGCTGGACATGCCCAGCCTCGGTCACGAAATACTGCACGGCGTGGGAGTCGAGGCCGAATGAGCCGAGGGCCACCGGATCCTCGCACGGCTCAGTGCCTAGGCACACGACCTGCGTGACAACTGCGTCGGCGATCATGCGACGTCCCTCGCGAACATAGAGCTGCGGCGGAAACCCGCCGGTCGCCACAAACTCATCGCGGCACCATCCGTGTTTCGAAACCACGTCGCGAATCTTCTCGGGCACCCGCGGGTGATAGGCAAGCGTCCACATGATCCCTTGGGCGTAGAGGACATGCTCATCGGCGATGCGCTTCCGCTCCTCGTGGCGACCCTCCGGATAGGCCCAGCTCGCCCCAGGCAGATCGGTGCCCACAGCATGCATGCTGTTCCAATCGAATTTTTGGTTCGGCAGCTTGTGGATCAGGATTGGGAGCCGCGTATCGCCCGACTCGAACACCCGTAGCAGCAGTTCGTGATCGATCTCGCGGTAGCCTTCCGGCTTCCCGAACGGCATGCTGTTTTTGGGGTCATCGGTCACGCAGAGCCGGTAGTTGTAGGCCTGCACCCCTGCGTCGCCGGCGCCGTCTGTGAACGTGGAGAACTCGACGCGCTTGACCCATGGCAAAAGCCCACTCGCCGGATCACCTTGCACGACAAAGGGATCGACCGTCGTGACAAAATGGTCTTTGTCGCGCTGCGTGTAGTGCGGTCGGGGCTTGCGGTCGCCGCGACGAATGCCGGCGAGGGATTCGCCGTACTGCGACTCGGGCTCGCGGCCGACGGTGTATGCGACACCCGCCTTCGCCATGAGGTCGCCCTCAAAACTCGCGTCGATGAACATCCGCCCGCGAAACCGCCGGCCCAACTCGGTGACGATTTCCTCGATTCGGCCGTCCTTCATGAGCACGCCGTTGGCGAGGTCGATGGGCTCGTTTGTCACAACCTCGATGCCCGCTTCGCGCAGCCACGCATCAAAAACCGCCGACGCCACCTTCGGCTCGAAGTGGAAGACGCGTTCTTTCTTGCCGTAGGCCTTGCCCACGCGGGAATAAAACTCCGAAGCGAGGCCACCGATCGCCCCCGCGTTGCCAACATCGCTGCTCGACAGGCCGCCGGTTGTCATGCCGCCGACATGGCCAGACGCTTCGACGACCACGACGCTCGCATCCATCCGCCGCGCCTGAATCGCCGCCGTCAGCCCCGCAGCCGTGGCGCCATAGACCACGACATCATGAACGGGCTCGTGAGCGCGGGCGGGACCACCGGAAGCTCCTGCCAGCACCGCCACAACCAGCATGGCATTTCGGGCGACGAACTGCATGAAGAAGACCCAGCGGGCGCGGCACTACCGCCATCGGCGCCGCGCAAGCCCCAAGGCCACAACGCCCATGACGAGAAGGCCGAGCGTACCAGATTCGGGCACCTGGACGAGCGTCAGATTGCTGATCGCGCCACTTGACGATGAAGGACCCTGAGAAATCCAAATAGAACCGAAATCTAGGCAGGCCTGGTACCTGAATGAGCCCAGGTCACCGAGGACGCTGTCGGACCACCTGGCCATTCCCAAGCGTACCGGCCGGCCGGAGTCAGATTGAGTTCAACCGTGAGCGTTCGGCTGCCGGTGTTGCCATCTGTCCCATCAACAACATGAGCATTCCCAAGACCACCGACCCAAGACCACCGACCCAAGACCACCGAATCATGTTCGCTCGCGACAAGGGATTGCCGTGCCGGACCGACGGATGATCGTAGCACGCCCGTTAGTGACTCCCCCGGTTCCAAAGTTCGTGACGTTTCTGTCGATGCCCGGCGTCGTTGATGTACGAACCCGAGGTTTCGATACGCAGCGTTGTCCGACTCGCTCGAGATGGTGCCATTCTGCAAAACAACTCGTGGCAGCCCCCCCACGTACTCGACCCGCCAGCGCTCGTGATCGCCGAAGCAAACGTATCTGCGGTTGAGCTATCGAGCGCAGTCGCCCTGCCGCCGAATGCCTCCGACACTATCGTGGTAGCCTCCGCGGCAAGCAGCCTACGGTGCGATATCATTGATCTCTCCCCCGTTGCAGGTCGAAATGGACCGGAGAATCTCGAGGTCCATGTCGTCGGCGAAGAACGTGACACTGCCATCTGCGATCAAACCGTTGGCGCCACTCGCGTGGTAGCTTCCCATCGGAAGGTGGTTGAAACCAACGCTGTTGGCAATTCGATCGATCCGGGCATTGATCGGATGCTGCACCGCCTTGATCACGTAACTCGCCGGTGCCCCGATGGCCGCGTCGGTATTCGTGGCCAGGAGCCAAGGTCGCACATTGCCCGGTCCTGCCGCGTAAGTGCCACCCTGAAGGTCGCGGTGCACAAACTCACTCATGGCGAGCGTGTTGGACAGACCATCGCGTACATGCGCAACCCGCCGTTCGCGGCCCCAAAGGAAGAGGCCGTTCTTGGGATAATCGCCATACCAACTATGCGTTCCGATATCGCTGGTGCCTCGGATGGTGCCTCCGACCGCCTGATAGAGCGACAGCGCACCCTGCATGAAGGGCAGCGTGTTTGGGGAGCCTTGGGTGATCACCGTGGCAAACGGATAGCTGGGGCAGGAATACTGCGGGATCGCCGTGTACCGCGGAGGCACGTGTTGGCGGTCCGTGGGCACGTCGGCGTCGAGGTTGATGGAGTCAAAAATCGCCCGCTGCTCGATGCCGGGCAGGAGATAGGTGAAGAGGCCGTGCTTTCGCGTGCCAGGATTCCCTCGTGGAAAGGTCTCGTTGTTGGCTCCTATGTGGCTTTGAATCGCCACGCCCAATTGCTTGAGATTGTTGCTGCACTGCACACGGCGAGCGGCCTCGCGTGCCGCCTGCAAGCCCGGAAGCAAGAGCGCGATAAGGACTGCGATGATCGCGATCACCACCAGGAGCTCGACCAAAGTAAAACCGCGATATGGATGTCGCATGGTCGCAAGTCCAAGAGGCCTCGGTCGATTTCACGCTCAACGGGAACACCCCTCCCACCAAATGCAGTCTAAGCCCGAGCCCATGAGGCCACAAGCGACGATTGCGGCAAGAACAAAATGATTTGCGACAGCCTTCGCGCGGATGAGCCGCCACGTCCTCGACATGGATCCCTTCGCAGGCGTGCCCTCGAAGAAATCGGATGGCCTCCCGAAGCTCCGCATCGTCGATCGCCAGAAGGTCGGTCGACCCGCGGGCCACGGCCCGTAGCGGCGCACGACATGGCAGGGCACGACTGCCCGTGGAACCGTGGACGGGGGGCGTGGGCTTCGTCTCCGCGACGGCCCCCTGACGCACGGGCAACAGGGCCCGTATCAGGTTATCCCGCCACCGCTTGCTCGAGCCGTGCGGCCGGCGAGGGATTCGCCGTACTGCGACTCGGGCTCGCGGCCGACGGTGTATGCGACACCCGCCTTCGCCATGAGGTCGCCCTCAAAACTCGCGTCGATGAACATCCGCCCGCGAAACCGCCGGCCCAACTCGGTGACGATTTCCTCGATTCGGCCGTCCTTCATGAGCACGCCGTTGGCGAGGTCGATGGGCTCGTTTGTCACAACCTCGATGCCCGCTTCGCGCAGCCACGCATCAAAAACCGCCGACGCCACCTTCGGCTCGAAGTGGAAGACGCGTTCTTTCTTGCCGTAGGCCTTGCCCACGCGGGAATAAAACTCCGAAGCGAGGCCACCGATCGCCCCCGCGTTGCCAACATCGCTGCTCGACAGGCCGCCGGTTGTCATGCCGCCGACATGGCCAGACGCTTCGACGACCACGACGCTCGCATCCATCCGCCGCGCCTGAATCGCCGCCGTCAGCCCCGCAGCCGTGGCGCCGTAGATGACGACGTCATGCATCTGCTCGTCACCGCGAATGGGGCCACCCAAGCCACCTGCAACCAGGACGGCGATCACGATGGCCCATCGCCCGACAACCTTCATGAATGAGTCCCTACGAGCGTGGCACTCGCTGCCCTTGTCAACGGGCGTTCACACGTCAGGCCCGACGACCGGCGTACGCGGCCAGCGGCGGCTGATCGCAAGGAAGGCGAGGCCGCCGCAGACCAGCAGCATGATCGTGCCTGGCTCGGGGACCGCAGTGTAGGTAAGGACGAAGTCGCGATTGCTGTTGGCAAGGGACAGGCCCCACGTCCCGGTGTTGGGGTTGGTGAAGCCGCTGGTGTTGATCGTCCAGTTGGCTGCGTTGAAGCCGGTGATGCCGCTCGTGGTGGCAAGGATCGTCCAGGTATTGTTCGTTTCGGCGAAGTTGGGCACGTTGCCCGACACGTTCCCAGCCGTCAGCGACAGTACATTGAGAATGTAGCTGCCAGAACCACCTGTAAGGTTGAGAGAACCCGTGACATTGATCTGGTCGATGTTCGTGCCAGCGACCTGGGCTACCCAATCATTGAGCTCCCAGTCATAGCTGGAGGAGCCCCACGACTGGTTCGTGTCGAAGGTCAGGATGCCCGGGCTGTTGCCCGGGGAGAGCACATCGCCCACGTTATCGAGGGTGATCGCGGCACTGAGCGAGCCGGTGCCTCCGAGGACAGCACGGCTGGAAACGCCGGCCCCATTGAGCGTGGGTGCCAAGGCGAGGACGGTCGAGCTGTTGACCGCGAGCCTGGCACCCCCACCGACGTCGATCCCGCTCGAGGCATTGATCGAGCCCGAGCCACTCAGGGCGAGCGTGCCGGCGCTCACGGTCGTAAGTCCGGTGTAGGTGTTGGCTCCGGAGAGCGTGATGGTGCCTGTGCCGACCTTTGTCAGAGCGATCGTGCCGGTACCGGTGGCGATCACCCCCTGATAGTTGCCGCCACCGGTGTTGCCCTGCCCGACCGTCAGCGTGCGCGAACCGGCCACGGTGTTGGTGATGCTGCCGCCTGTGCCGGTGAGGTCGCCGACGGTGATGCTGAAGTTGGCAAGGTCGAGCCCGCCCGCATTCACGGTGAGAGTGCCGCTCGTCGAGCCTATGGCGGACGCGTTGTTGATTTGGAGAGTCCCTGCCTGAATGGTCGTGCCGCCCGAGTAGCTGTTGGTGCCACCCAGCGTATACATGGCGGCCCCGAGTTTCAGAAAGACGCCGGTGCCATTGATGACGGAAGTCGCACCTTGTGCGCGGTTATCGCTCCGATTCCACGCGTACGTAGCGTTATTGACGACAATGCTGGGGCTCGTGAGAGCGCCACCGACTCCACCGTTTCCGAGCTGGAACGTGCCAGCGCTGACCGTTACTGTGATGCCACTGGGGATGGCCGTGTTGGTAACCGCGAACGTGCCTGTGCCAACCTTGGTAATGCCCCCGGTACCGCTGATGGTGCTGCCAAACTCCGTGCTCGTGTTGTCGCCGCCAAAAGTCAGCGTGGCTCCCGCCCCGAGCGCCACGGTGCCGCCGGTCGTGCCGCCGCCTGCGAGCGAGCCGATCGTCTGGCTGAAGCCGTTCAAGTCGAGGGCCGCCCCAGCGACATCCGCCATCGTGACTGCAGAGAGGTTGCCGAAGGCCTGCCCGCCAGCCGCGGCGCCGGCCCGGAGGGTTCCAGCGCTGACAAGAGTGGCACCGGAGTAGGTGTTCGTGCCATTGAGAATGAGCGTGTTCGCACCGAGCTTCGTGACGCCGCCGGTCCCGGCAATGACAGAAGCAAAGTTGGTGCCCTGGGTGATCGTGTTGGTGCGATTGAACGCAAGCGTGGCGTTGTTTGTGATCGTGCTCGTCGTGGCGAGCGAGCCTGTCGTGCCAGCGTTGCCAATCTGGAGCGTGCCGCCACTGATGAGTGTCGTGCCGGTGTAGGTGTTGGCGCCTGAAAAAATCAGCGTGCCGCTTCCGAGCTGGGTCACGCCGCCGGTCCCGGCAATGACAGAAGCAAAGTCGGTGCCCTGAGTGATCGTATTGGTGCGATTGAACGCAAGCGTGGCGTTATTCGTGATCGTGCTCGTCGTGGCGAGCGAGCCGGTGGTGCTACCGTTGCCGATTTGGAGCGTGCCGCCACTGATCGTCGTGGTGCCGGTGTAGGTATTGGCTCCCGAAAGCGTGATCGTGCCGGTGCCCGTCTTGGTGAGCGCGGTCGTGGCGGTGCCGTCGGCGATCACACCCTGGAAGTTGCCGCCGCCAGCGTTGCCGTTGCCGATGGTCAGGATCACAGCACCCCCACCCCCACTTCGCTGGATCGTACCGCCGGTACCGGTGAGATTGCCGACGGTGACGCTGGTCCGGAGATCCACCGTGCCACTGTTGACGGTCAGCGTGGCACTCGTAGATCCGAGCCCCGTCGCATCGTCTACCCGAAGCGTGCCGGCGGTGAGCGTGGTGCCACCGGTGTAGGTGTTGGCGGCGTTGAGGCGGAGCGTGCCAGCTCCTGTCTTTTGGAGACCGTCGCTTCCCGCGATCACGCTGCGGATGCGAAGGGTCTGGGCAGCAGTAACTACATTGAGGGTCGGGATGCCGGTCGTCACATCAAGCGTCAGCGTGTTGGCACCCGAGATGGTGTAGTTGTCCGACGTGTCCTGGGCCGCGATGCCGCCGATCGTGCGGGCCGAATCGAGGGTGATGGTTCGGTTGTTGGTGATGACGTTGCTCAAGAACGCCGTGGAATCCACCCCATTGGCCACCGTGCCGCCTGACCAGTTGCCCGTGGCGCTCCAGTTGCCACTGTTGTTCACATTCCAGGTGCCGTCCGCCGCGAAGGCAGGGGCAGCCAGGACGGCGGAAACCACCATGCCGCCAACCCAGGCGGCGAGTCGAGCGGCGGTGATGTGAACTGCGCTGGCCATGATCGAAGGAGTCACCAAGGAACCGGATGCTGGCGAGGCGAGAGCCAAGGCCTCTCGCCTCGCGACCAAGGAACAAATGCGGAAGGAACGGGTGCAAATTCGATGCCAAAGCCATCTTTCTTGTGACTTCGGCGCTTCGATGCAAAAATCCGCTTGTTTCCGGTACCAACACGAGTCCCTGAAGAGGGCATCCGCATCAACTGGAGCGAATCGACCTCGCGGGTGGGGTGAATCGCCCCAGGTGGGGTGGTCGCTAGCGACCAGGGGTGGGGCGAATCGCCCCAGTTGGGTGGTCGCTAGCGACCAGGGGTGGGGCGAATCGCCCTGGCCAAAAACCACCCTAAGGAGGGGTCGTCTGAGGTCGCTCCGGTCTGCGGCGGAGCCGTAGCCGCTCAGCGCCGAATGGTGCGAAGCGGAGCTCGAGGAGCCGAGCGCTGGGTTATCCAGCCACCGCTTGCTCGAGCCGTGCGGCCGGCACGGGAAACTGCTCAGCGAGATCGACCACCTCGCCGCGCACTTCGTCAAGCACGCCCTTATCGTCCGCGCTCTTGAGAGCCCGGAGAATCCAGGCGGCGATCCGGGTCATCTCGTCGGTGCCCATGCCCCGCGTCGTGATCGCCGGCGTGCCGAGGCGAATACCCGAGGGATCCATCGGCTTCCGCTCGTCGTAGGGGATCATGTTTTTGTTGCAGGTGATCCCACAGCGGTCGAGCGTCTCTTCGGCGAGTTTGCCGCCGATGCCGAGAGGCGTCACATCCACGAGCATGAGATGGTTGTCGGTGCCGCCGCTGACGAGCTTCACGCCGCCCGAAGCAAGCGATGCCGCGAGCGTCTTGGCGTTTTCGATCACCCGCTGACCGTAGACCTTGAACTCCGGCCGCAGCGCCTCGGCAAAGGCCACGGCCTTCCCGGCGATGACGTGCATGAG
>CAYZHH010000008.1:14099-26089 GCA_964478275.1 uncultured Candidatus Kuenenia sp.
GTGCATGAGCGGGCCGCCTTGCAGCCCCGGGAATACCGACCGATCGAGATCCTTCGCATGAGCCTCTCGGCACATTGCGATGCCACCGCGCGGGCCGCGGAGCGTCTTGTGGGTGGTGCTCGTCACATAGTCGGCGACCGGCACCGGGTTGTCGTGGAGCCCGGCGGCCACGAGGCCCGCGTAGTGGGCCATATCGACCATGAGCTTCGCCCCAACCTCGCGGGCGATCTCTGCGAACGTGCCGTGGGGAATCTCACGGGGGTAGGCACTCGCGCCCGCCACGATGAGCTTCGGCTTGTGCTCACGGGCGAGCCGCGCCACCTGATCGAAGTCGAGGCGGTGGTCCTCACGGCGAACACCATAGTGGACAAAGTGGTAGAAGATGCCCGAGGCGTTGAGCTTCATGCCGTGCGTGAGGTGGCCGCCGTGGGCCAGATCGAAGGCAAGCACGGTGTCGCCTGTCTTCAGAGCCGTGAGATAGACCGCGGCGTTGGCCTGGCTGCCGGAATGCGGCTGCACGTTCACGTGCTCGGCCCCGAAGAGACTCTTGAGCCGGTCGCGGGCGAGGTCCTCGACCTTGTCCACGAACTCGCAGCCGCCGTAGTACCGCCGGCCCGGATAGCCCTCGGCGTACTTGTTCGTGAGCACGCTCCCCACCGCCTGCATGACGGCCGGGCTCGTGAAGTTCTCACTGGCGATCATCTCGAGGCCTTCCTGCTGACGCACCTGTTCGGCGGCCACGGCAGACCAAACCTCGGGATCATCCTGTTCGAGAAAATTCACGGCGGTCCTCCTCAGGGGGCTTTGAGATGACCCACCATCATATGCGGAACCTGGGCATTTCGCAGCGGCAGGGTCTGCCGGCTTTCTCGCCCCAATCCGCAAGGTCCGCCGCCCCGCTTGGACCGAATTCAATGATTCTGCCTCGGCTGCCGAAAGGTCTTGCTGAGACGGTTATGCCTGGGCTTCGGATCGGGGGGCGACATGCAGTGGCGAGCGGTTGACGCACCCGGCGCGGGCCCGCGCCGAAACCTGGCTGCTTGGCTGGCTCTGCCCGCCGTGTTCCTCGCGGTGATGCCCGCGGCTCTTGCTGATCACCACGACTATCCCTGGTGGCTGCCGGGCTGCTGCCGCGAGTGGGAGACGTACACGACGTTCGATACGGTCTTCATGCAACGAGACAACCTCGTGTCTCCTGCTGACCTCATCATCAACGGCGACACGCTCGCGCCGGTGATCACCTCTCGCGACATGCAGTTTCCCGTCGCTCCTGGTGTGCGGGCTTTCTATGGCCAGCACGGGCGATCCGGCCTCGGCTGGGAGGCTGGCTATCTCGGCGTCTACGGGATGTTTTCCAACACGACGACCGGAGGCAATGGAAACCTCGAGGTGGCCCCGCCGCTGTCGAGCGTTGTCACGAGTCTGCGGAATGCGTCGCTTGCGCGCACTACCTACGGCTCGACACTCAATTCGGCGGAGCTGAATGTGCTGCTTACCGACGCCTGGGTGCACCTTCCGCGAAATACCGCCTACGAGTTCGAACGCCAGGGTGCGACGGCCACCGTGGACTGGATCGCCGGCGCCCGCTGGGCCGGCCTCGAAGAGAACGCATCGATCACGCTCACCGACAATACGAACCCCGCCGACATCATCACTGGCACGTACAACGTCCAATCAAGCTCAAACCTCATCGGCAGCCAGATCGGCACCCGCGGCCGCGTTGATTGGCAGCGGTGGGCGGTCGAGGGCTGGCTCAAAGCGGGCCTTGCCGGCGCGATCCTGTCTCAATCGCAGGCGCCGATCGTTGACACCGTAACAGGCTTCGTCGAGCGCGACGCCCGCGGCTCCACGACGACCACCGTCGGCGGCATTTTTGATGTCGGAGGCTCACTGCTCTATCGCATCGACGACGTGTGGGCGTTCCGCGTCGGCTACAGCATGCTCTGGCTCACGGGCGTGGCGCTCGCGCCGGAACAGTTCGACTTCTCCACGAACACCGATGCTGGCACCACCGTCGACGGCAACGGCACACTCTGGCTGGGCGGCGGCACGCTCGGCCTCGAGGCCCACTGGTAAGCGATTCGCCGAGCTCAGCCGATTGCCAAGAGCTCGACGTCGAAGACGAGCGTGGATCCCGGCGGGATGCCAGGCCGCGCGACGTTGCCATACGCGAGCGCCGCCGGGATCACCAGGATCCGTCTACCGCCCACCCGCATCGTCGCGAAGGCTTCGTCCCAGCCTGCGATCACTTGGCCGAGCCCGAGGTTGAATTGAAAAGGTGTGCCGCGGGCACGCGAGCTGTCGAAGACCGTGCCGTCGGTAAGGGTCCCGACGTAGTGGGCCGTGATGCGCTGGCCGGCAGTGGGCAGAGGGCCGGTGCCGACCACGAGCTCCCGGTACTGGAGGCCTGATGGGGTCGTCACCACATCACTTTGCGTTCGGGGCGCAGCGATGCGGAGGGCCCCTGAGATCGCCGCCGCTTGGCCGATAAACGTGCCGTTCTTCGCGTATGCTCCGACCCCGAAGCCCGAGTGCGGGTCACCCTTCGTCACGAAGAGCCTGTCAGTTCGGCCATCACCCGTGAGATCAACGGGAGCCACGAAGGCCTGAGCGTTTGGACGACCGAACGAGGCAAATGCCGCCGTCACGCGGGTGAGCCCGCCGCCGGTGACTTGCCCGGTGCGGCCGTCATAGACCTCTATCGCACCGCCGCCACCGCGGCCAGCCGAGATGATGATGTCGTCGATGCTATCGGCGGTGATGCGCCCGGACGTGACACTCACGCCGCTGCGGAGCGTCGCAGCGAACGGCCGCACCGTCGCGACCACCCGCGGTGTCGCCGACACGTCATACACCCGCACGATCGATCGGGTTCCGGGGCCGTTACCGACCACAATCTCCACGCGTCCATCTGGCGACGAGCCGTTTGTCATCGCGCCGCCGGAGAACGTGCCGACATCGGCCACCGCCACGGTGGCACCGCCGTTGAACCGCGGGCCAAATGGGACAATGCGTCGGTACGGTACATCCGTGATCGGATCCGCCGCGTTGACCGACGCAAATATCAAAACCTCGCCGTTGCCGCGCGATCGCGAGACGACGATGTCATCGCGGCCGTTGCCATCGACATCCCCCGCGGCCACCTCGACGCCACCACGCCACGCGGGGCCGAACGGAAGCGTGCGGTAGGCGACCATTTCCGTCCCGTCGATGCCGAAGACGCGGACTTCCCCGACGCGGCCCGGGCCGGGGGCCGTGATGATGTCCGGCACGTCGTCGCCGTTGACATCCCCCATCGCCACCCGCACGCCACCGCGAAACGTCGGCTCGTAGGCAAAGAACTGCCGCTCGACCGCGCCCGTCGCAGTATCAATGACGCTCACAAGCGGCGTGCTCCGCGCCCCGATATCCGGCGCCACGACCACCACAGACCATGCCGAATCCCCGGAGAGCATCTGCCGCGGTTCGAGCCCCTCGACGCCGAGCCGGCGGCGGCTGGCGCAATCCCGGCGGACGGAGGTTCCTTGTGGAGGCGAACGGTGGAACTGAAACATGCGCAAAGCGTCTCCCCTGGGGCCAGAACGATACCTTCCGAATAGTTGCGATTTCAGGCCCCGTCAAGTATTCGGTCGCTGGGGGACCTGAGATTCGGCCGGGAGGGCCTACCCCGTGCCCAGGCCCTTCAGGCCGCCAGGTCATTCCAGCCGCAGGGGTTCTGGCATGAACGTCAGGATCGGGATCGCGAAGGCGGCCACGCCGAGGACCATGCGGAAGATGTCGAGAGGCTGACGATCCTCCCGAATCGGCGGGTGATCGACGCCCAGGAATGTGACGAGCACCACGAGGGCCACCCAGTTGTCTTGGCCCGACACGATCACCGCGAGAATGGCCGCAATGAGCGTGCCGCGGGCGACCCAGTTGCCGCTTCGGCCAAAGACGGCATAGCAGATATGGCCGCCGTCGAGCTGGCTCACGGGAATCATGTTGAGGCCTGTGACAAGGAGCCCCACCCAACCAGCCATGAAGAGGGCGTTGGGCTCAACCGTCATGCCGGCTGTGAGATCGGGCCGCAGGAGCGCCTGGAGCCATGCCGCGAGCGGAGCGAGCGCGAACGGATTGGCCTGCCCCACCTCCCCCAGCCAGAGCCCCAACGCTAAGAGCGGGATGGCCACCACCAGCCCGGCCAGCGGTCCGGCGATCGCAATATCAAAAAGCTGTCGCCGATCCGCACGCGATCCCTCCATGCCGATCACAGCCCCGAGGGTACCGGTCAGCAGGACAGGCATCGGGATAAAGAACGGGAGCGTCGCGGGAATGCCGTGGATGCGTGCCGCGATGAAGTGACCGGCTTCGTGGGCACCGAGCACGGCGAGCACCGCAGCCATATAGAGGAGGCCGCGATCCCAATGGGAGAGCACCGACGACGCGATGCCCGCGTCATCAACGCCGAGCAGCAGTGGCTGCCAGCCCACGGCCCCGGCGGCAAACGTGGTGAGGCACGTGAGGAAAAAGAGCAGCCCTTGAAGGCGAGCCCGCGGCCTCCGTCGCCTCCCGAGGAGCGTTTCGAGATCGGCATCGGGTGGGTGGTACGAGGCAGGCATGGGGCGGTGGCCGCAGGATACTGGCTCGACGGCAGTTCTGGTAAACTCCGCGCCCGGCCACTGTGCCCCGTCACCTCCATCACCCATCGGAATCGTCCATGCTCCGCGTCGCCCGCTCCATGGCCCACCGCCTTCTGGTTTTGCTCGCCTTCCTTGCCCCGCTCACCGCTGTGCGGGCCGATGACAATCCCGTGGTCGGCATCGTCGCCATCGATTCGTACGCCGATATCAAAAAGCAGGTCGCGTGGATCGGCGAGCAGGTCAACTATCCGCAGCTCGCGGCAATGGCAGAGTCGGGCGTCATGATGGCCACGCAGTTCAAAGGCCTCGCGGGCCTCGACGCAACACGTCCAATCGGCATCGTCGTCACGGCCAACGGCGACGCGCCGGTCGTGCATGGCTACGTGCCCGTCAAGAATCTCGATCAATTGCTCGATGTCTTCAAGGGCTTGGTGGGACCAGCCCAGAAGGAAGGCGACAAGCGGATTCTGACGCCACCTGGCGGCGCACCGCCGATCGAGGTCATCGAAAAAGATGGGTGGGCGATCTTCGCGATGCAGGGCAGCCCTGCGGGCACGGCCACCGCGGAGGCGCTCATCACAAAGTTGACCGGTGAGTTGTCGATCGGCGCCCAGATTTTTCCAGCCGCAATGCCCGACGCCATGCGGGAGCAGGTCAAGGCCATGATCGCGCAGGGTGTGGAGGCCGCAGCAGCCCAGGGCCAGCCAGTTGACGCGTCGGCGGTGTCCGCAGCGTTCGACAGCATCGCTGAAACTGAATCGATGACCCTCGGCATGGCTGTGGAGCCCGAGAAGCAGAGGTTGTTTCTCGAGAGCCGAACGGTGATGGTGCCGGGCAGCGAGGCAGCGGACGTCTGGGCAATGGCTGGGGAGGCTGGGGGTGGCATTGGTCTGCCCGCGAGTGCGGATGGCAAGATGATAACGGTGCAGGCACACCACGCGCAGGCGGTTTCCCCAGCAACACGCACCGCCCTCGAGGCCACGCTGGCTCAGGCACTTCCCGCCGGCACCGGTGACCCGATCCGAGACACCCTCTCTGGCCTTCTTCAGGACGTCATCGGCGCCATGCTCGACGCCGGCAGCCTCACCGGCGGTCTCGCCGTCGATACGAGTCGTGTGACGCCGGATGCCGTTCTTCCGGCCGTGACCATCTCGGCCAAGATCAAGAACGGCGCGGCCCTCGAAGAGCAGTTGAAAAAGCGTCTTGGAGCGGACGGGGCACTGCCGCCAGAGGCAAAGGTCACCTTCGACTCGGGCAAAGAAGGAAACGCCAACCTCCATACCATCGAGATCAATCTGGAGGGCGTGCCAAATGCCGAAAAATTCGGCGGAAATGTCGCGATCACGCTTGCCGTCTCCGACGACCGCGTGTGCCTCCTCACCGGTGGCGACGTCGCGAAGCGGGTGGCAACGGCGATGGAGGCGGCCAGCCACATGGATGCTGCCCAGAAGCCGGTGACCGGTATCGATGTCTGGGTGCCGGGGGTCATGGCGTACGCTGCAGCCGTCAACGCAGGCGACCCAACCGCGGATGTTCTCGCGAGCGTAGCCAAAGAGGCGGCAGCGAAGCCAGGCTCGCTCGTGAAGCTCGTGGTGCGACCGGTTGAACGGGGCGTGGCCATGCGGCTCATTGCCGACGCAAATGCCATCCAGACGATCGCAGCAGCCGTAACCGGTCAGATGAAGGATCTCACGAAGCGCCCGATGGCTATCCCTTGAGCCAGGCTCGCTCGTGATTGCCATGGAACAGCCTTCAATGCCGCTTGTGCGCCGAGAAGTCGCGGGGGTTCGCATCGCCGACCTCGCCCGTGACTACGGCACGCCGCTCTACGTCTATGACGCGGCGATGATCCGAACGCGGTGCCATGACCTCGCGGCTTGGGACACGATCCGATTCGCGCAGAAGGCCTGCTCCAACCTCGCGATCCTCGATCTCGTGCGGCGGGAGGGCGTGCTCGTCGATGCGGTGAGCTCAGGGGAGATCCATCGGGCGCTCGCGGCTGGCTACTCGGCTCATGCACCGGCGGCAGTGACGCAGGCTGGCGACTTGCCTTTGGCACCCCCGATCGTCTACACGGCCGACATCTTCGATCGCGAGAGTCTCGATGCTGTGGCTCGTCTCGGCATCCACGTCAACTGCGGGTCGGCTGACATGCTTGATCAGCTCGCCGAGCGGATGCCGGGGGCGGCCGTCACGCTGCGGGTGAACCCCGGCTTCGGCCACGGCCACAGTCAAAAGACGAACACCGGTGGCGAAGGCTCCAAGCACGGCATCTGGCACGAAGACATCCCCGACGTGCTCCGTCGCGCCGAGTGGGCGGGGATCGCCGTCTCGGGCCTCCACATGCATATCGGGAGTGGGGCAGACCTCGCCCATCTCGCCGAGGTGGCTGGTGCCCTCGAGCGAGTGGCCCTCGAAATCGGTCGCTCGCTCACCACGATCAGCGCCGGCGGCGGCCTGCCCGTTCCATACAAGGCTGAGGAAAAGCATGCCGACCTTGGTGGCTATTTCCAGCTCTGGAATGCAACCCGTAAGCGGCTCGAGGATCGTTTCGGCCATCGGATCCGCCTCGAGATCGAGCCAGGCCGCTACCTCACGGCTGAGTCGGGCTTCGTCGTCACGGAGATCCGAGCCATCAAGCGGCAGGGAAGCCGGAAATATCTTCTCACCGATGCCGGGTTTAACACGCTCGCGCGGCCGGTGCTTTACGGCTCCTACCACCCGATGAGCCTCTGCCCTGCTGCCGCTGTGGCCCCGGCGGCGTGCGAGGACGTGGCCGTGGGTGGCCCGTTGTGTGAATCGGGCGACATTTTCACGCAGGCCGATGGCGGCTTCGTGACGACAAGGCTCCTCCCCGAGGCAAGTGTCGGCGACCTGCTCGTGATCGAGATCGCGGGGGCGTATGGCTTCGTCATGGCGAGCAACTACAACTCCAAGCCGCTCCCGGCCGAGGTGCTTGTGGATGGTGGGGCCCCGCGACTCGTGCGTGCCCGACAGACGGTTGAAGACCTCGTCCGCGGCGAATTCCTGGGCTGATTTTGCTCTGGCTCCGCGGCGCCCGCTCTGGCATCGTGTCCCCCCTGCCGGAGGTCCGCCGATGATCGTCTCCCAGTCTCATTCGTTTGCCTTTGTCCACGTTCCGAAGACGGCGGGGACGAGCGTGTACGCGGTGCTCGCCGACTACGGCACCGACCCTCAGGCCTATTGGGGCAATCGATGGCTCAAGCGGGTAGGCATCCGAGTGAATCGCTTTGCCCCTTGGCCTTACACGAAGTTCCGCGCCCACTCTCCTGCGGCCGCGCTCAAGGACTGGCTGCCAGCGGATGTCTTTGAGGGGCTCTTCAAGTTCGCCTTCGTACGGAACCCGTGGGATCTTCTCGTCTCGTACTGGCATTTCATCCGGCGCACGCCGGTGCACAAGCGGCACCGGCGCGTCATGGCACTGCCGTCTTTTGCCCACTATGTGGACTACGAGATCCGCCGGAGGTCGTTCTCCCAGGTCGGGCTGCTCTGCGATCGGGATGGCCGCCTGCTCGTGGATTTCGTGGGCCGCTACGAGTCACTCGAAACCGACTTTGCCTTCATCTGCCGCCGGATCGGCGTTGCTGCCGCCCTCCCTCGGTTCAACGCAGGCGTGCGGGGTGACTACCGCGAGCACTACACCCCGGCGCTCGTAGACCGTGTTGCCGAGGCCTACGCCGATGACATCGAGCGGTTTGGCTACACCTTCGACAAGGGCGTGGCACGGGCCACGAAACGGCTGCGAATCGCGGCCTGACGATTCGGTTTTGCCAGGTCCGCCGGGGCGTATACGATACATCCTGCTGGAGTTTCGCGCCCCCCCACGCCGAAGAGACGGTCATGGCAAAGCAAGGCCCCCGGAAGAAGCTGCCCAAGGAATTGGCGGTGATCAACGCCGACAACTGCACCGGCTGTGAGAGCTGCATCGAGGTCTGCCCGGTGGACTGCATCATTAAGGTGCAGCAGTACGACCAGTTTCACAATCTTCAGAGCTGGTGTGAGATCGATATCGAGCGGTGCGTGGGCTGCGAGGTGTGCGTCCACATACCTGGGAAGAAGTCGAATCCGTATGACTTGAAAGTCTGCCCGTGGGATGCCATCGAGATGGTGCCCACGGAAGAGGTGGCCCAGTTCGTCGCCCAGATCGGTGGTCCGCCTGACTATGTCGAGGCGAATTGGGACCGGCTCGTCGACACGGCACAGCGGCTGGCCGAACTGAAAGTCGCCGCTGGCTGAGCCTTCTGGCCCACTGCTCCCGCGAGGGCCACGCCGGCTCCTTGAATCTCGTACGGAACGTCCGTACACTCTCTGCCTCCCCGCCCGGAGGCTCTTCGATGACCGAAACTGGATCGTCCGCGTCTGATGCCCTGGCCGATGCCGATCTCTTGGAAGAGGTGCGGCTCGCGAGCGTGCCCGGAATCGGTGGCCTCCGCCGAAAGCGGTTGCTCGCTGCATTTGGCTCGCTGCGCGCCGTCTTTGCAGCGGCTCCTGATGCGCTCGCGGCGGTGGAGGGCGTCGGTCACAAACTGGCCCACCTCATCACGTCGCTTGCGGATTCGAGCGTCGCTGACGAAACACTCGACCTGTGCCGACGGCGGAGCGTGGACATCGTGGCTGAAGGCACGGTCGGCTACCCGCGGCTGCTCAGCCAGATCGATGACCCGCCCGGTGTGCTCTTCGTGCGTGGGGCGTTCGAGCCCTGCGATGCGTTGGCCGTGGCGATCGTGGGAGCCCGACATGCCTCCACGTACGGCCGGCGGGTCGCTCAGCAACTCGCTGGCGGGCTCGCCCGAGCGGGCTGCACGATCGTCAGCGGGTTGGCCCGAGGCATCGATGAGGCAGCCCACCGAGGTGCCCTCGAGGCCGGGGGCCGTACGATCGCCGTCCTCGGGTCAGGCGTGCTCGAGATTTACCCACCGGAACATGCAGACCTCGCGGTCGAAATTATCCGTCATGGCGCCGTCGTGAGCGAAGCCCCGCCGCTCACGGCTCCTCGGGCTGGTGCGTTTCCGAGCCGCAATCGGATCGTCTCGGGGCTCTGCCTTGGCACGCTCGTGGTTGAGGCGGCTGACCGTTCTGGAGCCCTCATCACGGCCCGCCTTGCGGGCGAGCAGGGCCGCGAGGTCTTCGCCGTGCCGGGGCCGATCGATAGCCGGATGTCTCGCGGCTGCCACCGTCTCATCCGCGATGGCGCGAAACTCGTCGAAAGCATTGACGACATCCTGGAGGAGCTCGGTCCCCTCTTCGAGACGGCCATCGATGCCACGGGACGAGAGATTCACTCCCCGGCGGAGCTCAAGCTCGACGAGTTCGAACGGCAGGTGCTCGCCATCCTCGACGGACGGCGGGCCGAGGGGGGCCTCGCGGTTGGCGTCGACATCGACGAGATCATGGCCGACTCGGGGCTCGCCGCCTCGCGAGTTCTGGCCGCGATCGGCGTCCTCGAGATGCGACGCATCGCCCGACGCCTCCCTGGCAACCGCGTTGCCCGTCTGTGACTGCTATGAAGGCCGTGCGGCAGACTCGCCTTCACGGTTCCAGGACAACGGCCTACAATCCGTATCATGGACACCGCTCTTTTCAACCGTGCCGAAGCCATAAGGGCCCGACTGCTCCAGCTGCGGGACTCTCTTTGACTGGGACGGACGCAAGCGATCCGCTGCCCGTCTCGAAGCGTTGATGAGCGGCCCCGATTTCTGGAGTCACGCCGAGCGTGCCCAGACCACGGTGGCCGAGCTCAAAGGCATCAACTCCGTCCTCAAGCCTCTCGAGGAAGCCCTCGCCTCTGGCCGTGACCTCGAGGCGCTCGAGGAACTCACCCGCGAAGATGCTTCGATCGAGACGGAATTGGCCACCGAGGCGGACCGGGTTGGGAAGCTCGTCGACGCGCTCGAGCTGGCATCGCTTCTGTCGGGCCCCCATGACGGAAGCGATGCGCTGGTCTCGATCAACGCTCGCGACGGCGGCACCGACGCCAACGACTGGGCTGAGATGCTTCTGCGGATGTACTCAGCGTGGGCTATGAAACACGATTGCTCCGTCGAGCTTCTCGATCGCCAGGACGACGACGTGGCCGGGATTCAGAGCGCGACCGTCGCCATCCGCGGCCCCTGGGCGTATGGCTATCTCAAGGGGGAGACCGGCATCCATCGCCTTGTGCGAATCAGTCCCTATAACTCCGAGGGAAAGCGTCAGACGAGTTTTGCGGCGGTCGACGTCTCGCCGGAGATCGCCGACGACGACACCGAAGTTGAGCTTCGCGACGAAGACATTCGCGAGGATGTGTTTCGTGCCAGTGGCGCCGGCGGGCAGCATGTCAATAAGACATCCAGCGCCATCCGCCTCACCCACTTCCCAACCGGCATCGTGGTGCAGTGTCAGAACGAACGAAGCCAGCACAAGAACCGTGCCACCGCGATCAAGATGCTTCGAGCCCGGATCGCCCGCCTTCAGGAGGAACAGCGGGAGGCCGAGCAGTTCGCCCGCTACAAGGAGCGGCCGAAGACTGGCTTCGGGTCACAGATCCGCAACTATTTCCTGCACCCGGATCAGCGGATCAAAGACCAACGCACCGGATTTTACGTCGGGAGTTTTCAGAGCGTTCTTGACGGGAACATCGACGGATTCCTCGACGCCTACTTGCGATGGAAGGCCTCGGGCTCCTCATCGACGGCGACAGACGAGTCCTGACCGGTCCCCACATGCCCGGCTGGACTGGCCTGGCTGCCCCGGCTAGATTTTTGGTTTGTCGAACGTCACATCCCCGGAACACCCATGGCGGAAAAAGAGCAGGCACTGGAGGTCGAAGGCGTCGTCACGCAGGCCCTTGCGAACACGCGGTTTCGTGTGCAGATCACGGGCGGCCATATCGTCAACGCCCACGTCGCTGGCCGCATGCGGAAAAACTTCATCCGCATCGTGCCGGGTGACAAGGTGAAGGTCGAGCTTTCGCCATACGACCTCACCAAGGGTCGCATCACGTTCCGCGAGCGCTAGCCTCTAGCTTTACGCTCGGCGGGCCATCCATGGCCCCGGCGAGCTTGCCGCCCCTCCGGCCGGCGGTCGCACCTCCAACTACACGCTCGGCGGGGCATCCATGCCCCCGGCGAGCTTGCCGGCCCTCCGGCCGGCGGTCGCACCTCCAACTACACGCTCGGCGGGGCATCCATGCCCCCGGCGAGCTTGCCGGCCCTCCGGCCGGCGGTCGCACCTCCGGGCTCCCGTGCTCGTAGCCGCTGCGGTGTGGTACGCCCGAGCAGCCGGGGCGCTGTCGAGCGTCTGCAGGCGGCGCTTCGCACCTCCAACTACACGCTCGGCGGGGCATCCATGCCCCCGGCGAGCTTGCCG
>CAYZHH010000009.1:0-4076 GCA_964478275.1 uncultured Candidatus Kuenenia sp.
ACTCAGTGGCTTCGATCCGCTCTACCCCCAGCATCAACTGATCGACCGAGCGACCTCGCATGGCTGACGCCGACTCCCAGACGGTCTTCAACCCATCCGCCGATCGGATTGCGCGGGTCTATGCCCAGGCAATCCTCGACGCCGCCGACGCGGCCGGGTGCCGTGGCGAGGTGATCGACGAGCTCGGTCGCTTTGTCCGTGACGTGCTGGCTACGGTCCCGAGTGCGGCGGCGGTTTTCGCGTCGCCCCGGGTGTCGGCCGAGCAGAAAGAGGCGATCGTGATCCGTGTGGCCAGCGGCCGGCTGCGGCCCACGACGCTCCATGCCCTCTGCGTCCTGGCCCGGCATGATCGACTCGGAATCGTCGCGGAAGTCGCTACCGCGGCCCGACTGCTCGATGACGAACGGGCCGGACGACGACAGGCAACGTTCACCACGGCGATGCCCCTGGCGAGCGGAGAGCGGGAACGCATCGTCGCGGAGGTCGCGGAGGTCGTGGGCTCCATGCTCACGGCATCCTTCATCGTGAACCCCGACATCATCGGCGGCCTTGTCGTCCGCATCGGCGACACCGTCTACGACCAATCCATCGCCACCGGACTTGCCCGGCTGGCAGGCAATCTGCACAGGAGGACCATTCATGAAATTCAATACGGACGAGATCGCCTCACTTCTGCGTGAGGAGATCACCCAGTTCGAGTCAGGAATTGACGTCCGCGAAGTCGGGCGGGTGCTCGAGGTGGGCGACGGCATCGCTCGCGTGTGGGGGCTCTCCGGTGTGATGGCCGGCGAGATGGTCGAGTTCCCCGGTGGCGTCACGGGCCTCGCCTTCAATCTCGAGGAAAACTCGGTCGGCGTGATCATCCTCGGCGACTATCTCAAGGTCACTGAGGGAGACGAGGTGAAGAGCACCGGCCAGCTGCTCTCGGTGCCGGTCGGCGATGCCGTCATCGGCCGCGTGCTCGATCCGCTGGGCAATCCACTCGACGGCAAGGGGCCGGTGGTCACCGAGCTTCGGCGACCGGTCGAGACACTCGCCCCTGGTATTGCTGAACGTCAGCCGGTTCGCGAGCCGCTCCAGACTGGCATCAAGACGATTGACGCGATGACCCCGATCGGCCGCGGCCAGCGCGAGCTGATCATCGGCGACCGCAAGACCGGCAAGACGGCGATCGGCATCGACGCGATCATCAACCAAAAAAACAGTGGAGTGAAATGTTTCTATGTCGCCGTCGGCCAAAAGGACTCCTCTGTCGCGGGGGTGATCGACGTCCTCCGCAAGCACGGCGCCATGGACTACACAACGGTGATCGTGTCGGGTGCATCCACGGCTGCGCCGCTGCAATACATCGCCCCCTACTCGGGCACGGCGATGGCCGAGCATTTCATGTACAACGGCCAGCACGCCCTCATCGTGTATGACGATCTGTCGAAGCAGGCGGTGGCGTACCGGCAACTCTCGCTCCTCATGCGTCGGCCGCCGGGCCGCGAGGCCTTCCCCGGCGACGTGTTCTACGCGCACAGCCGCTTGCTTGAGCGGTCGGCCAAGCTGTCGGCAGAGAAGGGGGGCGGTTCGCTCACAAGCCTGCCCATCATCGAGACACTCGAAGGCGAGGTGTCTGCCTACATTCCGACGAACGTGATTTCGATCACCGACGGCCAGATCTATCTCCAGCCTGACCTGTTCTTCGCCGGTCAGCGGCCTGCCATGAACGTCGGTATCTCCGTTTCCCGCGTCGGTGGTGCTGCTCAGACGAAGGCCATGAAGAAGGTGGCCGGCGGCCTCCGGCTCGACCTCGCGAGCTTCCGAGAGCTCGAAGCCTTTGCTCAGCTCGGCACCGATCTCGATGCCGCCACGCAGCAGCGGCTCGACCGCGGCTACCGGATGGTGGAGCTCCTCAAGCAGGGGCAGTTTGCCCCGATGGAAGTCGTGGATCAGGTGATGAGCATGTATGCCGGCACCCGTGGGCATCTCGACGATGTGCCGCGCGACCAGGTCGCCGACTGGGAGAAGGGTTTCCTGACGTTTGTTCGGGATCAGATTCCGGAACTGCGGAGTCGAATCGCGGATACCAAGGAGCTCGACGGCGAGGGCGAGCGGCAGCTCGAGGCGGCGATCGCCGAGTTTAAGCGGCAGCGGGCAGCGGCGGGCACGCAGGCCCGTGTGGCTGTCGGCACAGGCCGCTAAGAGCACAAAAAAGAGAAGAGGAATCAGCGGCAATGGCCAAGGCCCGAGCACTCGACCGGCGGCGGAAATCGGTGCGGAATATCCGCAAGATCACCCGCACCATGGAGCTGATCGCGACGGCGCGATTCAAGAAGGCGATGGACCGCTCCATTGCTGCCCGTGACTACACGAAGCAGCTTGCGAAGATCCTCGGCAACATTGCGGCGGTGGGGGCAAATGTGGCTCATCCTCTGCTCGAGACTCGGCCCACGAAGCGGGCGGCGCTGCTCGTCCTCACTGGCAATCGCGGGCTCTGTGGCGGGTACAACGGCAATGTGGTTCGTCAGACGGCGGCGATCCTGGGCCAATGGAAGAGCGAGCATGTCACCACGAGCGTGGCGGTCTCCGGCAAGCGGGGCATTGCGGCCCTGAAATTCCGTGGCGTCGAGATGGCCCAGCGGTATACAAACTTCGAGGACAAGCCGGAGTTCGCGGCGGTAGTGCCGATTGGCCAGGCCTATCTCGCGGCCTACGCGGCCGGTGAGATCGACCGTCTCGATGTCTCCTACACGCGGTTTCACAGCATCGCCAAGCAGGAGGCTGTCACCGAAATGCTCCTGCCGTTGACGCCTCCCGAGGCGACGGCGAGCACGGCGCAGCTCGCCAGCGACGAATACGACTTTTACCCATCGGCCGAGAGCATTCTCGAGGAGCTGCTGCCAGCCAGTTTCATGGCGAGGCTCTTCAAGTGCTTCCTCGATGCGGCTGTCAGCGAGCAGGTGGCACGCATGGTGGCCATGAAGGCGGCGACGGAAAACGCCGGCGGCCTCATCAAGAGTTTGTCCCGGCAATACAACCGGGCCCGGCAGTCCCAGATCACCGGCGAGATCATGGAAATCCTCGGTGGCGTGGAGGCCCTGAAACAATAGCTGGTGCGCCGACAGGCGTAGAACACACAGAGCCGTCGCTGCTGCCGACCTTCGGCCGCAGATCGCCGGTGCCCCTGAACAGTAGTGACACGAGACAACGAGTAGGAGTGAACGAGAACAACATGGCAACTGCAACTTCAACAGGCCGCATCACCCAGATCATCGGTTCGACGTTTGACGTCGAGTTTCCGGAGGACGCCATTCCCGCGATCTACAACGCGGTCCGTATTGATGCCAACCACAAGGGGGTGGAGCTGCACCTCGTCGGTGAAGTGCAGCAGCACCTCGGTGGTGGCAAGGTGCGGTGCGTGGCCCTGGGCAGCACCGACGGCCTGATCCGTGGCGAAGAGGTGGTCGATACCGGGGCGCCGGTGTCTGTGCCAGTGGGGAAGGCCACGCTCGGGCGTGTCTTCAACCTTCTCGGCGAGCCCATCGACAAGCGTGGCCCGGTGGAAGCCGATGAGCGGTGGCCGATCCACCGCGATCCGCCGCCCATCTCGGAGCTCTCCACGAAGACCGAGCTCTTCGAGACCGGCATCAAAGTCATCGACCTCCTCACGCCCTTCGTCCGCGGCGGCAAGGCGGGCCTGTTCGGCGGTGCCGGCCTCGGCAAGACGGTCATTCTCACCGAGTTGATTGCCCGCATCGCGTCGGCGCACGGTGGCTACTCGGTGTTTGCCGGCGTCGGCGAGCGGACCCGCGAGGGCACCGATCTTTGGCTCGAAATGCAGGAGGCCAAGATCGGTGACACCGGCCGCAGCGTCATCGAGCAGACCTGCATGGTGTTTGGGCAGATGAACGAGCCGCCGGGAGCCCGCCTCCGCGTGGCCCTCTCGGCCCTCACGATGGCCGAGTACTTCCGCGACACGACGGGCACCGACACGCTGCTCTTCGTTGACAACATTTTTCGGTTTTCGCAAGCAGGCAGCGAAGTGAGCGCGCTCCTGGGTCGCATGCCGAGCGCCGTGGGTTACCAGCCGA
>CAYZHH010000009.1:4086-10746 GCA_964478275.1 uncultured Candidatus Kuenenia sp.
CCGACGCGCGCGACCGAGATGGGTGCGCTCCAAGAGCGGATCACGTCGACCTCGAAGGGGGCGATCACCAGCGTGCAGGCGGTGTATGTGCCGGCTGACGACCCCACCGACCCGGCCCCGGCGACCGCGTTCGGCAATCTTGACGCATTCCTCTATCTCGAGCGGTCGATCTCCGAAAAGGGCATCTACCCGGCGGTGGATCCCCTTGCGTCCTCAAGTCGTATTTTGGACCCACAGTACGTCGGCGAGCGGCACTACGCGATCGCCCGCCGCGTGCAGCGGACGCTCCAGCGGTACCGCGAACTTCAGGACATCATTGCGACCCTCGGCGTGGATGAGCTCTCTGAAGAGGACAAGCTCATCGTGCACCGGGCCCGCCGCATGGAGCGATTCCTGTCACAGCCCTTCCTCGTGGCCGAGGTGTTTACCGGCAAGCCTGGTGAGATCACGAGCCTGGCCGACACGATTCGGTCGTTCGAGGAGATCGCCGACGGCAAGTGGGATCATCTCCCCGAGCAGGCTTTCATGTACGTCGGCACGATCGAGCAGGCCGAGGAGCAGGCCAAGAAGATGGTCGCCAAGAGCTGATCCCAGGGGGCTGATTCGTCGTGCCAAGCACGCCGTGGCTGTCCCCCTTCTCCGTCGAGAAGAAAGTCCACATGACCGACCCCAAAAAAACTTCCGGCATCCGCTGCCTGGTGGTCACCCCCGAGACCACCGTGCTCGATGTGACCGCCAAGTCAGTGGTGCTGCCGCTCGAGGATGGCGAACGTGGCGTAGCCCGCGGTCATGCTCCGTTCATTGGCCGGCTCGGAGCGGGTGAAATTCGGATCGTATCCGCCGATGGAGCCGAGTCTGTGCGACGGACCTTTGTGGAAGGGGGCTTTGTCGAGGTGGCGCATGATTTCGTGACGGTCATCACGCAGCGGGCGGTGCCGGCCGAAAAGCTTGACCTCGTGCGGGCCCGTGCCGACTTGGCCGCGATCACTGCCAAGCCTGCCGCTGGCGATGAGGCCATCGGTGCCAAGCTGCGAGCCCAAGAGGCCGCCCGGGCAATCGTCCGCATCGCCGAGCGGTCCAGATAACGACGGAAGGCAACTGTCATCGCCGGATGGTGGCATCGACGATAGCGGCGGGGATGTCGGCAAGGGGTACGACTCGGTCCACGACCCCGAGCTCCACGGCCGCCCGCGGCATGCCGTAGACGACACAGCTCGACTCATGCTCCGCGATGGTTGTGCCACCGGCTTCGCGAACCGCCTGCATGCCGAGGGCCCCGTCGGTCCCCATGCCCGTGAGAAGCACGGCCACGGCATGCGGCCCTGCTGCCTCGGCGGCCGAACGGAAGAGCACATCGACGGCCGGCCGGCAGTGGTGGAGCGGTGGCGAGCGGACAAGCCTGGTACGGAAACGGCCCCCGCGATGCTCGACCGCCAGGTGAACGTCGCCCGGCGCGATTACACACTCGCCTGGCAACAACGGCTCGTCATCGCCGGCCTCCCGCACCTTGAGACCGGCGAGGCTGTCGAGCCGCTCGGCAACAGCACGAGAAAAGGTCGCGGAGATGTGCTGGACAATCGCCACCGGCGGAAGCACGGTGGGCAGGAGAGGCACGACGCGGCGAAGCGCCTCGACGCCCCCTGTGGAGGCCCCGATCACGATGATCTGCCGATCGTGGGGCGGGCGGCCCGTGGAGCGAATGGGCGTGACGGGGTCAGGAGTCTGCGAGGGAGCCCGTTCAGGATGTCGTCGCAGGCGGCTGCCCGCCTCGGCGGCGGCTTTGACGTGCCAGGCGAGTCTGTCGGCCACGGCGCCCAGCGACATCGTGCCGTCTGGCTTCGCCACGACATCTACGGCTCCCGCCTCGATCGCCTCCACTGCCGCCTGCGAGCCCGCCTGCGTGAGCGAGCTCACCACCACCACGGGCAGGGGATGGTGCTTCATGAGGATTCGGAGGAAGGTCAGCCCGTCCATGCGCGGCATCTCGAGGTCGAGCGTGATGACGTCGGGATCGAGCCGAGCGATTTTTTCGCGGGCCACGTAGGGATCGGGGGCGGTGCCCACGACCTCGATCTCCGGATCACGCGACAGCGCTTCGCTGATGGCCTTGCGCACGAGCGCCGAATCGTCCACGATCAGCACGCGGATTGGTCGCTTGGGGTTTGTCATCATGCCGCCACCCCTCACGCTGGCCGTTCGTAGACGGCAGGCCGCACCTGCCGGAAGCGATGCGTGAGCCCCAGAAGGCTCTCGGCATGCCCTACGAAGAGGTGACCGCCGGGAGCGAGTTGGTTAAAGAGCCGATCCACGAGTGTCTGTCGAGACGCCTCGTCAAAATAGATCATGACATTCCGACAGAAAATCACGTCCTGGCCAGGCGCGAGCGGATACTCGTCCTGAAAGAGATTGATCGCGAGGGTTCGCACTTGTTGTCGAAGCTCCGGCTTCACCCGATAGAACCCGTCCCGTTCACCGAAGCCGCGTCGAAAGTAGCGCCGCAGCCAGGATGCATCGGGCAGTTGCACGCGATCGGCCTCGTAGACGCCACGCCGGCAGCGTTCGAGCATCCGACGGGAGATATCGGAGGCGATGATGCTCCAGCCGAACGTGGTCGTCGCCCGCTGGTGCTCGGCGAGGACGATGGCCATCGAATAAGCCTCTTCGCCAGAGGCCGCTGCTGCGCACCACACAGCGAGCGGCCGCCCCGCAGCGACTATCCGACGAGTCAGATCGGGCAGAAGCTCGCGAGCGAGGAAGTCGAAGTGCGACGGCTCTCGAAAGAATGCCGTGTGGTTTGTTGAGATGAGATCGATGAGCCGCTCGGCCTCATCAACGTTTCCTGTTGCGAGCAAGCGGCAGTAGTCCCCGAAGTTCGTAAGCCCGAGACTCCGGAGCCGGCTTGCGAGACGCCCTGCCACGAAGGCTCGTTTGTCTGGCCCCAGACGGATGTGGCTCCGCCGATAGACGAGGTCAGCGAGGAACTCGTACGACCGCTGATCAGGTTCGGGGTCGGGTTGGAGCATCAGGCAGGCTTTGTCCAGATATTTCTATCAGGCTCAGGAACCAATCAGCCGCCGCACGACGCGGCGTTCGGCGACCATGGCAAACCTTGGCTTTGCCATCGGTCGGCCAAGTGGGCAAGGGCCATGGATGGCCTTGCCCACGTACAACTAGAAGTCGGCGAAGTGGCGATCTTCGGCGTCGTGGCTGGCAGTATGACGGGCGTTGTCACCGGGCATGGGGATTCGGGGAGCAGGCGTCGTTGTCACGGAGGTCTGTGCGTGCGTTCGAGCGTGCTCACGGGCTACGCCAGGAACCGGAGTCGCTGCCCTCGCGTGCCCTGGCACGACAAGCCCCCGCAGGCGGTCAACATTGCCCCGGACGGTTGCAGCATGCCCCGACAGGTCACCGGCAGCGGCGGCCCCCTCGCCGGCACGGGCGGCGTTGTCGCGCGTCACCTGGTCAAGCTGGGTCATGGCCGTTCCGATCTGTCGGATCCCCTCGGCCTGTTCCTTGGCGGCCGTGGCGATTTCGGCAACGAGTTTGTCAGCAGCCGTCACGCGGTCCGCGATTTCACAGAGTGACTTCCCAACTCGATCACAGTTTGCGGCTCCCACACGGCTGCTCGCGATGGCCGCCTCGATCCGCTCTGCCGTCTCCCTTGCCGCCTGGGCGCTTCGCTGGGCCAGTGACCGGACCTCATCGGCGACGACCGCAAAGCCAGCTCCCGCTTCGCCCGCTCTCGCGGCCTCGACCGCGGCGTTCAGTGCGAGAATGTTCGTCTGAAAGGCGATCTCGTCGATCTGCTTGACGATCTTGGCGACCTCCGCGCTCGAGCTCTCGATCGAACGCATGGCTGCGTTCATCGCTCCCATGGTTTCGGCGCCCGCAGAGGCCGCCGCCTTGGCCTGGCTGGCGAAGTCCTTGGCCTTGCCCGCATTGTCGGCGGTGCATCGGATCATCACCGAGATCTGCTCGAGTGCCGAGCTCGTCTCGGCCACCGAGGCGCCCTGCTCGGTGCAGCCAGACGCAACGGTTCGATTGACGGAGGCCAATTGACCAGCAGCCTCGGTTGTGCGGGTGGCACCTTGCTCGAGGGAGTCAGAAATGGCGAGGAGAGCCCGCGAGAGCGACCGCGTGATGCCGAGCGCCAGGATCACACCGGTGAGCGTTGCCAGGCCAACCACCACCGACGCGATCACAAAACCTGTTCTCAGGTGGGACCGTGCCGCCTCGGCCTCCTTTTTCGTCAGCGCGATGTTGTATTCAATCGATTCATTGAAGAGCTCGAGGCAGCGATCGGCGAGTGGATCGGCGTTCGCAAGAACCACGACTTTTGCCTCGTCGGCCTTGCCTTCGGCGACGAGTGCCTGGGACCGTCGAATCTCGGCGATCAGCGAGTCGCGGGCCTCGCGGGCCTGGCGAAAGAGACGAGCATCTTCGGCGTCACTGATCAGGCTGCGGTAGGCCTCGACATCGCTATCGCCGTTGGCGAGGGCCTCCCGCAGGATCTCATTGGCCTGTCGCGTGAGAGCGGGATCGATGCCATGCGCGACTCGTCGGGCAGCCAAGAGGGCCACGAGGTCTGACTCGACGATCCGACTGAGCGTCGCGACCGACGGTACCAGGTTGTTGGCAAGCCGTTCAACACTGCCTGCGGTGCCTCGCAGCCGCACAAGGGCCGTGCCACCGACGGCCAGAGCCGCAATGATAAGAACCGCGAATCCCGCGGCAACGCGGCGGGGAATGGTCCAAGCCAGCATGGAAACGTTCCTTGGGGGGCGAAAGTTAGGGGGTGACGGGCTGTCCGGAGCATGTTTCATTCAAGGCCACGCCATCGAGATCAATGAGAGTCGTCACGCCACCCTCGCGGCGAGCGAGGCCGGTGATGAAGCGGGTGTCGACGGCACCACCGAAGTCAGGAGGCGGGGCGATGTCGGCTTCGGCAAGCACGGCGACTTCATCCACCGCGTCCACCACGATGGCATACGGCCGGCTGCCGCCGGTGGACGAGGCCACCTGGGCCACGACGATGCAGGTGCGGTCATGGTCAGGCATGACCGTCAGGCCGAATCGCACGCGAAGATCGACGATCGGAATAACCCGACCTCGGAGATTGATCACGCCGCGGACATGGGGGGGCATGTTGGCCACCGGCGTGATCGGACAGAGGCGGATGATCTCCCGTACGGCAAGGACCGGCAGGCCGTAGGTCTCCGTCGCGAGGCGAAATGTGAGGTACTTGCCGGGGCGGGCCCGGGCCTGCGGCTCGTCGGCGTGGAGGCGGGTGCGGGTGTCGTTCATGGCATCTGGGCGGTCAAGCCGCCGTCTCCGTTGAGGACCTTCGGCTGAGCCGGACGAGCGCGAGGGAGTCGAGGATCAGGCCAACTCGGCCATCACCGAGGATCGCTGCCCCAGCGAAGGGTGTCCGTCCGGCGAAGGATTCACCGAGGGGCTTGATCACCACCTCCTGTTTGCCCACAAGATCATCCACCAGGAGGCATCGACGGTCACTCCCTGCCTCCAGAACGACCACGATCGCCTGAGTCGCATCCTCGATCGCCCCGGTGATTCCGAGATGGCGACCGAGCCTGACGAGAGGCACCTGCTGGCCGCGCACCGCGACGAGCTCGCCGCGACCGTGGACCGAAGACAGGCCCGTGGAAAGCGGGCGGAATGACTCGCGGACGGCAAGGGCTGGGATCACGAACCGCTGCCCGGCCACGGCCACGACAAGCCCTTCGATGATGGCGAGGGTCAGCGGCATAGAAAGCGTAAAGGTCGTCCCGCGGCCTTTCACCGACTCGACTTCAACCTTGCCGCGAACCCGCTCCACGTTTCGCCGTACAACGTCGAGGCCGACGCCGCGGCCTGAGAGGTCGGTCACCTGCGCGGCAGTCGAGAACCCGGCTGCAAAGATCAGCTCGAGCGTGTCGCGGGCGTCGAGGACGGCATCGGCCTGGATGAGCCCCTTCTCCACGGCCTTCGCTCGGATGCGTGCCGGGTCGAGGCCTCGGCCATCGTCGGAGACCCGTACCACGACAAACCCTCCCTGATGACACGCCGAGAGGGTAATCGAGCCAACTGCGGATTTCCCCGCCGCAATCCGTTCGGCGGGAGATTCGATCGCGTGATCGGTAGCGTTGCGGATCATGTGGACGAGTGGATCACCGATCTCCTCGATGACCGTGCGGTCCAGCTCTGTCTCGGCGCCCTCCACTATGAGCCGGATCTCTTTGCCCAGGCTCAGGGCCGTGTCTCGCACGAGTCGCCCCATCTTTTGAAAGGCGCCTCGGATCGGCACCATGCGAATCGCCATGGCCGTGCGTTGGAGGTCCGACGTAATGCCCCGCAACTGCGTGAGGGACCGAACGAGCGATTCATCACCGCCGCCGGCGGCCTCGACCACCATCGACTGGGCGATGACGAGCTCACCCACGAGGTCGAGGAGCCCATCGAGCTTGGCCGTATCCACACGGACCGAGCCGCTCGAGCCTGTGGCGTGCGCTGCCCCCGGTACGTCGGAAGGTGGGGTCGGCGGCGGGGTAGCAGAAGCGGGTGTCGGCGACTCTGGCGCCCGCGGTGACGGAGTGGAGACCGTGGCAGCGAGAGCCGCCTGCGGTTCAGTCGTTGCATGTGGAGCGATCGTCGCACGCGGGG
>CAYZHH010000009.1:10756-12631 GCA_964478275.1 uncultured Candidatus Kuenenia sp.
GGGGCACGCCAGCAGATTGAGCGGATTTTGCCGGGAGTGGGACCGTGCCCGGGTGCGGAGCCTTGGTTGCCGTCACGGCTGGCTGCGCGAGAAGATCGTGAACGCGATCAACGATCGCCTGCACCGGGAGCGGAATCGCCCGGCCCACCTCATGTCCGTCGAGCTGGCGGCTCGTCTCGGCCACATAGGCCGCTACCGCATCGGCCCCGGCCAGGACGATCTCGATCGCATCGCGATCCAGCGGTCGAGCGCCCCGGCGAGCGGCGTCGAGGAGTGATTCAAGCTCGTGCGTCAGGCGTTGAAGCACCACGAGCTTCATGACGGCAGCATTTCCCTTGAGCGTGTGGAACGCCCGAAAGACCGTGGCGAGCGTGTCGGCATCGTGAGGGGATGTCTCGAGGACGAGGACGCCCTGTTCGATTTCTTGAAGGAGCTCGACTGCTTCCGAGCAGAACAGGCGCATCATCTCGCCATCTTGCCCTTCGGGCAGAACCGTTACTGGTACGGAGTCTGCCACGATTGATGCAGGGCGACGGACGACTGCCTGCGCGGGGCCCGCGGACGTCGTGGCAGGTGGCTGCGTCAGCGCAGTTGGCAAGGGGGGAAGTGAGGTGCCACGACTCCAGGCGGTGATCGCCTCGTCGAGCCACGGATGCCAGATCGTCAGCCGCTCGACCGTATCGGTCTGGGGGCCGCTGAGCCAGGACGAAGCGACGGCTACCGCGGAGACGATCGCGTCGGGCGCCGTGCCACGGACGGCGGCCTCGAGCTCCTGAAGCAGTGGCTTGAGCGGACCGGTGCTGCCGTCCTTCGCGGCGTCGACAAACGCTAGCTCGAGCCCGATCCTGCGAAGCAGGTTACGGATTCCATCGATCAGGTCTTCTGAAGGCATCGTCGCTCGCTGCCAAGCCGCTGCCGCTCCGCACACCGCGGGTGGCATCCGAAAATCCTAGCTTGCCGCAGGCGCCGCAAAGCCGCGGACGGAAAAACGGGCCTCGGGGTCGTGTTGTGACGGGAAATCCGGTGGTGTGGCCGTCGTGGCCCGCGCCCGTCACCGCGAACTAGACTTGGCGACCGGCCCGCTCCCAACGCCGGTGAAAATCATCGGCACAGGTTCCATGAACACCCTCCAGCGGCTCAAACTCACAACAATCGGCCCCGTCGTGGGCCTCCTCGTGCTCTCGTTTCTCGCCTTCTGGAATCAGTGGGCGTTGAGCCTTGCACACGCGAATCGCCAGAACTCATACCGCCTGGCCAATGAGCTACGGCGCAGCTCGGACGAGCTCACCCGCACCGCCCGCACGTATGTGGTCACGGGCGATCCGTCGTACGAGGATGAGTATTGGCACATTCTCGCGGTCCGAAACGGTGAGGCTCCACGGCCGGACGGTCGGACGGCCGCCTTGCGGACCCTCATGGAAGAGCAGGGGTTTACGCGCGACGAGTTTGGCAAGCTCGAGGAAGCCGAAGACAACTCCAATGCCCTCGTCACGACCGAGACGATTGCCATGCATGCCGTCAAAGGTCAGTTCGCAGATGGACGCGGGGGCTACACCACGAAGGGCGAAGCCGACTTCGAGCTCGCTCGGCGGCTCATGCACGACCCCAAGTACCATGCCGATAAGGCGACCATCATGGGCCCCATCACCGAGTTTGAAGTGATGATCGACGCCCGCACCGAGGCCGAAGTCGTCGCCATCGACTGGCGAAACGACGTCCTAGCGATTTTCATCCTCGCCTTGGCGGCGGTTGCAACAGTCACCACGTGGGCCACTCTTGCCGCCCACGGCAAGGGGCTGCGCCGCGCGATCGATCAGCTTGCGACCACCGCTGAGAATGTCGGGAGTGGAGCGACCGAGCTTGCGGCGGGAAGTC
>CAYZHH010000009.1:12641-25941 GCA_964478275.1 uncultured Candidatus Kuenenia sp.
GGGTGCCTCCGAACAGGTGGCCGCTGTCGAGGATATTTCCGCGTCGTCTCGCGAGACAAGTGCCATGGCCACCGAGAATGCCAGGCGGACGCAGGCAGCCGCGGAGGTGGTCGGTCGCGAGCGCGACCAGTTTGGCGCGGCCGCCGAGCGGCTTGGCGAAATGGTGCGTGCCATGGAGGCGATCGACGAGGCGGGCGGCCGCATCTCGAAGATCAATAGGGTCATTGACGAGATTGCCTTTCAAACGAACATCTTGGCCCTGAATGCCGCCGTCGAGGCTGCGCGGGCCGGCGACGCGGGGCTCGGTTTCGCAGTCGTGGCCGACGAGGTCCGCAGTCTGGCTCAGCGGTCGGCCAAGGCTGCCAAGGAAACGGCCTTGCTCATCGAGGAATCGATTGCTCGGGCAAACTCGGGTCGCGCGAAGGTGGACGAGGTTTCGGCGGCCATTGCGTCGCTGGCCGAGCAGTCGGCGAAGGTGCGGTCGCTTGTGGAGGAGGTTCACGGCGGGAGCCGCGAGCAGCTCAAAGCCGTAGAGCGGATCGGATCGGCGCTCGGCCAGATCGAACAGGTGAGCCAGAACACTGCTGCGGCTTCGGAGCAGGGGTCGGCTTCGGCCGAGCAACTCTCCGCCCAGTCTGCATCGCTGCTCGACGTCGTGGCTTCCATGGGACGCATGGTGGGCCGGTAGAGGCTCCAGCGTTGGGGCGGTGAGGGTTGGCGGCGGCTCGGTATTGCCCGTGCCGCATCGCCGGACGTTCGCTACGGGCATCCTGCCCTTCGCTCACTCGGAGTTTGCTGCGCTTCGTCATCCTGGCTTCGCTTGTCTCCTACGCCGGCTCCACGGCACGGGCAACCCCTCGCGAATGCAAGCTTTAAAGGAAGTTTCCACGGAGTAAGGGATAGGACAGCCAACAGCCCTTTCGCAACGTGTGGCTGCGGGCCAACTGGCGACTCGGCGTACCCGTATCCGGCTGCGACGTGTCAAATGGGGCTGCGGCTCAACCGGCTCGCCGACATGGGCAAGCACCTTCCGAATCGGCCCCGGATCGACGGTGAATGCAATGAGTCGTCTGCCGCCGCCGCATGCTGGGCGCACCAACGGAAACGCCTCAGCAATCCACGCGAGCAGCTTGCATGACGCGATGCGGGCGGTGCCGTGATACCGATGCCGCTCCTTTCGCGATGGCGCAGCCAGGTCCGCGAGTCGATTCAGTTCCAGGCCCCGCGCCGCCATTTTCGACAGCCGTCAATAGGTTTTTCGGGCGTGGTCGACGAGGTACCGCCTGACGATGGCGAGCTTCTCAGGGCCGGAGAGCCGCTTGCGCTTCTGGATTGGCTGGGTCATGGAATGGAATCCTCCGAGGGAAAGGGTAGGCTAACCCCTCACCGCGAAAATTCCAGTTCCGACGGGAGCAAGACAACTTCAGGCTCTGGCAGGTAGCCGAGTGTGTGAAACAGCACCATTTCGATGCTGAGGAGCCGGTCGGGGGCACGCGCAGGAGCCGAGCATCTTTGCGCGGCCAGGCAATTCTCAGTCATCCCTGAGCCTGCATTCGCAAAGTCGCGATGGCTCCGAGCATGTCACCGCCGGCGAACCAATGCGGGGTGCTTCTGTCGTCCACGCAATCGTCGTGCCGAACAGGATTGCCATGGATGGCCGCGAAGCCGTGAAGCTATATCTGCCAGTCGAGGGATGGCTCGGGGGCTTCGCCACGCATGCGGAGCTTGGGCCGCTCGAGGACGACCGTGGTGTGCGGGTCCACCGAGCGGGTGAGCCAAACGCTGCTGCCAATCACCGAGTCGTGGCCGATCCGCGTGCCACCACCGAGCACGGTCGCGTTGGCGTAAATGACGACGCGATCCTCGATCGTGGGATGTCGCTTCGTGCCGCGGACGAGATGGCCATCAGCGTCGGTCTGGAATGAGAGGGCGCCGAGCGTGACACCCTGGTAGAGCTTCACACGGCTCCCGATCTCGCAGGTCTCGCCGATCACGACACCGGTGCCGTGGTCGATGAAAAAGTGGTCGCCGATCGTAGCGCCGGGATGGATGTCGATGCCCGTTCGCGAGTGGGACCACTCCGCCATCATTCGCGGGATCAGTGGGATTTCGAGCCGGTGCAGAAGATGCGCGAGACGATGGATCGTCACAGCCTCAAGCCCGGGATAGCAGAAGATGATCTCATCGAGTGTCCGCACGGCCGGGTCGCCTTCGTAGGCAGCCTGAACGTCGGTCGCCAAGACCCGGCGAACGTCCGGAATTCGCTCCAAGAACTCGATCGCTTTGGCTTGCCCGAGGGCTTCGAAGTCGGCTTCCTCGGTGCAGCCGCGAACCGCATCAGGCATCGGTATCGGCTCGATACCGGCCTCACTCGCCATCCGGCCTGCCGAGACGATATGCCGCAGCGCTCGGCCGATTTGGGTGGTGAGCTTGTCGTGGAGCCCGTCGATCAAGTCGCCTACGTGATAGGTGACGTTGCCCAGATGGAGATTCTCGCGACGCCGATAGCCCGGATAGAGAATCTCCTTGAGATCCTCGCAGACGCTCACAATCGTGTCGTAACTCGGCAGGGGGCAGTGGCCGAGGTGGTGGATCGCCGGGGAGAGCTGGTAGGTCTCGACGATCCGCCGAGTGAGCTCGGGCAACTGCTCCTTGATGCGCACGTCAGTAGACATGGAAGTCGATCGTAGGGAGCGAGGGTGGCAGTCCGCAAACGGCCCACGCTATCGGTCGGCGGGAATGGACGGTGGAATTGAAGGTTCCCGCGGGTTTTCGCGGAGAATGGTGATCCGCCCAGTGGCTCTGGGAAGCCAGGCAGAATGGGCGAATTCAGGAGTCGTCGCCGGCTGCCTCGACAGCAGCGGGAATGGTGACCGCGCCTTCGTAGAGCGCGCGGCCCACGATGCAGCCCGCCGCACCCGTCGTCGCCACGCGGCGGATGTCGTCGGCCGTGGCGATGCCACCAGAGGCAACGATGGGCACGGGGACCGACTTCACCATGGCCTCGAGGGCCGGGAGGTTGGGGCCGGTGAGCATGCCGTCGGTGGCGATGTCGGTGAACACGATCGCTGCCAACGGCAGGTTGGCATGTCGGCGGGCCACGTCGAGTGCCTCGAGCTCGCTTGTTTCGAGCCAGCCTCGGACAGCGACGCGGCCATCACGGGCGTCGAGCCCGAGAACAATCCGTCCGGGGAACGCCGTGGCCATGTCCACGAGAAGCTCGGGTGACTCGATCGCCACGCTGCCCACCACCACGCGATCGACACCTGCGGCCAGGTAGCGACCGACTGTCTCGAGCGACCGCACGCCGCCGCCGAGCTGACAGGGTACACCCGCTGCGGCCACCATCGCTGCGACGAGGTTGGCCTGCGTGGGCGTGCCGTCGCGGGCGCCATCGAGATCGACGATGTGCAGCCGTCGAGCGCCAGCCTCAACGAATCCACGGGCCACCGCGACGGGATCATCTCCGAAGATGGTCTCACGAGCGTAGTCTCCCTGCAGGAGCCTCACGCACTTGCCGCCACGCAGATCGATTGCCGGCCACAGTTCCATCGTCAACGTCTCCGGTCAGGAACAGGCGATCTCGGTCGCCGTAAGCCATGAGGTGAGCAGCCGGAGGCCTGCCTCCTGGCTTTTCTCGGGGTGAAACTGCGTCGCATAGAGGTTGCCGCGACGTACCGCCGCGCAGAAGTCGCCGCCATAGTCGGTCACTGCCGCGACAATCGTGGTGTCGGTAGGCCGAGCGTAGTAAGAGTGAACGAAGTAGAAGTGCTCGTCATCACCGGATGGTCGCCAATCGCCCTGCCACCGCGTTGTGTTCCAGCCCATGTGAGGAACCTTGAAGCCGGTCGGCAGGTCGAACCGCACGACCTCCCCGGGCAGAATGGCGAGGCCCGCATGGTGGCCCCCTTCGTACCCTGTTTCGAAGAGCAGTTGGAGTCCCATGCAGATCCCGAGAAACGGCTTGTCAGCCATGAGGTATCGACGGATTGGCTCGACGAGGCCGCGGCCATGAAGGGCATTCATGGCGTCGCCGAACGCGCCCACCCCAGGCAGGACAAGTCGCTCAGCCGCGGCGACGGCGTCAGGATCGCTCGTGATCGCGGCAGCCGCACCACACTTCTCGAAGGCCTTCTGGACGCTCCGGAGGTTGCCGCTGCCGTAATCGACGATGGTGATCATGGAGGGAGTGTACGGCTCGGCGCGACGCCCCGAAAGCGGGAGCATCTCTTCGGGCGTGTGCCGGCCGCCGGAACGGCAGCAGTCTCGTCGCGAACAGAAATCGCGGTGACCGTCTCTGGGGTGGCACGCGTACGACGGCTTCGCGTGAACCCCTTGGGACCGCGATTTTCAACGCTCCTCAAGGAGTCGCCGATTCCGCCAGCCTCCCGGTCGTCAGCCGTCTCCGCCAATGCGCTCAGGATAGATCACAAGCTCGATGCGGCGGTTGCGGGCTCGGCCGGCAGCCGTGGCATTCGAGACGAGCGGATGGTTCGCGCCGTGGGCCACGAGAAAGAGCTGGCTTTCGCGCATGGGCGTGCGCGTCGTGAGGAAGTCGAAGACGGCCGCGGCCCGGGCAGCGGTGAGTTGGTGTGGCGAGGCCCACGTCGCGTTCTGGAGTGGCTCGTTGTCGAGATGTCCTTCAATGCCGATGAAGTGGCCTGGGTACACCCGCTGGAGCTCCCCCGCGATCTGTGTCAGCAGCGCCGTGCCACCCGGAAGGAGATTGGCCGTGCTCCCATCGAAGATCCGGTCGGCTGGGATGTCGATCCGAACAACGGTGCCGTCGAACCGTGGTTCGAGATCTGGCAGCGCGAGCTCGGCGAGAGCCGAACGCATGGTCGTTGACGGGGTAGACGCAGCCGCTCCCGGTGCCCCACCGCCGGTCGCTGCCGCCGGCGACATACCGGCCGTTCTCACCTGCGCGAGTTGCTGGGATGTGCTTGCAAGCTGATCACGAAGGGCGGCGATCTCATCCTGCATGACCTGCGACTCGCTGCGGGAACGGACGAGTGCTGCTTCGAGCTGCCGGCCGTCGAGGTCTGCGTAGGACGGAAGCGGTGGCATCGCGCTCATCTGGGGGAGCGTGTGTGCGGGTGCCGACACGCCAAGCGGCGGCTCGAGCATCAGCGGCGCAGCCGGAGGCGCGGTCTTGAAAGGATTGTTGGAGCAGCCCGTCACGCCGAGGGCGACGATGACGAAGGACGTCACGATGTGAAGGGTGAGGCGTGGGCGCATGGCGCGATCCCGCGGGCGAGGGGCGGGGATCGTAGGCCGCCCGGGCAGGCCAGGCAAGGCCACGAAAGGGCGCGTGTGAGGCCGTAAAACGTCAGTCGGGCCGTTGCGACGGGAGGCCACGGAACCGGGCCCATGCCCAGAGCGTGACCGCAGTCATCACGATCACCAGGCCGACCACGACGGCCATATCCAGCGGCCTCTCGAACTGTGGCGCGGCCATGTCCCAGAGCGGACGCCAGCCAACGACGACGACGGCAAGGCCGAGGCAGAGGCTCGGCCCGAAGGGCAATTCCGACTCCGAGCGCACGAGGAGCTGGGTCAAGCCATGGACGAGCCCAAGAAAGACCGCGATCACGCAGGCCAGAAGGCAGGCTTGCCAGCCAAGCCAGGCGCCTGCCATCGCCATGAGCGTGACGTCCCCAAACCCCATCGCTTCGCGGCCAATCGCCCACGATGCGCCCGTTCGCGTCGCCCAGACGAGACCCCCCGACACGGCGAGGCCCGCGAGCGCCGTCACTGCACCTGCCCAGTGGTCGCCGCCCACGCACCAGGCCGCAACGAGCATGCCACTCCCGGCAATGGCAACGAGCGCTCGGATACTGAGCGTTCGACGGACATTTGCATCAGCCTCCGATGACGGCGGTCTGTCGTCGGGTGCGGTCCCGAACCACCACCATGTGGCGAAGACAATAGCCACGAGAACGAGACCGATGCTGCCTGTCATCGATTCCGGCAAAGCGGTTGCAGCGAGGCCACCACCAACGGCGAGAACGTCAGGTGTGATCGCGGGCGTTGCGAATGAGCGCTCGACGAACGTGGCAATCGGCAGGAGCGTGAAGGGAAACATCGCGTTCCATCCGACGCCGGCAAGAACGCCTGGAACGGTAATGGCGTCGGGGATCACGCGATCTCGGAGATCGACCCACGCGGCAGCGGCCAGGAATAGGAAAAGGGTCATGTGAGCTGCATAGCGGATGACAAGCTCGCCAGTGGAAGCGACCACACCCGTCGGCAGTTGGCCCTGAAGGATCACCTCCCACCACCACAGAGCCGCGGCCGTCACCACGGTGGCCACTTCCACGATGCGGTGGGTGCGGGCATCACCGCGTTGCGGCTCGACGAGACGAGACACACCCCGCGTGAGGAGCCGGGCCGCGATCGCTGCCACGGGCAGGATGGCGAGGAGCATGAGGGGAGATAGAAACCAGGGAGTGAGGAGCTGCCCGTTCATGGAATGATCTCCGACCGAGGGCTGTCGAGCCAGGCAGCGATTCGCTCGGCTATGCGTTTGGGCGTATCCACAGCGGTGTCGATGACACCGTTGGCGACCTCGCGATACAAGGGCTCACGGTGAGCGACGGCCGCGGTGACCTCGTCAAGCACATCACCGCCCCCGAGCGCCGGCCGGCGGGTAGCCGTGGACGGATCGGATGCAAGCCGGCCACGGAGCACGTCCACTGGCGCCGAAAGCCAGACCACCGGCCTGCCACGCCTCAGTAATTGTTCTCGGTTCTCGGCACGGAGAATGACCCCACCCCCGGTGGCAAGAACCTCCGAATCACGCGACAAAAGCTGATCAAGGATCGCCGCCTCGGCGTCGCGGAAGACTGATTCGCCGCGTTGGGCGACGAGGTCCGCGATGGACACTCCGACCTCATGCTCGAGGATCTCGTCGGCATCGCACCAAGGGCAGCCGAACTGATCCGCGAGGGCCGCGGCCACCGCCGACTTGCCGCTGCCTCGATAGCCGATGAGCGTCACGCGTGGCATGGGTGTCTGGTGTCGTCCCCGGTGATGGTCAGGATGGCTGCTTGGCGGACGCGGTGGCCTGCTTGAGCGCCTCTCGCATGATCGCGTGCGGCGGCTCGACACCGTGCCACGAGCGAAACTGGATGGCCGCCTGCCGCACGAACATCTCGACCCCCGTCACGATGCGGCAGCCCACCGCCCGAGCCTCCTTGATGAAGAGCGTATTCTCGGGATTATAAACCGTGTCGAAGACCACCATGTAGGGCCGCAAGTGCTCCCTGTCGAATGGAGTCGCATTCACGTCGGGATGCATGCCGATGGGCGTGGCGTTCACGATGCAGTGGTTCGGCATTCGGTGGCGGGATGCCCAGTCGATGGCCTTGCAGCCCACATCATCGGCTACCTTCCGACCTCGCTCAAGCGTTCGCGACGCGATCGTGACCTCGACGCCCCGCTGCTTGAGGCCGAAAGCCACCGCCCGTGCGGCGCCTCCCGCACCGAGGACGAGCGCTGTCTTCACGCCGAGGCCGTCCTCACCCTTGGTCTGTTCGCTTTCCGCGAGCACTGCCTGGAGGCTTTCCACCGCCGCGATCGCGTCCGTGTTGCCGGCGACGATACCCTCCGGCGTGAAAGTCAGGGTGTTGGCTGCCCCGATGGCCTTGACGAGATCGTCCCGTAAGCTGCACGTTGCGAGCACCGCCTCCTTGTGCGGGATCGTGACACTCAGGCCAGCGAGGGGCCAGCGAGGGGCCTCGGAGAGAAACTCCTCGAGCTGATCGGCTGGAACGCGGAACGGCACATACACAGCATCGATGCCGGCTGCCGCGCAGGCGGCGTTGTGCACGGCGGGGCTCAGGCTGTGGGCCACGGGATCGGCGACGACGCCGTAAATCTTCGTGGTGGGCCGAATGGTGTCGTAGCGGTACATGTCCCGCATCGCCTTCCATCCAATCTGCCCAGGCGCCAGGGCCCGCTCGTCGTTGAACGTGGCATAGACAAACGGGGCTCCGGCGCGGCCGCAGAGAATCCTCGTCGGCACACCGATGTCCCCCATGCAGATGCCTATGGTGGGAACCTTCGCGGCCCGGATGAGCTCCAGCATGCGCAGATTGTCGGTCGGGTGGTTGGCCATCGTGGCGATCTTCACGATATCGGCATCCATCGCCGCCATCTGGGCATGCAGCGCGGGAAGGTCGGCCGGAGTGCGGAGCATGTCGTGGTGGCTCACGATGCGTTTTGTCTTTCCGTACCGCGGTACCTTGCCAGCCACATCGTCCTCCAGATCGACGAAGTCGGCGCCCTCGGCAATGGCCAGCCTGATGAGCTGGAGGCGAGCCTCCTCGGAGTACTCCCAGCGGCCACCGTCGATTTTGCGGCGACAGGTGATGATGGCGGGGCAGGGGCGATCCTTCAGGAGCCGATTCACCTGAACCGCGCCCTGGATGTAGTCAAGCCGAAGCTCGACGAGGGTCACGTCGTTTTCAGCCAGATGGTGGTGTTCCGCTATGACGTGCCGGTGCCGGCCGCGTCCGATACTCACACAGATCATGATGGGGCCTCAAGTGAACGTTAGGTGCGGCGGAACTGGCGGTCGAGATCCTGCCGCGAGAGCGTGAGCGATGTGGGGCGGCCGTGCGGGCAATGGTGTGATTCCGCCACCAGGCGCCGGTCGCGAACAAGCGATGCAACCTCGGCCGGCGAGAGACGATCGCCCGCCTTGATCGCGGCCTTACACGACATCCCGTGAAGCACCTCGTCAATCAGCAGGGCAGGGGAACCGCCGGATGACGCCGAGGCAGCGAGCCGGTCGAGCACCTCGCGGACGATCTGAACAGCCGGGGTTTTTCCGGCGAGGACCGGTTTCGAGGTGACGATCACCGTCGATCCGCCGAACGGTTCGATCCGCATGCCAGCTCGCTCGAGCGTGGCACCATGCTCCTCCACGAGCTCAAGCTCGGCGGGCGTGAGGTCGAGCCGTTCCGGAACGAGGAGTCGCTGCACTTCGAGCCCGCCTGAGGCCACCGAGGCCTTGAGCTTCTCATACAGAAGCCGCTCGTGAAGCGCATGCTGGTCGATCACGTCGATACCCGAAGGCGTCTCCACGACGATGTAGCGGTCGTGCATCTGGACCGCGAGGCCGTCGTCATCGCCTGTATGGGTTTCCCAGGCAGGTGGTGGAGCCGTGAACGACGCGTGGTGAGGAGACGGAGTGACTGCCGACGGAGCTCTCTGATCGTTGAACGCAGGAGCGACGAGTGGATCGCTTGAGAACGGCAAAAACGAGGGCACGTTGTCGTTCAATCGCTCGGCCGTGGACGCTGGGAGCGGCGGCACGAGCCGTGTCCCTGTCCCATCTGCCAGAAAACGAGTGCGAAGCGCCGAGAGGACGAGCCGGTAGAGGCGAGAAGGCTCCCGGAACCGCACCTCCATCTTGGCCGGATGAACGTTCACATCCACCGCATCGGGTGGAAGGTCGAATCGGAGGAACGCGATCGGCTGCCGCCCCGAGAGCAGGAGGCCACGATACGCCTCCTGAATCGCATGGAGGATCGACCGGTCGCGGAAGGGCCGGCCTGCCACGAAGAGGTGCTGGAGCCGTTGACTTGCCATGTCGTCTTCAGGGCGGCCGACATACCCCGACACCGTGATGTCTCCGTCGTCGGCCTCGATCTCGAGGAGGCGGTCCGCAAACTCGTGGCCAAAGAGACCGGCAATCCGGTCCCGCCAACTGCCCACGGCTGGAAGATCGTGCACGCGCCGCGGCCGGGCTGAGGCCGAGGGCTGATGGGTCAGCGAAAACGCAACCCCCTGATGGGCCAGGGCCGTTCTCACGAATGCCTCAGCGGCGTGTGTCCATTCCGTCTGCGGGGCTCGGAGAAATGCCCGCCGCGCCGGCACGTTACCGAAAAGCTGACGTACCTCAACGATCGTGCCCGCTGAGCAGCCGTCGGGAATGACCTCGCCGATGCGGCCACCGTCCACGGTGATCGATGCGCCCGCCTCGCCTTCCGGCCGCGAGCGAATGGTGAGTCTGGCCACCTCGCCGATGCTCGCCAGCGCCTCGCCGCGAAATCCGAGTGTGGCAATCCGGTCGAGATCCTCGGCCGTCCGGAGCTTGCTCGTGGCGTGAGGAGCGATCGCCAGGGGCAACTCGTCCGCGGGAATGCCACCCCCATCATCCACGATCCGGACGAGCGCGATGCCTCCTTGTTCGAGCTCGACATCGATACGGGATGGATCTGCGTCGAGCGCGTTCTCGAGCAGTTCCTTGACGACACTTGCAGGCCGTTCTACGACCTCACCAGCCGCGATCCGATTGACCACTGAAGGCGAGAGCTTCGCGATCCGCTGCCTTACCGTCGTGGCACGCGCGGCAGTCATGACTTGTTGAGCTCCTTGATTTTTCGGTAGAGCGTCCGCTCACCGATTTCGAGCATGGACGCCGCCTGCTCCCGATTGCCCCCGGTGAATGCGAGCGTCGCACGGATGAAGAGTCTCTCGATCTCCTCGAGCGGCTTGCCGACCAAGGCAGAGAGGCCCGCCTCGATTCCCGCCGGACTTGCCGCTGCCGGCACATCGGGCTCGAGCTCGAGTGGCAAATCATCGACGTCGAGGAGTTCGTCACAGTCCACCACCACCATGCTCTCGACGACGTTTCGCAACTGTCGGACGTTGCCCGGCCATGCGTAGGAGCCGAGCTTGACCCGCGCCGGGAGGGAGACCCCTTTGATTCCCTTTCCATGTCGCTTGGCAAACTGCTTCACGAAGTGCTCGATGAGGAGGGGAGTATCACCGGCGCGGTCGCGAAGGGGCGGAATCGCCACGGTGACGACCTTCAGTCGGTGATACAGGTCGCTTCGGAAGCTGCCCGATGCGATGGCATCCTCGAGGTTGCGATTGGTTGCGGAAAGGATACGCACATGCACCTTCACGGGCGTGTTCGAGCCCACTCGTGTGATCTCTGCCGATTCGAGCACACGCAAGAGCTTGATCTGCGTGGCCATCGGCATGTCCCCCACCTCGTCGAGGAAGAGGGTTCCGCCGTTGGCATACTCAAACTTGCCGATACGGTCGCTCGAGGCATCGGTGAACGCACCCTTTACGTGGCCAAAAAGCTCGCTCTCGAGGATGTGCTCGCTCAGGGCGGCGCAGTTGAGAGCCACAAACGGCTTGGCCTTGCGCGGACTATTCTGATGAATCGCCTGGGCAACGAGCTCCTTGCCGGTGCCCGTTTCTCCCTGGATGAGCACGGTCGCATCGGTCGGGGCGATTCGCTTCATCCGCTCGATGAGGGCGAGCATCGGTACGCTCGATCCGATCACTCCTTCGAAGCCGAACTTCTCGTCGAGGCGGCGATTGAGCTCGAGGTTCTGCCGCTTGAGGCGGACCCCCTCGGAGGCCTTCTCGACGGCCGCCCGCAGCTGGCCGAGATCGAGTGGCTTCTGGAGGTAGGTCAGCGCCCCCTGCTGCATGGCATGGACGGCCGAGGGAATTGTGCCGTGGCCGGTGACCACGATGACCTCGGTATCCGGTGAGGCCTGCTTGGCCCGAGCGAGGATCTCGAGCCCGCCGATATCGTTCATCATCAGATCGGTGACGACCACGTCGAAGGATTCTTGCCCGATTCGCCGAGCCCCCTCGCTGCCGCTACCCACCACCGTCACATCGAGCCCGAGCTTCCCGAGTGCTTCCCCCATCGTGCGAGCGTGGACGATGTCGTTGTCGACAACGAGGAGCCGCACGCTCTCGGCACCGGAGCGTGTGGCTGGAGGTTCAGTTGGCCGGGCATGCGGTGGGGACGATGGCATGAGTCGGATGGTACGGGGGGGCGAGCGGGTCAGTCCAGCCGCGGATGGACGCCGCGGTCCGATGGGGGGAGCCGCGGTGGAGCCGGCAGCCAGATTGTCACCTTCGTGCCTCGCCCGGGTGTGCTTTCAACGTCGATCGTACCTCCATGAGCTTCGATGATCTTGCGGGCGGTCGGCAGACCGAGCCCCGAGCCACCCTGCTTCGTCGTGTAGAAGGCAAGGAACACCTTTCCGAGCGTCTCGGCATCCATGCCAGGACCTGTATCGATGAGCTCGACGAGCACCCCGAGGCCAGCGGCACGAGTGCGGACCACGAGTTGCCCACCCGCGTCCATCGCCTGCACGGCGTTGAGCAGGAGGTTCAAGACTGCAGAGCGGAACGTCTCGCGGTCGAGTCGGACGCTGGGAAGCTCCGGATCGAGGTAACGGACGATGTCCACGCCGGCATCGGCAGCACGGATCGCGAAGAAGTCGAGGAGCTGCTCGAGCTCGGTGTTGAGGTTGCCAGGCTCAGGAGTGAGCGATTCCTGTCTCGCGAAGTCGAGGAAATCCCCGAGGAGCTTCTCGAGCCTGTCGCACTCCTGCCGCACGAGATCAATTTTGGCTTTGGCTCGGCGGTCCCGCTGCTTCGTTGGTGACTCGGGGTCGGTTTCTTCGAAGTCCTCGGCGAGCAGCTCCATGTTGAGCCGGATCGTCGAAAGCGGGTTGCGGATCTCGTGGGCGAGGCCGCCCACGAGTGCCGCAAACTCCGCATAGGTTTCCGCGGGAGGCATGTCCCGCTTGTTGTCAGGGGCCACGTGTCCGCTCCCTACCGCCACCAATGCGGCCAGCGGATCATTCCGTCGGCGCGCCGGTCCCCGCTGTTGTCTCGGCTGCCTCACGCATGGCTGCCTTGCGGCTGAGCTTGACGCGGTCTTGATCATCGACCGCGATGACCTTCACCCGCATCGTGTCGCCCACGCGGCAGATATCGCCCACGCTTGAGACATACTCGTCGGAGAGCTCGCTGATATGACAGAGGCCATCCTTGCCAGGCACGAGTTCAACAAAGGCACCAAACTCCTTCACGCTCGTCACGCGGCCTTCGTAGACGCGGCCGATCTGGATCGAGGCTGTGAGCGCCTCCACCTGTGCCATGGCAGCCATCGCCCCTTCGGCGTCGTGGCTGGCCACCGTGACGGTGCCGTCGTCCTCGACGTCGATGCTCGCTCCCGTGGATTCCTGGATCGCGCGGATCGTCTTGCCGCCGGGGCCGATCAGGAGCCCAATCTTCTCAGGATTGATTCGGGTCCGCAGAAGCCGTGGTGCCCACACCGAAATCTCCGGCCGCGGCCGACGAATCGCCGAGAGCATCGCCTTGAGGATCTCCAGGCGAGCCTCGCGAGACTGCGTGAGCGTTGCCGCAATGATCTCCCGTGAGATGCCGTTGATCTTCAGGTCGAGCTGGATACCGGTGATGCCGTTTTGCGACCCGGCAATCTTGAAGTCCATGTCGCCGTAGGGGG
>CAYZHH010000010.1:0-6236 GCA_964478275.1 uncultured Candidatus Kuenenia sp.
GCATGTTGATGGCCCGCGGCGACTGAAATGCCCGCTGCACTTCGCTTCGCGTGATGGCATCGAACGTCACCCGCTTGGCATCAGCGGGGTCGACGCCGAGCACCTGCGTGAGATGCCAGGCGATCGCCTCTCCCTCCCGATCAAGGTCGGTCGCGAACCAGATGTCGGATGCAGACTTGGCCAGCTTCCGCAGTTCGGTGACGGTTTTGAGTTTTTCGGGAGCGATCTCGTAGGTGGGCTCGAAGTCGTGGTCCAGATCAACGCCAGGCACCGGCTGCTTTGAGCCCTTCGGAGCCCGCTTCGGGAGGTCGCGGATGTGGCCGATCGAGGCCTTCACCACATAGCCCGGGCCGAGGTATTTCTCGATCGTCTTCGCCTTCGCGGGGCTCTCGACGATGACGAGCTGAAAGTCGCCCCGTGCCGAGGGTGCAGCCGAGGAAGTCGCCCGTGAAGTGCGGGTTTTCCGTCCAGTGGTGCGGGATTTCTTCGCCATGGGCGGAAACGGGGCTCTGGGTGAGTGGGGCGTACGGACATCGGGATTGGCGCCAGCAGGCCTGGCGCTACAATCGCGGCCTGACCTGAAGGAGACAGCGTTACCCTGCTCCCTTCAGACTTGTCAAGTGGCTGAGTTTTCGCCGTTCCCTGAGCGGGAGCGGCGTGTTTTTTCCCCTGGGCGACACCATGGCCGGTTCCTTTCACCTTTTTCGACGCTATCAGAAGGCCACGTTGGCCTGTGTAGCCATCATGGCCATGCTCGCCTTCTTCGTACTCCCGCCGCTCCTTCAGATGGATGCCGGGAGCGCCGGCCCCGGCGATGGCCTTGTGGTCCGCTGGAATGGCGGCGGGCTCCGGGAAAGTGACCTCGAGAGGGCGGTCAGGGTCCGGCGGGCGGTCAACCAGTTCCTGATGGCGCTTCAGGCCGCGGCCACCGGCAATGACCAGGTGCAGCCGCCGCTGCCGGTTGACGAGGCTTCGGTGGTCAACACGGCGCTCTTGGCCCGCGAGGCCGAGGCCAACGGGTTCGTCGTCAGCGATGCGGTCATCAACGACTTTCTCGGCCAGTGGACTGGGGACATGGTCACATCTGCCCAGATGCAGGACGAGATCGGGCAGCTCCGTGACCGCGCCGGCGTGACGGAGGCCGACATTTTTGAGGGCCTCCGAACGGTCATCCTCGGCCAGCGACTCCAGGTGTTTTTTCTGCGGGGAACGGATTTTTCCGGTGCCCCTCCGGGCTGGCGATGGGATGCGTTCCGGAAGCTCGAACAGGGCGCGACGGTCGAAGTGGTTCCGGTCGCAGTCGAGTCGCTTTCGAGCGAGGTGCCTGAGCCCTCCGCGGCGGCGCTCGAGAAGCTCTACGCGGAGTATGGCGAACAGCTACCGCAGGCCCGTAGCACCACGCCCGGATTCCGTGAGCCCGCCCGCGCACGGTACGACGCGCTCGTCGCGCCGGCCGACCTGTTCGTGGCCGAGGCCGAGAAAGCCGTCACGGACGAGGAGATCTCGAAGTTTTACGACGAAAACAAGGAATCGCTCTTCAAGAAAGTGATCGAGCCACCGGCGGCAGGCGAGAAGGATAAGGCTCCCGAGGCGACGGCGCCCGAAGCGGAAGCCGGGACGGAGCCTGCGGACGCGGCACCGGTGAAGCCTGCCGATCCTGAGCCAGCCGCGGAAGCACCATCGACTGAGAAGCCCGCGACCGACACGAAGGCTGCCCCTGATGAGGGTGCCGGGAGGCCGTCACGCACGATCCATCGAGTGTCCTTCCGGCAGCCCGGCGAGACTGCACGCGGTGAGGCGGAAGCCGCCGCGAGTGCCCCCGAAACATCCGTGGAACCGCCTGCATCGGAGAAGGGCCCGGAAGCAACTGCCGCCGACGCAGATGCCAAAACTCCTGAAACTCCGGAAGTGAAGCAGGCTGAAGACAAGCCCACGGCCGAAGCAGGCAAAGAAGCGCCGCCGGAATTCGAGCCGCTCGACAAGGTCCGAGACGACATCCGCAAACGCCTGGCTCAGCAAGCGGCCGACCGAAAGATCGCCGACGCTTTCGGGGCTGTGGCGGCGAAGGTCGCCGCGCACTCCGACGCTGTCGAGATGGCCATTGGTCTCGGTGAGAAAGTGCCTCCTCCGCCCGACGTGATGAAGCTCGCTTCTGAGCATGGTCTCGAGGGTGTGCGATCCGAGTTTGTGAAACCCGCCGAGGCAGTCAGCTCGGGCGGGATCGGCAGGAGCTTTCAGATCGCGTTCTCTGAGCGGTTCGGTATGCGACAGCAGCGATGGGATGCCATGGTGCTGGCCCCCGAAGCCCCGCGTTTCCGTCCCGTCGAGACCCGCGACATCACGGGAATTCGATATCTCTCGTGGAAGACCGAGAATCGGCCGCAGTTCACTCCGCCATTTTCTGAGATCAGGCCCGAGGTTGAGCGGGTCTGGAAGCTCCTGGAAGCCCGTCCGCTGGCGCGCAAGCGGGCCGAGGCGATCGTGGCGAGTGCCAAGTCTAAGACGTTGGCAGAGGCCATCGCTGGCGGCGAAGGGCTCGAGGCCACGACGGTTGGTCCTTTCACCTGGCTGACACGGGGCACCGCACCATTCGGTTCAGCCCCCATGCTTTCCGATCCCGATGGCATCGCGATGGCCGGGGAAGCGTTCATGGAGGCTGCGTTTTCGCTCGAGCCGGGCGGCACGGCCGTGGCATTCAACGAGCCGGAGACCGTCTGTTACTGCATTCGCCTGGTATCGTTCGAGCCCGACGACGAGACCCTGCGTGAGCGGTTCCGGGGAGTTGAACTCGATCCGAGACGGCTCGAAACGCTTGCCTTGGAAGAGACCCGTGACGCATTCGGCCGTTGGATGGCCGACATCGAGGAGCGGCACGGCGTCACCTGGCTGCGGTCACCACGAGAGTGAGCGGGCTCATCGCCGCGGCTTGAGCACGACGCAGCCCAAGGGCGGGATCGTTACGGCGATCGAGTGCTTCCGGCCGTGGTGCGGCTCGGCCTTGGCCACGAGGGCTCCCGAGCTGCCGACGTTCCCACCGCCATACCAGGCCGAGTCGCTGTTGAAGACCTCGTCGTAATCACCCCCGCATGGCACCCCCAGGCGGTAGCCTTGGCGGGGAACCGGTGTGAAATTGCAGCACACGATGACAAAGTCATCCGAGTTGCGGGCCCTTCGTGCGAAGGCCAGCACGCTGTCTTGCCAGTTGTGGCAGTCGATCCAGTCAAAGCCGCGGCCGTCGAAGTCGAGCTCGTGGAGAGCGGGCTCACGGCGAACGAGGTCATTCAGATCGGCGACGACCCGCGACAATCCACGGTGGCTCTCCCACTCCAGGAGATGCCACTGCAGACTCTCATCAAAATTCCATTCGTTCCACTGCCCAAACTCGCCCCCCATGAAGAGCAGCTTCTTGCCAGGGTGGCACCACATATAGGCAAAGAGCAGGCGGAGGTTCGCAAACTTCTGCCAGAGGTCGCCCGGCATTTGGGCGAGCAGCGAGCCCTTGCCATGCACCACTTCGTCGTGCGACAGCGGGAGGACGAAGTTTTCGTGGAAGGCGTAGATGAGGCTGAAGGTGAGCTCGTCGTGGTGATACTTGCGGTGGATGGGATCATGCCGCATGTACCGCAGCGTGTCGTTCATCCATCCCATGTTCCATTTGAAGGTGAAGCCGAGGCCGCCCACGTAGGTCGGCCGCGACACGCCCGCCCAGGCGGTCGATTCCTCGGCGATCGTGATCGTGCCGGGATGGTGCTCATGGGTCTGGACATTGAACTGTTTCAGGAACTCGATCGCCTCGAGGTTTTCGCGGCCGCCAAAGCAGTTCGGCGTCCACTCACCGTCCTTGCGGCTGTAGTCGAGGTAGAGCATGGAGGCCACGGCATCCACCCGCAGGCCGTCGATGTGATACCGATCGAGCCAGAAGAGCGCCGACGAGATGAGGTAGTTGGCCACCTCGTTGCGGCCGTAATTGAAGATCATCGTGCCCCAGTCGGGATGCTCGCCCTTGCGGGGATCTTCGTGCTCGTAGAGCGCGGTGCCGTCGAACTGCCGCAGGCCGTGAGCGTCGCGAGGGAAGTGAGCCGGCACCCAGTCGATGATCACGCTCACGCCGGCGCGGTGGAGCGCGTCGATGAGCGACATGAGATCCTGCGGCGAGCCAAACCGACTCGTTGCAGCAAAGAGGCCGATCGTCTGGTAGCCCCAGCTTGCGGAAAGCGGATGCTCCGTCGGCGGAAGGAGCTCGATGTGCGTGAACCCCATCTCGACGACATACGGGACCAAATCCCGTTCGAGCTCGGCGTAGCTAAGCCACCGGTTGGGCGCGTCACCCGGGCGACGCCAGCTCCCGAGGTGAACCTCGTAGGCATTCATCGGGGCGTCGAGGGCGTTCTTGGCGGCCCGCGTGGCCATCCATTCGGCGTCCTTCCACTGGTAGGCCGTCAGGTCGGTGACGATCGACGCGGTACGAGGGGGCACCTCGGCGCCAAAGCCATAAGGGTCGGTCCGGTCTCCGGCACTGCCGTGGCAATGGACGCGATACTTGTAGATCGTGCCCGCCGAAAGTCCCGGCACGAACAGTTCCCAGATGCCCGACGGAATCCGCCTCCGCATCCGATGGCTACCACTCTTCCAGTGGTTGAAGTCGCCGACCACCTCGACCCGGTCGGCATTCGGCGCCCAGACGCTGAAGTTCACGCCTTTCACCTCACTCTGCGTCTCGATCTGTGCCCCGAGCTTCTCGTAGCTCTTCCAGTGGCGGCCTTCGCCGAGAAGGTACAGGTCGTAGTCGGTGATCATGGAAGGCCTGCCGCGGGTGGTGGTCAGAGGACGGGACCGAGTAATCGTGCCACATGGCAGGGCAACACGCGACGCTCTGGGCGGGAATCCCTGGGTTCTCCCCCTGCCGGATGTGCGGGTGGGGAGGACGCCAGGCCATGCATGCGACGTCGCCATCGGGCCCAGAACCGGTGGCGGTGTCAGGTGAGGGGCGCCCAGTGCGCCCCCAGGATTACCGAATCGTCACCACTTTCCGTAACCCTTCGTCGATCCCTTGGAGGCTTCTTTTTTCCCATGACTGTGCCGAGCGCCCGTCCGGTTATGGTCGTTGTCGTGCATGGCGACCATCTGCTCGAGGCTCAGGCCGTCTGGATGAATACCGTGCGAGGTGAGTAGGTGCTGCTGAATGGCGTCACTGCTCGGGGTCCAATCGCCATTCACATTCCATCGCGGGCCGGCAATTCGGGTGATGGTGCTCGTGGCTTGTTCCGACGCCATCGCGTATGCGGAAACAAGCGCTGTCTTGACGACCGTGGCCAAGCAGAAGAGGGCCGATCGGCGGTGCATGGGCATGGAACTCCAGCGATTTTCGCCTCGCGTGATGGAAGTGTACAACACCGTTGCCCGCCGCAGACGATGGTGGTGGGAGTGCCGAGGACGGTCCCCTTTCCGTCCGACGTGAGCCGTTCCCTGCTGAATGGACGGATGAGGAGGCCCCAGGCCATGCATGCGACGGTGCCAGCGGGGCCAGGAGCACTGGCAGTGGCGGCCTATGAGCGTTTTTCACCGGTCGAGCGGGTGATCGATGTGCGTGGCACGCCCTATCGCCTCTGGTGCCCACCCGATGTCGATTCGCTCATCGATGAGGAGGCCTTCGCCCGCGACGAGCGGATTCCCTACTGGGCTCATGTTTGGGAATCGGCGATCGTCCTTGCGGAGGAGATTGCCCTCATGGATGGGCAGGGCCGGCGACTCCTCGAACTGGGCTGTGGCCTCGCACTCCCCGCGATCGTGGCCGCCCGGCGAGGCTTCTCGACCACAGCGAGCGACTATGAGGAGGTCGCGCTCGAGGGCGTTCGGTACAACGCCGATCGCAACGTTGCCGGGTCGCTCTCCGTGATGCTCCTTGATTGGCGCCAGCCACCGCATCACCTCAGAAAGTTTGACGTCGTCGTGGCAGCCGACGTGCTCTACGAGAAGCACCATGCGGTCGCCCTTGCCGGCATGATCGTCCGCACGCTGGCAACGGATGGCGCCGGCCTTGTCGCCGATCCGGGCCGAGCCCACGCCGTCGACTTCGAACCAGCCTGCCGCGCCGTGGGCTTGGCTGTGAAACCACAGCCGGCCCGCCGGCCGCTGGGAGCGACTGACGGGCCGGCCATTGAGATCTACGTCGTTACGCACGCAGCGTGATGCGCCGCCGGGGATCGGTGTGGCTATGCGACTCGTCGCATAGCGGG